>CAKZKQ010000060.1 GCA_937123825.1 uncultured Pseudomonadota bacterium
TGGTCAAGACCTGACAGCGTCCACCGCTGGGGGTGCACAGTTCGTCCAGGCGTTGTCTGAACTGCTCGGGGTCGGTTTCATCAAAGTAGCTGATGGGTTTGCTCGGGACGTTGTCGTTGCGAAAAATCACGTTGCGATGCAGCGTCGAGCCAAGCGGTGAGCCGGTCCATTCGTAGGCGGCGAAGGCGGTGAATTCGCAGGCGGAGGTGAAGTCGTTGGCTTCGTCGGCGGCGCGCAGCAATTGGGCCCAGGGTTCCTGAGCGGCGATGACGCAGGGGTTGTTGGGGTCGTCGATGTCAAAGTCTCGGCAAGGCCCGGGGACTCTGAGGGGGTTGTTGAGGGAGAGTGGGGCGGCGTGGAGCGCCACGCCCCGTTGTCCCTGGTTGCGCATGGCTCTGCACGCGATGGAGTCATAAATCTCCGAGCCAGAGGTGGTGCACAACGACACCTCACCGAGCAACTCGGCGTGGTCGGTGACCCCTGTAAAATCCAGTGGTTCGCGCAACTGCGCTGGGACGCGCCCTCGCTCTATGCCCCCGACCTGACCCAAATCGCCGATGCAGACCTTTTCGCCACGCGCGAAGGCGTACGCGGTGGTGGGGTCATTGCGCGTTTCGTGGGAGTAGGCGTCAAACGAGTAGGACGTGTGGATGTGCAGGTCGCCAAAATAGGCGCGTCGGTTTGGGTGGCGGTCTTCGCAAGGTTCCTGACGTCCCCCTTGTGTGTAGGTGACCAGCGGTGGATCTTGGGGCTCTGCGTCGGGGACGTCGGGCTCGGTGTCATCGACGGCGTCGAGTTCTTCGGCGTCGGGTTCATTTGCGTCTGAAGTGGCCACATCGGTGTTGTCGGCGTCTTGTGCGTCGCTGCTGGAGGTGTCTGGTGCGGTGGCGTCCGGGGTGTCTGCGTCTGAGTGGGTTGCGTCGGGGGTGTCGATGCTTCCGGCGCTGGGGGCGTCCTGGCTGCAACCCGCGGCGGCGACGATGAGGATTGTCAAAGCGGTGTGTTTTGATGGTTTGATGTTCATGAGGGTTGTTCCGTGTGTCTTTGGTGTTTTTCAGTGCGCTGTCAGGACAGAGAGGGTGCGGGTGTAGAACCAACCCATGGCCACCGCTCCCATGGCATACGGGGCCAGGCGCCAGAGGCGCTCTCGGCCCTTCCATCGCGCCGTGGCGGCGGCGATGAGCAGGCCAAGCGCGATGACGATCAATTGGGCCACTTCGATGCCGATGTTGAAGGCGGCCAGCGCCAGCGGCGCCTGGGATTGTGGCAACCCCAGCTCTGACAATGCCCCGGCGAAACCAAGCCCGTGGAGGAGCCCAAAGCCTCCCGCTGCGAGCCAAAACGGCCGGTGTGCGTCGGCGCGTTGTGTGTGGTCGTCTTGGGGGCCGCGCAGCGCCATTTCTCGGGCCATCCAGACCAGGCTCAAGGCGATGCAGGCCTCCACCGGGCCTGGGCTGAGCGTCACCCAGCCGAGCGTCGCCAGGCAGAGTGTCAGCGCGTGTCCCAGCGTGAAGGCGGTCGCCGCTGCGATGAGCGCCCGGCGCACGCGGATGAGCGCCAGTAGGCCCAGGACAAACAAGAGGTGGTCAAAGCCAAAGAGCAGGTGTTCCACGCCCAGCCCCAGGTAGGCGCGTGCGATCTCCCAGGTCTGCGTGCTCTTTGAGAGCGTTGCCAGGGCCAGCTGAGAGTCCTGGCCGCGCAGCAGGTGCTGCCAGTGTTTGCCATCAAGGCGCCGGACATCGAGCAGGACGTGGTCGTTGGGGTTGGGCAGTCCCTGGGGGCTGAGCGCTGCGTTGTTGGGCGCTGGGGTTTGGCATTGGGCCTGAAACCATCGCGTCAGGCCCTCCTGGCGAACCAGCGTTTGGGTGCAGTTGGTGGGCCAGACCAGCGTGGCTTGTGTCTCTACCGGTGCTGTCCAGCGCACGGCGTAGGTGTTTTGAGCGCGTTCATTGAGTTGGACGATGTGTGGGTCGAACTCATGGGCCTGTGCCGGGCTGTGGGCGCCTGTCCAGAGCAGGCAGAAGGCTGCGATGGCCATGGTCAGTCTGCTCATGGCGTGACCTCCGCCAGGCGTTTGTCGTTTGATTTGAGCTGCTGTGGCCATTCGATGGTGATGGTGTATTGGCGGCTGAGTTCAGCAAGCCGAGCAGCCCGGGCGGCGTGACGGGCGTCGTCCATCCAGCGTTGGCGGACCCGCGGGCGGACCTGAGCCAGGGTTGGGAGCATGGCGAGGCGGTGTTGAGAGGCGCGGATGAGGAGGTGTCCGTGTTTGGATTCGATGGGGCCGCACCATTGGCGACAGTCTTTGCGCTCAAGGAGGTCGACGGCGTTGGTGCCCAGGAGGCGTTGGATTTCAGAGGCCGAGCGCCACCCCATGTTTTTGCCAAACGCCAGCGGTTTGGAGCCTTTTTGGACGTTGCCGCTGTGCAGCGCCTGCTGGGCAGCGGCCAGGCCTTCGCTTTTGGGGCCGTAACTGCGCACTTCGATGCTCCAGCGTGCTTCGCGCTGGTAGAGGTCCATGTGCGTGTTCAGATAATCGGCCAGTTGGCCGTCGCTGGGTTCATCCACCTCCGTGTCCGCCAGGAGTTGGAGCTGCTGCATGATGCGTCGCCGGATGATGGGGTCGCCTTCATCAAGGCCAAGCTCTGTGCCGTAGCGGACCATGATCTCTTCATTGATTTGCCGTTGGACCAGTTCGCGCACTGCGTTGGCATCGGGGGAGAGCCCTGAGCGAAGCGCTTCGCGCTGTGCGATGGCGTGGATCGAGGCCTCGCTGACATGAATCTGTCGGGGGTCCTGGGTGGGTGGGCTCAGGTGATGATCGATGGCAAAGAGTGCCGCACCGAGCAGGCAAAACCACACCAGCGGTTCTTGGCCCAGGCGCACGGCGACTGTCCAACGGCGAGTGGTTTTGTGGTGGGGCTTGGTGTTGTGGTCCATGTGGGCCTCGTGGGTGGATGTTGAGTGATGGCTTGAGAGCGTTTGTGTTTAAGTCTCTCATTGGGGTTGAGATAAAAGTTGTCTGTCTCTCTCATTGTGTCAATGGTGTTTTCTCTTTATGTGGTTTGGTTGGTTTGGTTGGTTGATGTGGAGGCCTTTTGTATCGAGATCTAAGCGGGTTTTTTTGTTTTCGGAAAAATGATGGTTGGTGCGTGATTGAGAGCGGTAGGGTGATCGTCGCCGGTGGGCGTTGTGGCGGTGGTGGAGAATTGAGTCGATGGGGATTGGGGGTGCTTAAACGCGCAAAAGGCATGTGAGCCCTGGGTGAGATGGCCAGGGTTCACATGCCTTTTGATGGGATGTTGGTGGGATATGAAGGAGAGGAGTGGGGTGGGGTCGGTGGATGGGGTTGGGGTGGGTTATTCGCAGTCGTGGATGGTGTTGGAGCCCGAGCCGCCATCACAGCTGTCGTTGCCGCTGCCGCCGTGGATGATGTCGTCGCCGTCCCCAGCGTCGATGGTGTCATGGCCGCGGTTGCCGATGATGGTGTCGTTGCCGCCGTAGGCGACGATGGTGTCGTCGCCTTTGCCGCCTTTGAGCAGGTCGTCGTAGGAGTAGGTGCCCCAGAGGGTGTCATGGCCGTTGTTGCCCATGGCCGACGAGCCGTGGACATCGCAGGAGAGCAGGTTGAGGTGATCGTCGCCGTTGCCCCCGTGGAGGGTGTTGACGCGGTTGCCTGTGGCCTGGATGTAGTCGTCTCCGTCGCCGCCGTAGGCCACCAGCGCGACATCGTCCAGGCTGTGGTCTGGGGTGAAGCTGTCGTCTTCATGCGAGCCCATAAAGACCATTTCGTCCGGGTCGCTGATAAAGTGGCAGGTCCTGGTCGTGCCGCTGACGCTGTCTCCCGCGCCGATGACCGTGAAGAGCCCGGCATCGGCCATCGCAATGTCAATGTCGCACGAGGAGTCGCAGTCTACGGTGATGATGTCGTCTTCGCAGGTCAGTGAGAAGCCCGCAAAGGCGGTGCTCGAGGAGAAGATGAGGGCGGCGGCGATGAAGAGGGATGCAGCGTTGGTTTTCATGGGGATGTGCCTGGTCGGTCCTGAGTCTTGTTAAGGTGCGACATCGTTGTGCCGTGGATGGCCTTTTCAGTTCGCAAGTGGTGTGCCAGCACCCGAAAAATCCGCGGTTTTGTGGCGCAGCGCCCTCATGACCGATGTTGGTGGGGTCCAAAGCCTCCAGGCAGACCAACGTGTGCTGTGGTGTGTGCTGTGGTGTCTGGTGTTTTGTTTAATGTCACAAGACAGGGTGTTGCACACATTGTGAGGGCTCTGGTGCTGTGTTTGACCGTTTCCGGGGCAACTTGTTAAATTACATTTTGTCAGTTGAGCTTCTTTGCTTCCCATTGCCAAAGGCGCCTGCCATGCGACACGATCCTCCCTCGGCCTGCCAGCCCTTTCCCCAACGCCACGGCGACGACCGGGTTCGGGCCGGCCAGGTGGCCGACCGATTTTTGCGCAGCGTGACCCAATCTGCGCCGTCTATGGACCCCGACCATGCCTGGCGCTTCTTTGGAGAGGGGTTGCTCCTGGGCGACTCGCCAGCGGACGCCCTCGTGGCCTGGATGCACAAGACAGGCATGGGCCAAGCGCGCCCCATGGTTGAGCGCGCCATTGAAGATGGCCTGAAGGCCGTCCCTCACGCTCCCGAGCCGCTTCGCCGCTTCATCGAGCATGTGGAGGCTCGCCCCAACTGGGTCGATGATGCAATGCTGGCTGAAGGCGCCAGAGTGTGTTGCCTGGGCGGACTGGCAGGCATGCGCGCGTTGTTGGTCACGGGGCTCCTGGCCGGGTACCAGTTTTCGGCCATCAACCAGACGCTCATCGCCACCGGTTCATTGGAAAAAGGCGCCCGACGCCGGGTCGCCGAGACCACCAAATGGTGGGTCGACGTCACTCGCCCCGGCGCCATGGCACGCCACGGCGCAGGCTTCAAGAACACGCTGCGCGTGCGCTTGATCCACGCCATGGTGCGCCGTCACGTCGCCGCCCGGGACGATTGGGACGCGGCCGAGCTTGGCGTGCCGGTCAATCAGACCGACATGCAACTGACGCTGCTGGGGTTCAGCCTGATTTATCTGCTGAGCATCCGCCTGGTCGGGGTTTTTCCCACCAAAGATGAGGGCAGGGCGCTGATGCACTTGTGGCGTTACATCGCCTGGGTCAACGGCGTCGATGAACGCTACCTCTTTGACCTCAACGCGCCCATCCAGTCGGCCATCGCGCTCTTTGGGGCCAATGTTCGCCATCAACGCATGTCCGACGACAAGAGCAAGCGTCTGGCCAGCGCGCTGGTGGATGAGGCGCTGGAGCGGCGATACCCCCACATGTCCTGGTGGATGGGGCGCTACAACCGCGCCTTGCAGTTGAGCATCGCGCGGCTGGTTTTGGACAAGGCAGCGCGCCTGGAGCTGGGATTGGAAGTGCCCTTGGTTCCCTGGTATCCGCTCCTGGTGGCGCCGTGCAATGTGGTGTTGCATCGGGCCGCTCGCGCGCTGCCTGGTGGGCGCCGTTTGCTGGTGCGTCGCGGCGCTCGCCAGCAAAACGCCTACCTTGAGACCCTCTTTGGCCGCGAAGACCAGAGCGTGCGGGGGTTGCACGAGGTCTTGGGTCGCAAAGCCCGCAGCGCGTTGTCTTTTTAAGCCCAGAGCGTGCACATTGAAGCGCGGGGGCGCAGACACCACACACGCGGCGCCCGATGGGAGAGGTTCATGGCGACTCGGCGCAGAATGCCCGCTGCCCAGCGGCGACAACAATTGCTCGATATGGCCCTTGTGATGGCGTCAGAGCAGGGTTTTGTGGCCGTCACGTTCAAAGCTCTGGCCGCCAAAGCCAACATCACCCGCACCGTCCTCTATCACCAATTTGGTTCGCCCGACGGCCTCATCGAGGCGCTGATCGAGCGCGAAACCCAGCGCGTCCTGGGCCAGCTTGAGCGGATTGAGGTCTCCAAAGGGGTCGAGTTTGATGTGGCGGTGACTGAATTTGCTGTGGCCGCGGTGGCCATGGTCGACGCCGCCCCCCACACATGGCGTGTGGCCCTCAACCCTCCCGTTCAGAGCTCTCCTCGCATCATTGAGTATGTTGAACTCGGCAGGCAACACGCCCGGGACGCCGTCCGGAGGCTCTTTGACGAACACCTCAACGCCAACATTGAGGACGGAGAGGTTGAACTCAGGGCTCGCCTGGCGCTGGCGATGGGTGAGGAGCTTTTGAGGGTTTACCTCAAGACCCCTGCGCTGTGCCCACCCCATCGGGTGGTGGGCATTGTTCAACGCGTTGGGCATGCGTTGCTTGCCGATGATTGTGGGGTGATGATGATGTCGATACCAAAAAATTCAAACGCATAGTCACCGGCGATGGGAGACATGTTGTGGAGCCTGTTGAGGGGGGATGAGCGGTGCGGATTGTGGAGTGGGCCAAGGCGCCCATTGGGGCTGTGGCGTGTGCCGGGGTTGGTCCTGGTGGCAAGGGCAGGGCGCTGGGAAGTATTGCGGTGCTCTCGGCGGCGGTGGAGGATTTGCCCGAGGGGCTTGCGGGTCTGGTGGTGACCTCGGACCTGCAGATGGTGGACTCGGCGAGCAAGCCCGTGGGCAAGCGCCGGTTTTTGGGTGAAGCGGTGGCGCAAGAGCTGCGGCAGCGCTCTGATGCGGGCGATTTGCCTGGTTTTGAATCCCTTGGCGCCATTCTGGCTGGAGATTTCTACGTCAACCCGACGTTGGAGACCCGTGGCGGGATTGGGGATGTCATGGGGGTGTGGGAGGCCTTTGATGAGGCCTTTGGCTGGGTGACGGGCGTGGCGGGCAACCACGACAGCTTTGGTGGCCGCACACAGCGACCGCCCGAGTTGCTCCAGGGCACCGCGCGCCTTTTGGATGGCGACGTTGTTGAACTGGGGGGAGTGCGCATTGGAGGCGTCAGCGGCATCGTGGGCAGCTCCGGCAAACCCTGGCGCAAGGCCCAGGATGTCTACCTCTCGGCGCTCAAAGATGTTCTTGAGCAGGCACCCGACATTGTGGTGCTGCACGAATCGCCGCTCTCCCCCAGCCGCAAGCATCGGGGCAAGGGCAAGTCCTCTTTGACCCGCACCATCCTCGAACACGCAAGCGCCACCCACCCGCCGCTGGTTGTCTCTGGCCACGTGGGATGGAAAGAGCCCATGTACGCCGTCAAAGACGGCCCCCAATTCCTCAACGTCGAAGAGCGCGTTGTCATCCTCACCCCACAACTGCTCTCGCCCTGGTCTTGACGCCCCCCACAAACCCCCGCAAGATGCCCAACCAGGGCGTCGCATCCTCGCCTCCCCCCCTTCAACCGGGAAAGCACCAGAGTGTCGGATGCATCCATACAACACGACCTGTCTCACTTCAGGGCCTGGCAGAAGAAGGGGAATGCGCTGCGCCTTGTTTCAAGAGAGGTTGTGACCCATGAAGCTTTCAGCACCCATCCATCAACTCAAGCACCAAGCCCGCGTTTTGAAAAAACAGGGTTCGATGACCATGCTCCAGGCGCTCGACGCCATCGCCCAGCGCGAAGGCTTTGGCTCCTGGTCGCTGCTTCAAGCCCGCAGCGGCCAACTGCTGCCCCGCCGTTACGACGCCATCCTCGATTACTGCAACCCCGCAGATATGGTCCTCGTCGCTGGACGCCCCATGCACGGCAAGACCAGCTTTGCCATCGGCTTGATGGTGCAGGCGATGCGTCAGAAGGCGGCGCCGAGCGCCTACTTCAGCCTGTCATTTCTGGAGCGTGAGGTGCTGGAGAAGATGCGGGCTTGTGACCCCGACATCGATGCATACCTCGACCGCTGTGTGCTCGATTGCTCCGACGCCATCGACGCCGAATACATCATCAAGCAGACTCAGGGCCTGGGGCAGGGGGCAGTCATTGTGGTCGACTACCTTCAGCTCCTGGACCAGAAGCGCACCTCGCCTGCGTTGCAACATCAGGTCGAACGGCTCAAGGCCCACGCCGCACAAGAGCGCGCCATCATCTTCTGCATCTCCCAGGTCAACCGAGACGTGGAACACAGACCCAACCCGCGCCCCGGTCTTGACGACATCCACCTGCCCAATCCCCTTGACCTCGGGCTCTTCAACAAGCGCTTCTTCCTCTACCGAAAGTCCAACGCCCAGAGCGTCGAGGTGACCCTGGCCAACCCCACCCCCCATCGCTTCACTGTGGGATGGCGCCAGGGACGTTTCTGTTGACCTCTGTGAGCCACCTTCAAGACAAACCCTGTTTAAGAATCTTTTGATAAAGATAATTGCAGACTTGACGCTCGGTATTGCGTTGGTGTAAGGGGTTGTCCATCTTGGTGGTTTGTTTTCATTGCGCGGTATCACAGATGTCCCAAAGACGTTTGAGTGAGACTGTCTGTGCAGGGCGCATTTATGATTGGTGATGGCTGACCAGCATACTTTGTGTGTGCTTTGGGGTGGGCTGGGCGCCAGCGGTGGATGTTGGGAGCCGTTTTATGACCGCATCATCGAATGTGCGGGTGTTTGCGATTGTGTTGACTGGTTTTGAGCCTGAGGCGGGCGCGTCGGCGCGTTTGCAGCAGGCTTTTGGTGTCTCTGAGGCCATGGCTGAGCGCTTGGTCTTGAACATGCCCTCGGTGGTGAAGCGAAACGCCACCGAGGCCCAGGCCCGCGCTTACGCCAAGAGGTTGAGGTCGATAGGGGCCCGTTGTGAGTTGCGTCCCAGCAACCAGGCCTCCCCACAGGTGTCTGTGTCCAAACCACAGCGGTCCCCGTCATCGCAGCCTGAGCCGGTCAAGGGTTCGCGCGGTGCGTCGGTGGGGGCCGTCAGCGCCGTGAAGCTCTCTGGTGTTGTGCGGCGTCCAAAGCGGGCGGCGTCGCAGCGCCAGGCACCGTCGCCAGCCAGGGCATCTGCCTGTCAACCAAAGCCGTACGCTGGGCAAGCCCCCGCTGCAGATGGGGGGATGCTTCCCATTGCCCGGTCGCCAGGGACTGCGTTGCCTCTGGCCAAGCAGCACCAAACCCCCTCACCGGCTGCGGCTGGTCCCGTGGGGTTGCCTGCGGGCCCTGTTGAACCCGCGCCATCTGTGGCAGGTGGGCTGCCGACGGCCTCATGGTTGGGTTCAGATGCCCTTCCTCGGTCCACTCCCGCGGCTTCGACACCTTCGGCGGTTCAACCTCCCTTTGGGGGGGCTCCCGTTCCTGCTGCGGGTGGGCGCGGTGTGGGGCCTGTCGTGCCGTCACCGCGTCGTCCGAGCGCCTCCTCTGGCCACGTGGTCCCTCCTGCGCCTGTCAGGGTACCGGTGGGCGGTGTGGGGCCATACGGTTCGGATCCTGCGTCACAGGGAGAGGGTGCTGACCGCAAGCTGCATGCTTTTGGACAGATGCCAGACTTCTGGGGCTCCATCGGGCCTTCGATTCTGGCGCCCTTTGCAGGGGGAGGGCCTGCGTGGTTGGTGCTCCCGGTCATCATCGTTGGTTTGTCCGCTTGTGCGCTGATGTGCGGGCCCCTGGGGTTGATGGTGGGGGG
>CAKZKQ010000061.1 GCA_937123825.1 uncultured Pseudomonadota bacterium
GACCCCGAAGGCAACGAGTTGATCTACCGCTTCCAGCTCGACACCTCCGTCAACTTCGACTCCAACGACTTCATCGAAGAGGAGATCGGCTCGGGCAACCGGGAGACCACCTGGAGCCCCGAGATCGAGTGGGAAGACAACACCACCTACTTTGCCCGCGTGCAGGCCTTTGACGGCTCGATCGCCAGCCCCTTTGTGGCCGTGGAGTTCTTCCTCAACTTCGAGAACGACCCGCCCACGCCCCCCACGCTGCGCTCGCCGGTCAACAACACCCTCATCTCCAGCCGTCAGCCCACGCTGACCCTGGTCAACGCCCAGGACCCCGACGGCGATGAGCTGCAGTACACCTTTGAGATCTTTGCGGACTCCAACCTGGAGATCCCCATCGACCGCCGCGGCGGTGTGGACCAGACCCCCGAAACGACCCAGTACCGCATCACCAGCACCCAGCTTGTCGATGGCACCTACTACTGGCGCGCCACCGCCAACGACGGCAACGCCGAGTCCGCCCCCAGCGAAGTGGGCGTCTTCATCGTCCGCGCCAGCGGCGGCAGCACCGGCGACCCCAACGATCCCAACGATCCCAACAACAACACCGGTGATCCCAACGATCCCAACGACCCCGACAACCCCAACACGCCCCCTGGCGGCGCCAGCGATGACGGCTGCGGGTGTGTCCAAACCCCCACCAAGACCCCACTGCAACACCCCGCGGCGCTGCTGGCCCTGGCCCTCATTGGCCTGATCGTGGTCCGTCGTCGCCAAGACCGGTAGACCCTCAAAAGTGAGCCCTCCCCGTCATCCACGGTGGCGTACACAAGGCATGGGCGCCGCCTGGCAGATGGCTGCGGCGCTCTTGGTGGCCCTGGCGCTGGGCGCCTGCTCCACCGCGTCGCCCTACGCAACGGCCACACCGCCGTCCCCGCACGCCAAACCCCCCACTGCGCGCGAACCAAAGCCCAAGGTCATCCAGGCCACGCCGCCCAACCCGGATCACATCCCCCAGGACATCTCTGGGGCGCTCGATGACACCGAACGCACGCTGGCCTGCATCGACTACAACCACATCACGCTGCTCAACGAGACCGACAAAGGCGACGAGATCGCCGTCAAACGCCGACTCAACGAGCTGCGCGCCGCCAAAGAGGTCTGTCAGGACCTGGTGGATAAGGCCTTCGCCGATTTTGAACCCTTTCGCATCGCCTACTCCACCGAGTGGGCCTTTTATCAGAACTACTTCGGCTTGACGCTGGAGGCCTTTGCGGTCCATAACCGGCCATCATTCTGTCGCCAGTACGCGCAGACCATCGAGGTCACGCAGGCGGCGCTCGAAGCAAACCGTGTCTATGCACGCTGGCTCCAAACCGGCACCGCGCAAGGGTCCTCGGACCCAATCTTGCGCAAGCTGCGCCGCATGGCCGCAGACAAAGTCGCCGCGTTCAAAGTTGTGGTGGATAGACTGGCCTCACAATACACAAGAGAGTGCACGACCCGATGAGCCAATCCATCATTGATCAGATTGACGAACTCATTGAGAACGAAGAACACGACAAACTCTTTGAGCTCTTTGACAACGCCCAGGGCGAAGACCGCTGGACGGTGCTGGAAGCGGCGCTGGAGGAGGAGTTGACGGAGGATGTGTTGGAGCGCCTGGCGCCTCTGACCCAGGATCCCGAAGCCCCCGGCAAAGAAGCCGAGCCCTGGAGCCTCAAAGGCCTGGCGCACTACTACGACGATGAGATCGACGACGCGCTGGAGGCCTTCTCTGCCGCGCTCCAGATCAACCCCCGTCACATCCCTGCGCTGATGGGCCGCTCATTGGTGATGCGCGAGTTGGAGTACGACTCGGCCGCCAAGCTGGACATCGGCAAGGCCCAGTGGCTGCTCGAAGACGTCACGGCCGAGACCGAAGACGAAGACAAGCGCCAGACCAAGGCCGAAGTCCACCGCGTGCTGGCCAATATGGCGCTCGAAGACGAGGACATCGACGCCGCCCGCGCGGCCTTTGAGGTCGCCACCGAGGTTGGCTACGAAGACGCCTCCTACCCGCTGGAGTTGGCCCGGTTGCTGAGCCTTGAGGGCGAACTGATCGAGGCCATCGAGGCGGTCAACAAGTCCGTGGAGCGTGACGACGTGGGCCTGGAGGCGCTGCTGCTCAAGAGCCACCTGCTGGGCATGGCGGGCAAGAACCAGGAGGCCATTGAGGTCGCCCGCTCGGCGGTCGCCATTGACCCTGAGGAGCCTTACAGCCAAGCGCAGTTGGCCTCGGTGCTCTTGCTCGCTGGCCGCACTCAGGAAGTCCTTGAAGCGTGCGACAAGGCCATTGAGCTTGAGCCAGAGATGCCCGACAGCTACTCCCTCAAAGCTGCGGCGCTCCAGGCGCTGGGCCGCGCCGAAGAGATCGACGCCCAGTGGGAGCACTTCCTTCAGGAGCCGCCCGATCTGCCCGGTTTCATGTACGGGGACAACTTTGACCCTTACGAAGAGGCCGCCGACACGCTGGCCGAGCTTGGCAACATGGATCCCAACGATCTGATGGCCATGGCCAACCAGCTCTTCCAGAGCGGTCAGATCCCCGAGGCGCTGCGCCCCTTGATGGAGCAGGCCATGCGCGACCTGCCGGCGATGTTGCAGCAGATGCCCGACCTGATGAAGGCCATGCCGCCAGGCATGGCTGACCAGCTTGGTGCGCTCAACCACGGCTCGAGCATCGCCGACGACGACTGACAGTGTGTTGACGGGGTATCGGACCCCACAGAGCATCAAACGCCGCTCGGGTTTAAGACCCGGCGGCGTTTTTTTGTGCGCGCGGTGATGGGGTTGTCATTGGGGGTTGTCATGGGGCGCCGCGCCTTTTGGGGCGCGGAGCTTGTGTTCAGCGGCGGCGACGGGCGGCGATCAGGCCAAGTCCAAGCAGGCACACCAGGCCGCCGACAGGGGCGGCGGGGCTTCCGTGGCCCGTGGTTTGCGAACAGTTCAACGCGCCGCCCTGGATGGTGAAGGCCTGGGGCTCTTCGTCGTCGGGATCGGGGTCGGGATCAGGGTCGGGATCGGGGTCCGGGTCGGTGTCGTCGGTGGGATCGCAGACATCGCCTATGTCATCCATGTCCGCGTCGGCCTGATCGGTGTTGGCGTCCACGGGGCAGTTGTCGTCTTCGTCGGCGATGGTGTCGTTGTCATCGTCGTCGTCGCAGGCATCGCCCTGATCGTCGCGGTCGAGGTTGGCCTGGTCCTGGTTTTCGGTCAGGGGGCAGTTGTCATTGTCGTCGGCGATGGTGTCGTTGTCATCATCGTCGTCGCAGACGTCGCCTTGACCGTCCCCGTCGGTGTCGGTCTGGTCGTCGGAGGCCAGCAGCGGGCAGTTGTCCTCATCGTTGGGGGTGTCGTCACCGTCGGTGTCGGGGTCACAGGCATCGCCCACGCCGTCCATGTCCAGATCGTCCTGGCCTTCGTTGGCGTCCAACGGGCAGTTGTCGTTGTCGTCGGGGATGGTGTCGTTGTCGTCGTCGGGGTCACAGACATCGCCGATGCCGTCGGGCTCATTGTCGGCCTGGTCATCGTTGGGGGTGTCGGGGCAGTTGTCGTCTTCGTTCAGGATGCCGTCGCCGTCGCGGTCGGCGGCGCAGACATCACCCACGCCGTCACCATCAGTGTCGGCCTGATCTTCATTGGCAACAAACTGGCAGTTGTCGTCGTCGTCGAGGATGGTGTCATCGTCGTCGTCGGGGTCGCAGACGTCACCGATGCCGTCGCCTTCATTGTCGGCCTGATCATTGTTGGCGATGTCGGGGCAGTTGTCGCGCTCATTGAGGACGGCGTCGCTGTCACGGTCGGGGTCACAGACATCGCCCAGCTCATCCCCGTCGATGTTGGCCTGATCGTTGTTCTCCACAAACTGGCAGTTGTCGTCGTCGTCGAGAATGTTGTCGTTGTCGTCGTCGTCATCGCAGACGTCGCCTTCGAGGTCGCCTTCGTTGTTGGCCTGATCGTTGTTGGGGACGTCGGGGCAGTTGTCGTCGTCGTTGAGGACGTCGTCGCCGTCGCGATCGTCGTCACAGACGTCGCCAAAGTCGTCGCCATCAAAGTTGGCTTGATCGGTGTTGGCGTTCACGGGGCAGTTGTCATCGTCGTCGGCGATGGTGTCGTTATCATCGTCGTCGTCACAGACATCGCCAAACTCATCGTTGTCGGCGTTGGCCTGATCGGGGTTGACGGTGCGCAGGCAGTTGTCGACGAGGTCGATGACGTTGTCGCCGTCGAGATCAAAGTCACAGGCGTCGCCAAAGTCATCGTCGTCAAGGTTACCCTGGTCGGCGTTGGGCACGGTGGGGCAGTTGTCGTCGGCGCCAAGGATGCCGTCATTGTCGGGGTCGTCGTCGCAGACATCGCCAAGGAGGTCGCCGTCGGTGATGTCAAAGCGGATGCCGTCCTGGCGCAGCGAGAAGCGCCGAAAGTTGCGGCCCTCGGCGGTGAGCGCAAAGACGCCGTCGTCGCCCTCAATGCCCTGGGTGTGGCCGTCGCCGTCTTCGGGGCAGTCATCGCAGTGGATTTCGACGCGCTGGCCCTCTTCAAAGAGGACGATCTGGAAGCTGACGGGGGTGTCGCGCGGGGCGTGCTGGATCTCTTCAAAAGAGACCACAAACTCGCGGTTGGGCTCAGCGCCGCGCGTGCCGACCAGAATCTGGCCGCCTTCGGTGGGGTCGAGATCGTCCCAGTAACCAGCGATGAGGTTGTTGATGCCGTCGGCCGCGGGGATCGAGCGCCCGTCGGGGCCCGAGTTGCGGATGGCGTCAAAGGAGATGAAGCCGTTGGAGGAGACCCGCACTTCGTTGTAGGTCTGGCCGTAATAATCAAAGTCAAAGCCCAGCGGGACCGGATCGGAGACCTCGTCGTCGCCCAGGGTCAGGGCGGTGTCGGGCGAGGGCCGCAGGGAGAAGGCGACGGGCTGGGTGACCTGGATGAAGAGGTCGGAGTTTCGTTGGTCGGCGTTGAAGTTCAGGGGGCAGTTGTCGTCGCCGTTTTCAAACCGGTCGCCGTCGATGTCATCGTCGCAGATGTCGCCAAAGTCGTCGTTGTCGAGGTTGGCTTGATCGGCGTTGGCGTCGAGTGGACAGTTGTCGTCGGAGTTGAGGATGCCGTCGTTGTCCGCGTCGGGGCTGGCCCAGTTCCACAGGTTGAAGAAGAACTCCAGGTTGCGGTTGTTGCCAAAGGGGTCGTCATCGAGGCACTCGTCGTTGAAGAGCGTCGAGTCGGCGCTGGCCAAGACGCGCCCATCGACCCGCAGGATGTCCACACCGTTATCGCTGGCCAGCAGGCGACCCCCTGAGACCCGCGAGGTGTTGGCGTACTGGATGGCGTCGACGTCGTTGAGCAGTGGGTGGCCGCCGACGACGTCCGCCTCCTGGCCGCACCCTGCCCCGATGTCATCGTTGATGAAGGTCATGGGGGCGCCGAGCTGGGCCAGGAGTGTGTTGAGCGAGTTGGTCGCCGCCGCCTGGAAGGACTCGCGCTCGGTGATGAGCACCAGCGAGCCGCCCGTGTCGTGGAAGAGTTGGAGGAGATCGCGTTGGCGCTCCGAGAGGGCCGCGCGCGGCACCATGACCAGGATCAGCCGGTAGCGCTCCAGGTTCTCCAGAAACTCCAGCTCATCGACCCCTGCCGCGCCTGCGCGCGTCAACTCCTGGGTCAACTGGGTGTGGCCGGTTTCACAAAAACCGTTGCTGCCGCAAAAAATCAACGCCCGATCGCCGCTCTGGGCCATCGCCTCGGAACCCACCAGGAGCCCCAGCGCCATCACCGTCCACACCGCCGCTGTGGCACCATACCGCCAAGAGCGCTTTATTGACATCGACATCCAATCTCCGTATTGCCGCCAATCTCCAAGAATCATAATCTGTGGTCTCCAGCCATTTCTCACTTTAGTGGAAGACATCACACTTTGCGAGCAGACTTCTCAAACAAGAGACGCCGACAATCTTGATGCAGTGGAACACCGTGTTATAACCACATCAACGGTGAGGCGAACACAAGGAGGTGGGTGTGTCACCAGGAAGTAAAATCGCCATGGCGTTATTGACGCTGGGGCTCTTGACCTACTTGCCCTACCACGTGATCAAGCATGACAGCGGGGTAGAATATCAGCGCCTGGCGTCCGAAGTGGACATCATGAAGGCGGGCAACAAGGCTCTGGAGCGCGAGAACGATCGTTTGCGCGCCCGCATTGAAGCCTTTCGCACCGATCCGCGCCTGCTTGAGCGCCGCGCCCGAGAGCGCCTGCTGGTGGCCAGGGACGAGGACGTGATCCTGGTCTTCCCGGCCGAAGACCGCCCGGTGGTGCCCGAGCCGCCGCCGCGTCAGGCCAAACCCTCTGCAGACAACACACCCAAGGACGGACAGTGAACATCCAATCGATGGATCGCCTGGAGGAAGAGGCGGCCTTTGAGTGGATGCGGCGCGAGGGCGCGCTGGCTCTAAGTGGCCTCTTTATTGTCCTCCTGATGGCGGGATTTTTTCACGGCAGCCCGGGCTGGGCGCAGGTGGTGGCGCTGGCGACGCTGATGACGGCCAGCGGCGCGCTGGGTTATGACCGGCTGCGCTGGAGCCCGCTGCGGCCTGCGCAGGCGCGCGTCGACGGCGTCCTGAGCTTTGACGCCCTCTGGAACGCGCGTCAGGACATGGCGCTTGGCGTCTTGCTCCTGGCCACCGCCCACGCCTTCATCCAACAGGCCGGCACCATGGGCGCCGAGGTCTACCCGCTGATCTATGCCCTGCTGGCCATCATGGCCACCTACCAGCGCACCGTGGTGACGGTGGCGTTGGTGGTCACGGCGCTGGGCATTGAGATCGGCGGACACCTGGGGGGCTACCCGCCAGGGCTGGCCCAACCCGACCTGGGCATCCTGCTGACCCGCGGGCTCTTTTTGGGGCTCTTTGGCGGCTTTCACATGGCCTGGAGCCGCTGGGAGATGCTGCGCCAACGCACCGCCGCCCAGGCCCACCTCGATCGCCAGGAGCGCGAACGCCTGGACGCCGCCCGAGACTGGCGCCTGGTCGCCACCGGCAAGCCCGACACTGGCCTCATCATCAGCCGCCAGGAAGCCGAAGACCTCCTGGTCGACGACGCCATCGCCGCCATCGCTGGCTCCATCGGCGCCTCGCTGCGCCTGCTGCGCTCCAGCCTCGAAGGCCACACCGCCGCCCTGCTCTGGCTCGATGAAGGCGGCCTGCGCTTTGATCTTCGCGGCGTCGACTCGCGCTCCAAGGCCGACCTGGCCCAAACCCTCCAACCGGGCGAAGGCGCCCTGGCAGGCGTCCTGCGCCGACAGGAACCGCTGCTGCTCAACAACCTCGCCCGGGGCTACCGGGGCTTGCCCTACTACGTCGGCGGCCACCACGGCAAAGTCCGACACTTTCTGGGTGTGCCCGTCCTTGAGCGCGGCAAACTGCGCGGGGTCATCTGCCTCGATCGCGTCGTGCCCGAACCCTTTGATCAACGCGATGTTGAGCGCGCCCAGGAAGCCTCGGCCTCAATCCTGCGCGCCGTACAGACCGAGCGGCTCTTCTTAAGCATCGAGCGCTCTCGCCATGAACTGAGCCGCTTCTACGAAGCCAGCCGCAGCCTCAACCGCGCCCTGACCCCCAGCGACGTCCATGACGTGGCCCTGGAGAGCTTGTGGGAGATCTGCCAATACGACTTTGCCGCCGTCGTCCTCGAACACAGCCGGGGCGAAGACACGGTCCTGCGCGTGGTGCGCACCGACGACCGAGGCGATGAGCACGTCGGCCGCTGGGCCCAGAAGATCGAAGGCATGGAGTTTGGCCACAACAGCGGCCTGGTCTCCATGGCCACCGAGATGCGCATCAACCTCCCCCACAACGGCGCCTACCGCGAAACCCAGAACGTCGTCTTTGACCGCAAGACCCCGCTGCGCGGCATGAAGAGCCTCCTGATCCTGCCCATGGTCGGCCACGATCAGAGCATCGGCGCCCTGGTCCTGGCCAGCGCCAACCCCGGCGTCTTTGACGACCACCGCCGCGCCCTGCTCGAAGTCGTCGCCAACCAGGTCGCCGTCTCGCTTCAAAACGCCCACATGTACAAGGCCATGGAAGAGATGGCCACCATCGACGGGCTGACCGGCCTCAACAACCACCGCACCTTCAAAGGCCAGATGGACGAGGCCATTGCCCGCGCCCAGCGCTCCGATGTCCCCTTCACGCTCCTGCTGACCGACATCGACCACTTCAAGAGCATCAACGACACCTACGGCCACCCCGTCGGCGACGAAGTCCTGCGCACCGTCTCCAAGACCTTCCGCAAGCTGCTGCGCCAGACCGACCTGCCCGCGCGCTACGGCGGCGAAGAGTTCGCCGTCATCCTTGAAGGCACGGACCTCGACGGAGCCTTCCTCCTGGCCGAACGACTGCGCCAGGAGATCGAGGCGCTCCAGTTCACCAGCGCTGGCAAGACCTTCTCGATCTCGATGTCCTTTGGACTGTCGGCCTACCCGATTGACGCCGAAGGCAAGGCAGAACTTATCGAAACTGCCGACCAGGCGTTGTACTATTCCAAAAGCCACGGACGAAACCAGGTCCGGGCGTGGCGGAATGTGCGCAGCGCCCCGGATCGCGACGCAAAGAAGGCCCCATGAACCCCAGAGAGCTCCTGCTGGTCATCGACATCGGCAACACCAACACCGTGCTCGGCCTCTTCAAAGGCGAGCGCCTGGCCCACCACTGGCGCCTGCGCACCAGCGTCGATCGCACCGGCGATGAGTACGGCATCCTGCTGCGCCAGCTCTTTGAAGGGGCCGACCTGCTGCCTCGCCGCGTCGTCGGCGTCATCCTCGCCAGCGTCGTCCCGCCCATGATGCGCCCCATGATCGCCATGATCGAGGGCTACCTGGGGCTGACCCCCATGGTCGTCGGCCCCGGCATCCGCACCCACATGCCCATCCTCTACGAAAACCCCCGTGAGGTCGGCGCCGACCGCATCGTCAACGCCGTCGCCGGGTACGAAAAACACAAGCGCGGCCTGATCATCTGCGACCTGGGCACCGCCACCACCTTCGACGCCGTCAGCCCCGACGGCAAATACATGGGCGGCGTCATCGCCCCCGGCATCGGCATCTCCGCCGAGGCCCTCTTTCGCCGCGCCTCAAAGCTCCCCCGCGTCGAAATCGCACCGCCCTCGCGCGTCATCGGCCGCAACACCGTCGAATCCATGCAATCCGGCCTCCTCTACGGCTACGTCGGCATGGTCAACGAACTCATCCGCCGCATGAGCGACGAGATGGACTTCGACCCCTACGTCATGGCCACCGGCGGCCTGGCCGACGTCATCGCCAAAGAAACCGACCTCATCAAAGAAGTCGACAAAGAACTCACCCTCCGAGGGCTCAAATTGCTCTGGGAACGCAACGCAACAGGCCTGGGACGGCCCTGATGGCCCCAGGAACCACGTGACTCACTCGCAATAGCGCTGCTATGGCTTCGTTCGACCCGAGGCCCCTG
>CAKZKQ010000062.1 GCA_937123825.1 uncultured Pseudomonadota bacterium
AGGCCCCCGGCGAGGCCGCACCCGAGAGGGCGATCACGCGCGCCGCGGGCAGCGCCAGCGCGCTGGGCAAAACCTGAAGCGACTTTTGGAGGTCGGGGTTGGCACCGGCGCCCGTAAAGAAGACGACGAAGACCGGCAGCGAGACGACCTCAAGGGGATGGTGCAGTTCGTGCTCAAAGCGCGAGAAGTTGCGCACCAGGAAGCCCGCCACGATGAAGACCAGCAGCAGCTCAAGGTGGAGGGTTTCGCTGATTTGCGCCACCACCAGAATCATCGCCACGACAAAGAGGAGCATCTCGGCGTGGACAAAGCGGATGTAGGCGATGATGAGCGCACCCACCACCATCCCCACCGCGATGGACGCACCCAACTCTTTGGCCACGTGCACCAACGCGTGGGGATCAAAGCCGCCCGAGTCGGGCGAAAGCATGGCTTTGGCGATGGCCACAGCGACGGCCAGCGCGACGACAACAACGACATCCTTGACCACGGCGATGGCCAGCAGCAGGTCGCTGAAGCGCCCCTTGGCCTTGAGGTCGTTGATGACGGCCAGCACGATGGCCGGCGAGGTGCCGATGCCGAGCACGGCGAAGATGAGGCCGAAGGCGACGATGGCTGAGGTGCTGGTGAGGGACTCAAAGGTGTGGAAATAGGACTCAAAACCTATAAAAACGCCGCCCACAAGGACGATCAGGAAGACCACCTTGATGGCCACCGTCCATGCCAGCGTCTTCCAGACCCGTAAGGTGGCCTTGATGTCGAGTTCCAGGCCCGCCAGCGTGGCGATCAACCCCAGCGCCAGGGTGTTGAAGATCTTCATCTCTTCAACGACCGGGTCTGAGAAGAAGCCGCTGGCGCTGGGCCCCAGCACCACACCGGTCAGGATATACCCCGTCACGCGGGGCAGCCCGATGCCGTTGACCAGCTCGCCGACCGTAAAGGCAAAGAGGGCCGTAAAGCCGATGCTGGCCAGCGTCAGGGGCTCCACACCGTCGGCGATGCCTTCGGGTTGGAAGTATTGGAGCCCGGCCAGCATCCCAAAGAGGCCGACCAGGACCCCGATCCGCTTCAGGATCAGGTATTTATCGTCTTCTTGCTGGACCTGCGGGTCCGGCGAAGCGTGCACCATGGTTCAGGCCTCCGAAGGGTGTCCGTGATCGGCGTGATCGTCGTGGTGATCATCCGCGGCTTCGGGCTGCGGGGCTTCGGGATTCTGCATGTCTGTATAAAGTTCCTCGGCGTCGGCCAGCACGCGCCGCAGGGCGCGCGTGGAGAGGAAGTCCTGGGCCAGCATGGCCAGCAGGAGCGTGGTCAGGCACAAGGTGCTGGCCGTGGAAGAGCTTTGGTGCAAGGAGAAGTCCACGGCGATGGCTACCGCCACGCCGCCCTGGGCAAGCAACCCGTTGCCAAAGCGCCTGGCCTTGGGGTGACCGGGGATCATCGGCACCGCCACCGCCGTGCCCAGCCGCAGCCCCAAAAAGCGCAGCGCCAGGTAGACCGGCACCACCGCCCAGAGCCACGGGTTTTCGACGGGCCGCCAGATGACCCCGGCAAAAATCAGCAGCAAGAGGAGCGTGGGGTGCTCCAGGCGGCGGATGACGGGGGTGAGGGTCTGGGCGTAGGAGCCAAAAGAGGCCAGCGTGGCGCCGACGATCATGGTGACGAAGAGCGGCGAGACACCAAGACCGGTGGCCATGCCACTGGCGAAGATGATGCAGCCGACGGTGGCCAGAAAGAGGTGCGGGCCGGAGCGGATGCGGCCAATAAACCAGTGAAAGAGCACCCCACATGCGATGCCGATGAGGATGCTGGCCACCAACCATGTCAGCACCGAGTTGGGGGCAAACTCAACCTGGAGGTCAGCCCGTTCGGCGCGCAGAAAGTCGGTGACGATGCCAAAGCAAAAGACGGCGGTGATGTCGTTGACGACCGCAAAGGCCCGCAAGTTGCGTGTCACCCAACCATCGGCGCTCAAAAACCGCGCCACGGCGTCCAGCCGGGAGACCGAAGAGACGCAGGCGACCAAACCAATGACGGTGGCCACCAGCAGCGCCTCGCGGTGGGGCATGGCGATGGCCGGGAGCATGGTCAAAAAGGCATAGATGCCCGCCCCTGGCAGCCCTATGGCCACTGCGGCGGCCAGAAAGCGCTGCGGGAGCGTCTTGAGGTTCTTGCGCTCGCCAGCAAACATCAGCCCCAGCGCAAAGCCCATCACCCCCAGCAAGAGGTCAATGATGGGCTCCAGGTGCACCAGGGCGTTTTCGGAGACAAAGCCTGTCACCAACGGCCCCAGCACCACACCCACGGCCAGATATTCTGCCCCAGAGAAGGCAAAATAGGCCGGTGCATAGCGCTTAAGCAGTCGACTGGCGACAAAGCTGAAGACGATGATGGTGACCAGAAGAATAGTGGTGTTCATGAGCGTCCATCAATGGGGGAGCACACACCAGCGGGCTCGGGCAGCAGGCCTTGCAAACCGCCGCGCAAGCGACACTTGCCCAGGAATGGCTCTTATCGCAGGCCACACTACCAAAGTCAGGCCAGGGATGCACCGAAGATCACACAGTGGCTGCACAATTCCAGCCCTTGATGACACCCTGCCCCGGCCCCAAACGCGCTCTTCAGCCCGACAAACGCACCACACACGGCAGACAATCCAGCAAATTGACCATCGCCACGGCAATGCCCGACCTCGCACCTCACCGGCACACCGCTCTCAGGCTTAGGGCGACGCAACCAACTCAAGCCCCAACGTGCCGAGCCATGGCATCCACAACGCGCTTTTGGTAGGCGCGTGAGGCCGGATTTTTCCAACCAAGGACATCCAACGCAAAGTGGATCACAAAGGCCGGGCCCCAGCCCTCATCGGCCCCATCAGGGTCAGTGATTTGAGCGTATCCGCGCCGCAGCAGGTCAAAGCGATGGCGCAGCTTGCCTGCGGCCACCTCCCAATGCGCCAAATCAAAGGCCGGCGGCGCCGAGCCGGCAAACTCCCAGTCGATGACGCTGGTGATGGTTCCGCCCTTGCCGACCAGAAAGTGTTTGGGGAGCCAGTCGCCGTGGGTGAGCCTGGGTTTGGGGTCGACGCGAGTCTGAAGGGTGTGGCGGTAGAGGTCGACGCCGCGTTGGGTCACGGTGACGGCCTGAGCGCCGAGCGATTGGTCGACGTTGCGCAGCACTCGGGTCACAAGATCCTCGCCAAGCGGCTTGAGTTCGTGGCGCGTCTCCTGGTCTGAAAAGACGCTGTGCAGCCGCGCCAGCAGTACCCCGCTCTCCACGACCAGCCGCTCGACGTCCGCAGATGGCAATTCCCCCACCAACTCACTCAGCGCGCGCCCTGGCACAAGCTCCAGCACCGAAAACGACCGCTGCTGGCCCTCGTGCTCCACATGCTCAACGCCCAAAACATTTGGCGCAGGCACCCCGACGTCTCTGGCCAACGCCATCGCGCGGGCCTCGTTGGTGAACCACTGCCAGCGCTGGTGTGCGATGCGGATCACGATGGGCGTGTTCCCCGCAATCTGGGCGCGATAGGTCTCATTCATCCCGCCGCCGCTCAGCGACACAAGCTCACCGGGCGCGCTGCCACACACCGACCGCACCACCTGCTCGATCATGGGGCGAGGCGTCTTTTTTAGGGTCATGCCTTGCTCACTGTGTGTGGATGAATCGTTTGTTTGAGCCTTATGAAACAAAAGGGCTTGAAGACCACCCCAAAACGAACGCCATCGGGACCTTAGGTCCATCGCCATTCTTGGATTCTTCATGCAACGACACAAATTGCTTCAAAACCACCTCTTTATAGAACAATTCGAGGGCATCAATCTTGGACTCTGACATTTCAAAAGAAAGCAGACGCACAAAAGACTTTGCGTCCTTCTTTATCAAGCGCTCATAAACAAGATTGGCAGTCACAAACAAATGGTCTTGCACAGCATCGAGGCGCTGTTCCGTCAAAGCGCGCTCTGCTTCCCCGCTGGGAAACGCTCGGTGCAACGTTTCAGCCAGGTCCCACCCCTCTTCAAGGAGTCTGACAAAAAGCAGGCGTTCATCCCGTCCAAGCCCGACTTGCTCTGCCAACACAGTCGCCATGTAGAAAGCAGCGTAGGCGGCCAGATGCTCGGACTCTGGCTCAAAGAGCCCCTCTGGCAATTCATCCAAGGCATCATCGGATGTGTCAGTGGCGTTGTGTTTGGCTCGACGCTCCTCCAATCGAGTCCACACATTCGGGTACATGGATTGAAATTCTTCCTCGGTGGGATCCATTTCGTAAGCTTCGTTCATGGCTTGGCAATCAAAACCATGTTCGTCGGACTCAAACGCAACCCCCAACCCAAAGCGATTCTCATGGATTTCGTGGGGAAGATAGCTCAAAGACTCAAACTCATGCCCATCTTCCCAGTCCAACTCCGCAAACAAATCCAAATCGTCCAAGACAGACTCAAAGAATCGCTGGCCGCGGCCAATGAACCCCCGGATGTTGTATTCGATCCCGTCATCAGAGCTGCCCCATATTGTATTGAGCAATGAGGCCAGATGGGGTGTGGACTTGGCTTTGTGCACCATCGCATCGATGTGGTGGGCAAAGCCCCGCAGTTCCTCAGCGGGCATGGCGTTGAGTTTTCGCCGCAGATATTCAAGCTGAACGTCCTGGTCCCCCCCAGAAACGCCAAAAGACACGT
>CAKZKQ010000063.1 GCA_937123825.1 uncultured Pseudomonadota bacterium
GCGCCTCGGGTGCGGCGTCCTGGGCGTGGTTCACCGCGCTGGACTCGGCGTCCCACAAAACAATGCCGAAGCCTGCCGCCTTGAAACGCCCGCCTGCCAATCAGGCCAAACGCATGCCTGCGACATCACCGAGCAAATGTGCTCAGCGGCCCCGTAATCCAGCGCACTCACTCACCGAGGGGCCACAAAGGTGAACCTCACCTCGCGCTCAACCTCGGTCAATACCCCAAAACCACCGCCACCGGCCACGATGTTGTAACGGTCGACATCAGCGCCGAGCGTCCCCGGCAACATCAACGGCCCGGCCAGCGGCTGTCCACGCCCATCGAGCGCAAAGAACACCACCCCATCCCCATCCTCAAAGAGGCTCACAGCATCAACCACCGCGCCCGCCCAGCCCACTCCTGGAGCATTGGCCAAACTGGGACGGTCCCCGCCCCCATCGGGAATCAGGACAGACTGACTGCTGGTCCCACCGAGCGCATCGGCAAAGACCACCATGGCACCCTCATCCTGATCCCACAGCCCCACGGCCACACCCTCAGGCAAGTCCACCACCGACTCTCCCTCAAAGTGCAACTGAACGTTGTCCGCAACGTGGATGGGGTCCTCAACGACCACCTCTCCGTCCTGATCAAAGCGGACCCACACCAGCGTGTCCCCCTCCTCATCGCGGTTCCAGGTCTCATAAGAGAGCGAAAACAACCGGCGGTCATTGCAATCGCACGGATCGGCGATCCCCTGAGAGACCCCACCGATAGCAATAAACTCGCCAGGGTTCCCCAATTCACGGTGCGACGTGACCGGCTCTTGTCCAAAACCAAACGACGCAAACCACGCCGTGTACTCAAAGGGCGCAACGCGATCGTCGAGCCACACCACCCCCAGACGGCCTCCAGGCAACGCACGCACAGCCTTGAGATTGATGCGCTCCCCCGTACCAGACACCACCAACTGAGGCTCGCCCCTCAAAGTCCCATCCGATGAAACCTGCCGCCCCCACAAACCAGACTCCGTCGACCACACAACGGCCAACGACTGTCCAGTCCAAACCGCCTCCACCCTCTCAGGGGCTCTGTCGGCTGTCTCTGGTGTGGTGGGCTCGCTCAAAAAGATGGGCTCGCCGACTTCCAACGACGCAGGATCAATAAAGGCCACCGCCACGCGCAGCCGCCCCTGATTTTCCAGCCAAACGGCCGCAAAGCGCTCTCCCATCCACACAAGCCGCGCAAAGGATTGATACCGCTGCCCGCTGAGCGCCACTGGACCACACGCCGCCCAACCTGCATCGGCCCAATCCCCATCAGGGACGGTGTCGCAAGTGATGGCGGCAGACCCCTGGTCAGGGTCGCCATCACCTGAGGAGTCCGTGTCTAGCAGGGAACTGGCGTATCGGGTGTCTTCACACGCGCAAACCAACGCCAGCAAAAGGCAAAGCACACCCGAAAAGATCGCAAGTGAGGGTTTCATGACAGCATCCTTGGCGCATCATCCCAGAAAGCGCACCTGGTCGGCACACGGGGATGATAAAGGCCACGACGGCCATCATAAAACCAACCCAACGTGCACGGCCTGGCGCCGCTTGAAGATTGTCTTCGTCAAACATCCAGGACCCAAACCCTGGCGTGACTCCAATCTGACACCGCCCGGCTGTCATGGGGTATTAAGCCGCACTTAAACCCTGTCTGAACCTCTCGGCTCGCTCAGCGGATGGTGATCTTCCAGACCTGACTTGAACCCAGATCGGACACCAGCAACGTCGATGTGGCGGCATCCAGGCCAAAGTCGTTGGCTGATCCCAGGCCCAACTCGGTCAGGTTCCCAAGCTCCAAGGCTTGTCCATCGGCTCCGATTTGCCACAGCGGCCCGGTGATGTCTGTGACGATGTACTCATCGCCAAGCTTCTCAATGCCATCAAAGAGACCGGTTTGGGTTCCAAGCTGCTGGGCGTCTCCGGCGTCATCGAGCACAAACACGCCACCGGGCGAGTCGGGGTTGGGCGGAAAAGCCCCCAGGGTCGCGACAATGACGGCGTTTCCATCCACAACGATGCCGTTGGGGGCTTGCAACGCCGGGTCCTGGGAAAAAATCTCGGGCTCTTGGCCGGGCACAACACGGTGCACCGCGTTGGCCCCCGTGTCGGTGATGTAGAGCGCCCCGTTGCCCGCGGCCACATCGTTCAAGAATCCGGCGCCAGGCACCGCGATGACGGTGTGCTGGCCGGAGTCAGGGTCAATCTCCCACAACTCACCGCCCCGCGAGGCGTAGAGCATGCCATCGAGCATGGCCAGACCCAGGAAATCGCCGTCGGACTCGACAAGCCGAGCTTCAACGATCTTTCCATCGGCATCGAGCCGCGAAATATAACCCGGCGCATCCGGAGTCCCCCCCGTGGGATCAAAAGCCTGCCCAAAGTTGGAGACAAACCAAGCCCCTCGGGCCTGATCCCAGACCGCGCTCTCTGGAAACTCAAAGGGTCCATCGAGCGCCTGGACCGAAACGCCTGGGGTGTTGTCGGGCGCTTCATCGGGGGTGTTCTCTGTATGGCTGCAAGCCACGGCCGTCAACGCAACAATCATTACAATCAGTGAACGAATCATAGGTCCCTCCTTTTGGGCGTTCGTCGTTTCCAAACGCAAATTAAGGCACCAAATCGACGTTGTCCTTGACAAAGACCGAAGAAGACCTGTACGAAAAACGTACAAATAACCACCATCAAGATCATAAAGGTCCCTCATGGAAGACCCCTCGCTGCGCGACATCCGTTTGTTTGTGGCTTCGGTGCAACACGGCTCGCTCTCGGCCAGCTCAAGGGCGTTTGGGCTCAGCCCAAACGCGGCGAGCCTGGCCGTCAAGCGCCTTGAGGAGTTGCTGCGGGTGCGGCTGCTCTTTCGCACCACGCGGACCATCAGCTTGACGGCCGAAGGGGAGATTTACCTGGGACAGTGCCAATCGCTGCTGGAGGCCGTGGACGCCACCCAGAGTTCGGTAGGCCCCCTGCGCGATGAGTTGGCCGGGCCCATCCGCATCGCCGCCCCCTCTGACCTGGGCAGGAGGACCTTGATGCCCATGTTGGACGCCTTTGCGCTCGAACACCCTGGGGTCCAACTCGACGTGTGGCTTTCGGACGACTTGAGCGACGTGGTCAAGACCCGGACAGACAGCGCGGTGCGCTACGGCGCGATGATGGATTCAGATCTGGTGATGCGGCGGCTTTGCCACAGCCATCGAATCGCGGTGGCCTCTGCCGAGTATCTGCGCCATGCCCCCAACATCACCCACCCCCGTGACCTGGCACAACACCGCGCCCTGGTGTGGCAACGCCCTGGGCGGCGCATGGTCCGCTGGCAGTTTCAACAAGACGGCCAAGAGAGCGAGGTTGAAGTCCGCGCCCACCGCACCTCAAACGACGGCGCGGTGCTGCGGCACTGGGCGCTGGAGGGTCACGGCGTGGTCTTCAAAGCGCATCTGGATGTCGCAAAAGAGTGGGCCGCAGGAGATTTGGTCGATGTCCTACCGCAATGGCGCGGTGTGGCTCTGCCGCTCTATCTGGTTTTGCCAGGGCGAGGCTCTAGACCTGCCCGCGTGCAACGCATGGTTCAAGCGTTGGTCGAGGGGTTTGCCGCCCTCCAGGCCGATACACCCACGACAAACAACCCAAAAGCCCAATCACCCCACGGGTAAAACTCGCCTACATCAGCAAGCACGCACTCCAGCCTTCACAACAACTTAAAACGCCTCACAAACCGACTCTCTGCTGCACCAAAGTTCATCGGAACACGCTTTGCCAAAGTCACTGCAAGTTTCCCCCTCCTGGAGAAACACAGGCGCCTCAACGTCCACCTCCAACCAGTTGGAGGCAAGATTCCCCTCCCGGTCGACAAGCTTCAACTTTATACGACGAACCGCATCAAATCGAGCATTGAATCTCACCTTGACCACCATGGTCAAAGCACCATCCGACGCCACCTCAACAGCCGAAATCCCGGTTGAAACGCGCGCCTCGACCCGTTCACCATTTTCCCCAATCAAATTGGCGTACATGCCCCAACCATAAACATCCAGCAACTCGCCCTCTTCCGAAAACGCAATGAAACCCATGCCCTCATCGTTCGGCTCAGAAAGACACCCCTTAAACTCCACATCCACGATGCCCCAATTGTCAGAGGGGCTGTCTCCATAACCATACGCCTTTGCCGTGCTCAACACGGCAAAGAGCGGCTCACCTGTGGACTCATCCACGGTCTCACCGCCATGGTCCACAAGGTCGTTGTCGGCCTCAAAACCCAAATCGGCCACCGAACACCGCCCCACCGTCGGCCCCGCAGACTCCCCTGCAGCGTCCCCATTGTCCGAGACATCATCGGCCTGCCCCACCACCACACTCTGCACCTCATTTTGATCCACACAGGCCGACACCAACGCCGTTGCCATCGCCATTAGAATCATCGTCTTCTTCATTCCCAAGGTCCTTATCCAGGTTGGTTTTGCGCGTGTCGCCAGACCGACCTCACCGCAAAACCAACCTGCACCATTGGGATTGTCATGGCCTATTAAGCGTCGCTTAAACGGCTTTGGAACCCATCGCACAAACACAACCTGGCGCGTCTGTCAGAAGAGTGAAGGTGATGAAGAGGAGGTTATTGGAGCCCGAAGCGCTTCATCTTCTTAAAAAGGCCACGCCGGGTAATCCCCAAAAGCGCAGCGGCCTTGGTTCGGTTGCCCTGCGTGGCCTCCAGCGCACGGCGAACCGTCTCGATTTCACGCTCCTGGAGGGTCTGAAAGCCCGCTGTGGGAGCTTCAGGGATGGATTTGGCCTCTAAACCAGCCTTGCGAAGCGCGGCAGGGAGGTGCTCGGGTAGAATGACGTCCCCTCTGGACAAGAGGCGAGCGCGTTCCATGGCATTTTTGAGTTCGCGCGCGTTGCCGGGCCAGGGATAGGACTCAAGAATCCGGGTGGTGGCACGCGACAGGCGCTTGTTTTTGCCCTGCGAAGCGGCCAGAAACCGTCTCGCCATGGGCAAAATGTCCTCGGGTCGCTCTCGCAGAGGCGAGAGGGTGAGCATGATGACGTTGAGGCGGTAAAAGAGGTCTGAGCGAAATGTTCCGTCCTGGATGCTCTGCTCCAAATCGCGGTTGGTGGCGGCGATCAGCCGAAAATCCACCTCCACCTCTCCAGAAGCCCCCACCGGAGTGATGCGACGCCCTTCAATGGCGCGCAGCAACACCGGCTGAAGCTCCAGCGGCATGTCACCAATTTCATCAAGGAAGAGCGTGCCGCCGTGCGCCTCTCGAAATTTCCCAGGCCGTCTGGCCACTGCCCCGGTGAACGCCCCGCGCTCGTGACCAAACATCTCAGAGGACAGCAATGCGGCGGGCAGCGACGCGCAGTTGACCGCAACCAGCGCCTTGTCACCGCGCGTGCTGTTGCGATGGATGAACTCGGCCACGACCTCCTTGCCTGTCCCGCTCTCGCCGGTGATCAGCACCGTGGCGTCGCTCTTGGCAATGTACCACGCGTCCCTGAGCACAGCGCGCATGATGGGGCTCTGAGCCACAATCCCACAGACAGCCTCTGCGGGAGGATCCTGGGCGTCATCACCAAACCCCATGCCGAGCGCCTCTCGGACACAAGACACCAACTCATCGAGCACCACGGGCTTTTCCAGGTAGTCGACCGCCCCCAGCTTGAGCGCCAACACCGCGTCGCGCACGTCCGCGTAGGCGGTCACCAGCAAAAACGGCAGCTCCATCCCCCTCTCCCTGACCGCCTTGAGAAGATCCAACCCGCTGGCGCCGGGCATCCTCAAGTCGCTGACAATGAGGTTGGGGGGACGGCGCGTCAGACTGCCCAGCGCTTGCTCGACATTGGCTGCCTCAATGACCTCCAGCCCCGCAGCAACCAGAACTTGCGTGTAAAGCTCGCGGTAACGGGGCTCATCATCGACGACCAAGACCTTGTATCTCACAGACCTGCCTCCCTGGAGAGCACTTCAATCTGACCGATGGTAAACGTGGTGCCCTGCTGCGGTAAACTGGTCACCGACAAGGACCACCCATGCTCCTCCACATCTCGCCTGACCACCGCCAGACCCAACCCATGCCCATCGGCTCGCCCTGTCACATAGGGCTTGAAGATGTCGGGCAAGAGCTCTGGCGAGATGCCGCAACCCTGGTCTTCAACCACGAGGGTGGCTTGTGAGCCTTGAGCGCGCAGACCAAGCCAAGTGGTGGTGCCCGGCTCAGAGGCCTGAAGGCTGTTGAGGAGCAGGTTGATCAACACCTGCTCCAACATGGACACGTCGCAAGCGATGGTCACCGGCTCCAGCTCGGTCAAGAGCGTCACCTGTGCCTCTTCGTAGTCGTAACGCAGTGCCTTGACGACCCCTTCAATAACCTCATCGGCCTGGCAGGGTTTGATCTCGGGGGTGGGCAGGCGCGCAAAGTTGATGAAGTCACCCAGGCGCGCAGAAGCCCGGTCGGCCTCATCCATGATCTGCTCGGCGGTATCCAGCCCGACGCGAGACACCCCTGGAGTGTCCACCAGGCGACTGGCCAACCCCAGAATCAACCCCAAAGGGTTTTTGAGCTCATGCGCCAGCCCTGCGGCAGCCAGGTTCATCTCTTCCAGGTGTGTGCGCTGACGTCGCTCGGCATCCAACGCCGCTCCAAGGATTCGATTGCGGATGCCCCGAGCCCAAAACATCGCCAGCGCCACAATGGCCAGCCAGGACGCCCCCAGAACGGTGAAGATACTGATCATCGTGCGCCGCTGCGCAGGCGGAGAAAGATCCGGTGACATCCCCACGTGCAAGTGCAGCGGCTTGGCCCCCTGCGCACGGCCCTGAAAATGCCATCTCCATGGGGGACGCCGCCCACGAGCACTACGGCGGCGCCTGTGGCTGGGCGGTGGGGGAGCGTCGTAGAGCGGCACGCGCTCAAAAACAAGCCCTTCAAGGCCCCCAGGTGGAGGCCGACGCCCTGGGGGCCCGGCGCCTCCATGCCAACGGGTTCTGC
>CAKZKQ010000064.1 GCA_937123825.1 uncultured Pseudomonadota bacterium
AGCCGCTCGCCCCGCCACCCAACCCACCCTCTTTGACGCCCCCACAACCAACGCCGCCGAACCCCAACCCGACGGCGCTCAAATCCCATCCAGCGCGTCGCCCCAGACCACCTGGGACAGCCTCTCGGCCCAGCCCTCGCTCTTTGGCGCCGCTGCCCCGGAGGCCAACACTGCACCCCAGACCAACCTCTTCAGCGCTGCCACCGCCGCCGACCCCCAGCTGACCGCCAGTCAGGCCACCGCCCGCAAGATGGGCTTTGTGGACATCGACCGCCTCATGGAGCAGTGGCCGCGCCTGGAACTGGCCCACACCCTGGCGCGCCATCGCCACGGTTTCCACCATTGGGAACTGGAATTCGCCGATGTCTTCGCCCACCGAGGCGGTTTTGACCTCATCCTGGGAAACCCCCCCTGGCTCAAGGTCGAATGGAACGAGCAAGGCGTCCTGGGCGACGCCGACCCCTACTTTGTCCTTCAAAAGGTCAGTGCTTCCAAAGCCGCCACCATGCGCCAGGAGGCCATGGATCGCACCCCCACCCTCAAAACCGACTACCTCACCGCCTACGAATCCACCGCAGGCCTGCTCAACTACCTCAACGGCCTCCAAAACTACCCCGCCCTCAAAGGCGTCCAAACCAACCTCTACAAAAATTTTATTGTTGTTTCGCAGTTTTTATTTGGAGGGAGTGCGTCGGCGGGTCTCATTCATCCCGAAGGAGTTTTTGATGATCCGAAGGGGGGGCACCTCCGTAGTGTGTTGCTTGGGAGTCTTGGTTTTCATTTTCAGTTTTACAATGCGTTTAAACTTTTTAGCGAAGTTCTGCACAAGCTTAAATTTAGTGTGAATGTTTATCAGACAAATGTTGAGCGTTTGATGTGTGTGTTTAATCTTTTTGAACCTTCAACCTTGGACCGGTGTTTCGAGTCGAATGGTTTTGGTGAGGTTCCTGCTATCAAGAGTGATGATGGGGTGTTTATCTTGAGTGGGCACAAATCGCGTCTTGTCCAAGTCGATGAAGAGGCGTTGCAGCTCTTTGCATCCCTTTACGACAAACCTGGAACCCCCGCAGAAGAAGCAAGATTGCCCGTGGTTCACAGCCAGGAAATTCTGGATGTGTTGAGGAAGTTTGCGCGTGTGCCCAGAACATTGGGAGAGCTTGAAGGGCAGTATTTTGCGACTGAAATGTGGCACGAAACCAACAGCCAGAAGGACGGCACCATCCAACGGGTGACTGAGCATCCCGAAAATGTCGGCGGTTGGATTGTCTCTGGACCCCATTTCTACGTCGGAACGCCTTTCAACAAGACTCCAAACGAAGGATGCCGCCACAACCAAGACTACAGCGTGATTGATTTGGAGCTTGCGGCAGATGATTACCTGCCCCGGACGAATTATGTTCCTGCTGTAGAGCGTGATGAGTACCAGCGTCGGATGCCATTATGGAACGGCAAGTTCATTGATTGTTTCTACCGCTATGCCAATCGCCGTATGATTGGCCCAACAAACGAACGGACTATTGTTCCTACAATTTTGCCTGTTGGCTGTGCTCATGTTGATTTGGTTTTTTCCGTTGCCTTTAAAAAGCAACGGCATTTGCTGGATCTGTTGAGCATGGCTTGCTCTGTTCCTGTAGACTTTTTCGTCAAAAGCACAGGTAAATCGGATGCTCGCGGTGAGTTGTTGGCTCAGATCCCACTCCCTGACAAGCATAGGAAAGAACTCCATATTCGTGCTTTACGTTTGTACTGCCTGACGACGCATTACGCGGCGTTGTGGGAAGAGCTGTATGAACCTTCTTTCAATGAGGATGGGTTTGCTTTGGAGGATGGGCGGCTGGGGTCGTGGTCGGGGTTGACGGCGACGTGGTCGCGGGGGTGTGCGCTGCGGACGGACTTTGAGCGGCGGCAGGCGTTGGTGGAGATCGATGTGCTGGCGGCCATGGCGCTGGGGCTGACGCTGGGCGAACTGAAGACCATCTACCGGGTGCAGTTTCCCGTGATGCGGCAGTATGAGAAGGAGACCTTTTACGACCAGCGCGGGCGGATTGTCTTTACGACCAACCGAGGGCTTGGCGGGGTGGGGGTGCCGCGCAAGAAGTCCAAGGCGTATCCGCAGGGGCCTTATTGGGTGGATATTCAGGACATGAAGGAGGGGACCGTGGAGCACCCGGTGGTGGACACGACCGGGCGCGGCGGGCCGGTGGAGCGGACGCTGGTGTATCACGCGCCTTTTGAGCGGCGCGACCGCGAGACGGACTACGAGGCGGTATGGGCGCACTTTGAGGCGCGCTTTGGGGCGGCTGAAGGCGAGCAGGGCGGGGGTGAGGGATGATCCCGTCGGCGCTTGTGGGGCAGCTTGAGGAGGGGACCGGCGAGTTTCTGCGCACCAGCTTTTGGAGCGGGACGCCGGGGTTTGAGTCGGTGGTGTCGCGGTGGTTGGCGCGGCGCGGGGCGCTCTTTCAAGGGCCTTTTGTGAATGTGCGCCTGCCTTTTGTGACCGCCGATGGGTCTGGGCCGGGGTTTGAGGCGCTGCCGATGGCCTTTGCGCCCTACGCGCACCAGCGCCGGGCCTTTGACCGGCTCAGCGCCCAGCCGCCCCGGCACACCATCGTGGCCACGGGCACTGGATCGGGCAAGACCGAGAGTTTTTTGCACCCGATTCTGGCCCACTGCGCGCGCCACAAGGGGGAGCGCGGCGTGAAGGCGGTCTTGATCTACCCCATGAACGCGCTGGCCTCGGACCAGGCGTTGAGGTTGGCCCGGATGATCCACGGCGCCGCTGCGCTGGAGGGGGTTCGGGCGGGTCTTTATGTGGGCGGCGAGCCGGGGGCGCAGCAGCAGGCGGTGATGGGGCCGGAGGCGCTGATTACGCACCGGGACACGCTGCGCGAGAACCCCCCAGACATCTTGCTGACCAACTACAAGATGCTGGACTACCTCTTGTTGCGCCCAGAGGACCAGTTGTTGTGGCGGTTCAATGACCCGCAGACGCTGCGCTACATCGTGGTGGATGAGCTGCACACCTTTGATGGGGCGCAGGGCACCGATCTGGCCTGCTTGCTGCGCCGTTTGCGGGCGCGGTTGGGCGCGGCGCCGGGATCGGTGTGCTGTGTGGGCACGTCGGCCACGCTGGGCGGCGGCGACGGGTTGGAGTCGCTGCGGGGGTACGCGCAGGCCATCTTTGGGGTGGACTTTGAGGCGTCGGCGATCGTGGGCGAGGAGCGCCAGCAGGCCCAGGACTTCCTGGGTGATGTGGCGGTGGTGTATGAGGGGGCGCCGGGGAGGGCGGACGCGGGGGTGATGGAGCCCGCCGGGTATGGCGACGTGGCGGCGTATCTGGGGGCGCAGCTTGAGCTGTGGTTTGGGGCCAAGGCGCGGGGCTGGGACCGGGTGGCGCTGGGTCAGGCGCTTAAGGGGCATGCGTTTTTACGGGCGGTGCTGCGGGCGCTGGGCGGCAAGGTCCGGCGCGTGGACGAGGTGGCGGCGGCGATTGGGCGCAGGGACTCGGCCTGGGGTGTGGGCGAGGATGGGCGGCTGGGGCGGTTGCGGGTGCTGAGTTTTTTGGCGCTGGTGAGCCATGCGCGGCGTCCGGTGGCCCGTTTGGACGGGAAAGAGGCGGTGATCGCGCCGTTTTTGCAGGTTCAGGTGCAGCTTTGGATGCGGGAATTGCGCCGCGTGGTGGCCACGGTGGGCCAGGAGCCCGAGCTGCGCTTTTACGACGACCTGACCGCCCAGACCCGGCCCGCGCACCTGCCCGTGGCCCACTGCCGAGAGTGCGGGGCCATGGCCTGGGCCACGCTGGTGGACCGGGATCGGCCCCACGACCTGCGGGTGGGCGACCTGAAGCGGTTTTACAGCCGCTACTTTGCCTTTGACGCGCGCCTGCACTTCATCTACCCCGAAGGCACACCGCTGGCCGGACCGGCGCTGCGCCGCGCGCTGGACCCAAAGTCGCTGCGCTGCGAGTCGCTGGGGCCGGACGAGGCGGTGCCAGCGGGCAAGCTGGCGGTGTCGCTGGTGCAGCTCTCGGCCAAGGGCGGCGGCCCGCTGCGCTGCCCGTGCTGCGAGGCGCGCGGCTCGGTGGCGCTGGTGGGCTTTCGGGCCGCCACGCTCACCAGCACCTTTGTCAGCCAACTCTTTGCCTCGCGCTACAACGACGACAAAAAACTCCTGACCTTCTCCGACTCCGTTCAGGACGCCGCCCACCGAGCAGGCTTCTTCGGCGCCCGCACCTGGCGCTTCAACCTCCGCGTCGCGCTCGCCCGGTTTCTCCTGGCCACCCCAGACTCGCCCTCGCTGGCGGACCTCGACGGGCGGTTTGTAGAGTGGTGGTTGGGGCGCGCCTCCGGGCGCGCTGGGACCGATCCACGGGGCTTTGTGGCGACCTTCATCGCGCCCAACATGCTCTGGCTGGCCGAGTACGAGCGGCTGATAGAGCGAGACTCCACGGCCAACGTGCGCGGCAGCGTCCTCTTTGAGCAGGTCCAAAAGCGCCTCTCGTGGGCTTTTTATGAGGAGTTTTGCCTCAACGCCGTCATCGGGCGGTCGCTGACGCGCTCTGGGCTGGCCGTAGCGCACGTAGACCGTGCGCTCCTTGAGCCCGCCGTGGCGGCCTTGACCGAGCGCCTCAAGAACGAGGTCGGCGGCCTGCGCGATCTGGCCCCTCTGGAGGTGAGCCGCTGGGCGCTGGGCGTGCTGGAGCGGCTGCGCCAGCGCGGCGGCGTGATCCACCGCGAGCTGCCCGAAGACTACATCACCAAGCGCAACACCTGGGCCTTCCACAGCCGCCACCACATGCCCTCTTACGGCCCCCGCAGCCGCCTGCCCGCGCTGCTGACCTCGGCCAGCGGCGCGCGGCGCTTCATCTCGCTGGACGCCAGCTGGCACCAGCGCTGGTTTGAGCGCGTCTTTGGCCGGGGCAGGGCGCTGATCAGCGCCGGGGCGTGGCTGGACGCCATGAAGTGGCTCACCGAGGCGCTGGTCAACGCGGGCGTGCTGGCCCAACGTGAGGCGCGCGGCCACAAGGTCTGGGGCCTGCGTCCCGAGGCGCTGCGCGTGTCGACCGACGTGGTGGCGCTCGACACCCCGCGCCGCGCCGGGGCGCTGATGGTCTGGCGCGGCCACCAGGAGATCTGGGACAACGCGCCCAGCCTGGACGGGCAGACCTACACGGTGGGCCAAGATCAGGACCGGGGGACCTACTACCGCGACCTCTACCGCCACGGCGACGTGCAGCGCGTGGTGGCCCGCGAACACACCGGCCTGCTGGGCCGCACCGAGCGCGAACAACTGGAGACGGACTTCAAGGCCAACACGCGCCACCCCTGGCTGCCCAACCTCCTGTCCTGCACCCCCACGCTGGAGATGGGCATCGACATCGGCGACCTGTCCACCGCCGTGCTCTGCTCGGTGCCGCCGGGGCAGGCCAACTACCTCCAGCGCATCGGCCGCGCCGGTCGCCGCGACGGCAACGCCCTGCTGCTGACCATCGCCACCGCCCACCGCCACGACCTCTACTTCTTCACCCAACCCGAGCAGATGCTGGCCGGCGCGGTCCCGTCCCCCGGCGTCTACCTGAACGCGGCGGCGGTGCTGGAGCGCCAATTGGTGGCCTACGCGCTGGATTGTTGGGTCAACTCTGGCATCAAGCGCAGCCAGTTCCCCCGCAAACTCAGCGTCGCCGTGCGCAGCCAGAAGAATCCCGCCGAATCCGAGCGTCAGGGGGCTTTCCCCTACAACCTGCTCGAATGGATGGCACAGCGCGAAGACGAGTTGTTGGATGGCTTCGTGGGGCTCTTTGGTCAGCAGCTTTCTCGGGAGACTTTGGAGACGCTGGGGCGCTTTTTGCGGGGCCGTGAGGACGAGGCGGGCTTGCGCTGGCGGCTGCTGGGGGCGCTGCGCGAGCAGGCCACGCACCGGGCGCAGCTCTCCAAGCAGCGGGCGGCGCTGCGCAAGCGGATCCGCGAGTTGAATGCGCTGGCGGTCCTGGACTTGCCGGGAAAAGAGGAGTTGGCGGAGTTGGAGCGGGAGTTGGAGGCGCGGATCGGCATGATCGAGGCCCTCGATGGCCGCGAGGTGCTGGGTTGGCTGACCGACGAGGGTTTGTTGCCCAACTACGCCTTTCCCGAAGAGGGCGTCACGCTCAAGTCCGTGGTCTATCGCCGCAAAGGGGACCGGGAGGACAGCGGTGGCAAGCGTTATCAGACGTGGCACTACACTTATGCGCGGGCGGCGGCCAACGCGCTGACGGAGCTGGCCCCGCGCAACGCCTTTCACGCCACGGGGCGGCGCGTGACCATCGATCAGGTGGACATGTCGCTGTCCAAGGTCGAGCACTGGCGGTTTTGCCCCAGTTGTTCGCACGCCCAGCTTGTGGACATGGCCAAAGAGCAGGCGTTGGGGGATTGTCCGGCCTGTGGTGATCCGCGCTGGTCCAGTCGGGCGCAGCGGCGCAAGCTCTTGAGGCTGCGGCAGGTTTACGCCAACACCTCGGACCGCAAGAGTCGGATTCAGGACGACTCCGAAGAGCGTCAGCCGCGCTTCTACCAGCGTCAGTTCTTGATCCACTGCGAGCAGCGCCATGTGACGCGGGCCTGGGTGGTGGCGGGCAAGGCCTATCCCTTTGGTTTTGAGCACCTGCGCAAGGCCACCTTCCGCGAGATCAACTTTGGAGAGTTGAGCGACCGCGGCGAGTCGCTGGAGATCGCCGGAGAGAACATGTCGCGCACGGGGTTTGAGATCTGTGGGCACTGCGGGAAGGTGCAGGAGGGCGGCGATAAGGAGCCCGTGCACGATTTCACCTGTCCGGGGCGCAAAGACCCCTCCAAGGTCGAGATCGAGCGCTGTCTTTACCTCTACCGCACCTTTGAGAGCGAGGCGGTGCGGCTCTTGTTGCCCTTTGTGGGTGAGGCGTCGGAGGATCGGGATGATGCTTCGTTCCGGCGCAAGCGGCATTCGTTCATTGCGGCCTTGAACCTGGGCTTGAAGCGGCGTTTTAAGGGGCAGGTGGCGCATTTGCGGGCCGAGCTGCACGACGAGCCGATTGAGGACAGCGACCAGCGCAAGCAGTTTTTGGTGATTTACGACACGGTGCCGGGCGGGACGGGGTATTTGAAGGAGTTGGTGGCGCCCGGAGAGCTGATGCGGGTGCTGCGCGAGGCGCTGGACGCCATGCTGGGCTGTCCCTGTCAGCACGAAGAGGACAAAGACGGCTGTTACCGTTGTCTCTTTGCGTATCGCAACAGCCGGGGCATGGACCACACCTCGCGCAAGACGGCGATCGAGTTGTTGACGCGGATTCTGCGTTTTGAGGGTAAAATGGAGCCCTCGCAGACCCTCAGCGACCTGAGCGTCAACCCGTTGTTGGAGAGCGCGCTGGAGGAGCTTTTTGTGCAGTCGCTGGGCGCGCTGGCGGTGGGCGGTCAGGAGGCCGAGGTGTCGCTGGACGTGGTGCACGGCAAGCAGGGTTATCGGCTGCGCGTCCCCACGGGCCGCAAAGACGACCCCTGGCAGGTCTGGGAGGTCGAGCCCCAGGTCGAGCTTGGCCCCGACCAGGGCGTCAGCCTCTCCACGCGCCCCGACTTTGTCTTTTGGCCTGTGCGCGGGACTCAGGATTGTCGCCCGGTGGCGGTCTACCTGGATGGTTGGAGCTACCACCGCCAGCGGATCGACAAAGACATGCGCCAGCGCATGGCGTTGGTGAGCAGTGGCAAGTTCTGGACGTGGAGTTTGACCTGGGCGGACGTGGTCAGTCACCTGCGCGGCCAGCCCCAGGTGCCGCCGTCGCCCGTGACGCGCAAGTATGGTCGTCAACTGAGCGCGATGTTGGCCCAGGTGGGGCAGCGCCTAAAGCGTCCAGACCTGCGGACGTGGCCACAATTGGGGTCGCTGGATCAGTTGGCGTTGTTCCTGTCGTTTAAACCCAGTCAGCGCGAGCGGCTGTGGTCCAGCGTGGGCCAAGCGTTGGCGGCGGTGCCGATCGGGGCTCAAAAGCTCACCGGTCCCAAGTTGGCGGACTGGCGTCAAAAGCTTGAAGCGGTGGCCGAGGACGGTGTGGTCGAGTTTTTGGCTGGCGCGGTGCACGTGATGGTCGGCGGGATGTTGGAAGACGGCCCGCTGAGGCTCTTTGCGGGCGCGCAGCGGGGCGGCAAGCCCGAGGACTTGGCGACGCTGTGTTGGTTGGACGACGGCGAGCTGGCGCAGGGGCGCAAAGACGCCGTGTCGACCTGGAACGCTTACTTGCGGCTGTGGAACCAGCTCCAATGCTTGCCCTGGGTGGTCTTTGTGACGGCCAGCAGCCTGGAGGTTGGTGGGACAGTGGAGGCGTTGCGCTCGGTGCAGGGTTTGCCAGCGCCCGACGGTGTTGATGACGACGATGAGGCGTCCAAGCAAGCGTTGGCGGAGGTCCTGACGGAAGTGGACGAGGAGCACCGCGAGATGATCCAGGCGCTGTGGGCGCGGGGTTGCGGTGCGCCGTCGCACATCGGCTACGAGTTGATGTCGTCCGGTGGCCGCGGGATCCTGGGTGAGGCGTTGTTGGTCTGGGAGGGGGTTCAGGTGGCGCTTGTTTATGACGGCGAGGAGAACGTGGCCCCGTTTGAGAAGGCGGGCTGGCGCGCGATGGATTTGGATGAGGCGGCCAGTGAGGCCGAGAGCTTTGAGCGCCTGGCGCAGTGGTTTGGGGGTAAGGGATGAGGGATCGGCATGTGGTGGCGCTCTACGACAACTATTTGTCGTGCATGGCGGGGTTGTCCCGCGAAGACACGCGGCGGCTGACGCGCTTTACGTCGCGGTTCAGGCGCGATCCCATCGGGCAGTACGTCTACGAGAAGATCGACGGCGCCACCGGGCCCAACATGCGCATCTTGCAGGTCGATGAGCAGACCCAGGGGGCGTATTGGGCCGTGGTCTTGCGTCCCGAGAAGCGCAGCCGTCAGGCGGTCTTTGTGCTCCTGTGGGCGGCGCCGCGCGAGGACGCCGAGGCTTGGGCGCGGGGCCACAACTGCTCCATCCACCCCGTCACCGGGGCATTGCAGATTGTGCCCGTGGAGGTCGAGCGCAAAGCCGCCGCAGCGGCCGCCACCGCGCCGCTTGAAGACGGCGCCTATGCTCAGTTCAGCGATGACCAGCTCATGGGTCTGGGCGTGCCCACGGGGGCGCTGGGTTTGGTCCGCCAGCTGCGCGACGAGGCGCACTTGGACGAGCACGGCGCCGATCTGCCGCAAGAGGCCTACGAGGGGTTGGCGTTGTTGGCGCGTGGCGAGTCGCTGGAGACGACGCGCAGGGCGCTGGGCTTTGAGGAGCCGCATCGGGAAGTGGATCCCGAGGATTACAGCGCCGCGCTGCTCAAGCCGACCTCGCGCCAGCGCTTCATGCTGGTGGACGACGACGAGGAGTTGGAGGCGATCCTGAGCGCGCCGCTGGAGCGTTGGAGGGTCTTTTTGCACGCCTCGCAGCGGCGCCTTGTGGAGCGCAAGACCAACGGGGCCTGGCGCGTGCTGGGCGGCGCCGGGACGGGCAAAACCGTGGTCTTGATGCACCGCGCGCGGCACTTGGCGGCCAAGGTCTTCAACAACCCCAACGACCGCGTGTTGGTGACCACGTTTACCACCAACCTGGCCGCCGACATCAAGGCCAGCCTGGAAAAAATCTGCTCCCCCGAGGTCATGGAGCGGATCGAGGTGGCGTCGCTGGACCGTTGGGTGTCACACTTCCTCAAGCGCCAGGGTTTTGGCCGCAGGCTCTGTTACTACCGCGAGCGCGAAGGGGTCGAACTCTACAGCCTCTGGCGCGAGGCGATGGACAACTATCGGCCCGATGATTTGCCCTTCCCCGATAGTTTTTACCGCGAAGAGTGGGAAGAGGTGGTGCAATTTCACGGCTGCGAGACCGAGCGCGAGTACCTGCGGGCCAGCCGAAAAGGGCGCGGCGTGCGCTTGAACCGCGCCGATCGCCGCGCGGTCTGGTCGGTCTTTGCCGAGTACCGCCAGCTCATGAAGGACAACGACGTCTGCGAGAGCGCCGACGCCATGCGCGCCGCGCGCCGTCTGCTGGAGGGCAGCGGCCAGATCCTCCCCTACCGCTCGGTCTTGGTGGACGAGGCGCAAGACATTGGCCAGGAAGCCTTCAGGCTGCTGCGCCAGATGGTGCCGCTGGGCGAGGACGGCAAACGCCAGGATGACCTCTTCATTGTGGGCGACGGTCACCAGAAGATTTACCGCCGCCGGGTGGTCCTGAGCCACGCCGGGATCCACGTCCGAGGCCGCGCGCGGCGTCTGAGGGTCAACTACCGCACCACCGAGCAGATCCGCCGCTTTGCGGTGGGGGTGCTCGAAGGGGGCGTCTTTGAAGACCTGGACGGCGGCGACGATCAACGCCGAGGCTACAAGTCGCTGGTGCGCGGCGTGGCGCCAGTGGTCAAGGGGTGCCAGAGCTTTGAAGAAGAGCTGGACGAGGTGATGCGCTTTGTGGGCGACGACCCAGCCCAACACCACCAAACCTGCCTGGTTGTGCGGACCCGAAAATTGTTGGAGCGCATGGAAGCGGAGTTGAAGGCGCGCGGCGTCCAAACGCTGCGCCTGCAACGCTCCAAGGCCGAAGATCGCAGCAAACCAGGGCTCCGGCTGGCCACCATGCACCGCGTCAAAGGCCTGGAGTTTGAAAAGATCGCCGTGGCCAACGTCAACAAACGCGTCGTCCCCCTCGACGCCGTCCTGGCCACGACCAGCGACGACGTGGTCCGCCTGGGCGCCGAAAGCGGCGAGCGCGCCCTGCTCTACGTCTCCCTGACCCGCGCCCGACGCGAAGCGCTGGTGACCTATCATGGGGAGCCCAGCCCATTCCTTGGCCTTGAGCACTCCTGAGTTTTGGAGCCGTCAGGGCTGAGCCTGGCCGCTGTGGGGGGTGAGGACGTGGTACGAGTCCCAGCCGAGTTCGCCGCCGCCGATGGGGTGGGTGCACATTTGTCGCAGGAACTTCCACAAGAGGGCGGAGTCGTAGTGTTCGACGAGCATGGGGATGTGGTCGAGGAGGGTGCGGGAGCAGACGACGATGAGGCGTTGTTGGGTGCGTGAGAAGGCGACGTTGGAGCGCTCAAGGCCGAGGATGAACTCGGCGTTGCGGGCGATGGAGACCGGTTCGCTGGCGGTGGCGGAGTAGATGATGGTGGGGGCTTCGCCGCCTTGCATGCGCTCGACGGTGTCGATGACGCGGATGTGTGGGCTGTCGGGGTCGAGGCGAGTTTTGAGCAACGCGCGTTGGGCCCGGTGGGGGGTGATGACGGCGACGGAGTTGGGGGCGATGGCGTCCAGTGCGAGGCCGGCGCGCAGGATGTATTGGATGAGGGTGACCTCGGTGGGGTTGGCGTCCTGGGAGGCGCGCTCGTCGTGGAGGACGAGATAGAGGCCGTGGCCGGACTGCCAGATGGCGTTGACGCCGGAGGCTTCGGGGTTGGCGCTGGGCTGTTGGCGGCGTCCGGGGCCAAGGAGGGTGATGGCGTCGCGGTCGTAGAGGGGTTGGATGAGGCGGCGGATGTCGGGCGGGAGGCGGTAGGTGGTTTGGAGGCCGTCGCGGCGCACGGAGGCGGTCGACAGGCGGCTCTGGCGCAGGTTGATGTGCTCCTGGCGAGGCTGGATCATGTTGGCGATGGCGTCAAAGGTGCTCTCGTGCATGCGGTAGAGCTGCGCGGGGGGGCGGTCCTCGCGTTCCCAGTCGTGGGAGACGATGGGGGCCAGTTGGCGATTGTCGCCCGCCATGAGGATGCTGCCCTGGGGGTCGAGGATGGAGGCCAGCGCCAGGAAGTGGGCGCAGACCAGCATGGAGGCTTCGTCGACGACCATCAGGGGGACGGTGAAGGGGTCGTTCTCTTTGGAGAGCTCTTCGGCCAGCTTGAGGGCGCCGCCGGTGCTGGCGCCGATGACAAGGACGTGGTCCCGGCCGAGGTCTTTGAGGAGCGTTTTGCGGCCTCTGGCTTTAAACCTGAGGATGTCTCTGCCAAAAATCTGGCCGTCGTCATCGTCGTTGGAGACTTTTAGGAGTTTGATGGGAGGCAGGGTGAAGCTCGCCTGCGCGGCCTGACGGGCAAAGTCGTCCTGGAGCAGCTCGATGCGCTCAAGGAGGGTGTCGACGGCGGTGTGGGTGTGGGCGGTCAGGAGGATCCGGTCGCCGGGGCTGCGTCGCAGCATGATGCGGGTGAGGATGGCGACGGCGCTGAGCGTGGTTTTGCCGGTGCCGGGCGGGCCCTGGATGAGCTGGATGCGGGACTGGAGGCCGTCGAGGACCATTTGGACGCGGCGCGCCAGCAGCGGGTCGTAGTGGGCCAGCCGGGCGTCGCCAAGGAAGGTCTTGAGACGAGCGATGAGGTCGGAGTCCACGGGGGTTTGGGGTGGGATGACGGGGCGATGGGGGTCAAACCAGCGCGCGACGTGGGCGGCCTCGGGGCGGCCTTTCATCCAGTGGAGGCGCTTGGCGACGCGGCGCTCGACGAAGTTGGAGAGGGACTCATCGGCGGTGGCATGGGCCAGGGGCTGGCGCAGCAGGCGGCTGGGGAGGATGAAGAAGTTTTTGTTTTTGCCCGATGAGATGATGTCCAACTCCACGGCGCCCGTGTCCCAGTCCAGAGCGTTGATGACGCAGGTGTGGCCGCCCCGTTGCAGATCGCGCAGCGGTTGGGGCTGGTGGGGTTGGTCGGTGGCGGCGTTGAGGCGGATGAAGCTGCCCGCATCGAGGCTGGAGCGGGCGCGCATGGCGGCGCGGGTCAGGCCGTAGCGCTCGGTGTCGAGCGTGGCGCGCAGGCGCTTGCCCTTGGGGCCTGGGGTGATCTGGCAAAGGGGCAGGCTGGCGCCCTTGAGGACGCGCACGTAGGGCGGCGTCAGGTGAAACTGGAGCCACTGGCTGTGGCCGACGTGGTGGTCGAGGTAGAGGAAGTCCAGGGCGGCCTGGATGGCGTCGTGGGTGCCCAGTTGGAAGGTGGGCAGCGTGTCGGGGTCGATGGGGGGCTTGTCGATCCCTTTGTTGCCCGGCTGCATGCGCTCATCGAGCCAGCGCAGCGCGTGGGCGTGGGCCATCAGGAAGGCGCGCATCAAGCCGGGACGGCGAGCGTTGTGGTAGTCGCCAAGGGAGGCTTTGAGGTGCTCTGGGGCGTCGGGGTCGCTCTGGGGTGTGGGCAGTTGACCCCACAGGGCGTGCCAATAGGGCATGGTCAGCCCGCCGGTGTGGCTGCTGCGCAGCTCAAAGGGGTGCTTTGGGGCGTCGGGTTTGTCGGACCAGGCGATGGTTTGTGAGCCGTCGCCATCCTCTGGGGCAGTTTCTTCGATGGGCAGCGGCGCCACGGTGTCAAAGATGTCGCGTCGGAAGGCCTGGGCCAGATCGACGTCGCGGCCTCCCACGCGTCGAACCCAGTGGTAACGTTTGCCAAACCAGCGCAGCGAGGTGGCGATGGCCAGACTGGAGCCAGTCCAACCCCGCGCGAAGCGTTGGTTGAAGTCGGTCTGGATGTAGGAGGTGATGAGTTGCTCCAGGCCCTCGCGGCTGCCCAGAAGCTCGCGCAGGTGGTGCAGGAGCCCCTGACCGCCGCGTGCGCAGGCCTCAATCAGCGCGTTCATATCGCCGCGCGACCAAAAGTAGAAGTGCAGCGGCGCGGAGAGGCCGTCGGCCTCTATCTGGATGGCCTCTACGACGCGGGCAAAGAAGTTTTGCAGCAGCGCGGCCTCGGCGCCGGTGTCCAGGTCGTAGTGCCCGGTCCATGGGGTTGAGCGCATCTCGATGATGTCGTGCCCAAAAGGCCGGGCGTGTGCGCGATGGCCATCCCACTCTTTGAGACCCGGTTGGGGTTTGCGGGTGTCTTTGTCTCGGGGGGCAAAGAGGCGCCCGGGGCTGCGTGTGATGTGCGCGGTCAAGGCGCACAAACGGTTCTCGGCGTAGTCGTAGCTGAGCGTGATGTAGACCCGAATCAGGCTCAGCGTTTCGCCTTTGCGCCCCAAGACGTCCTGCATCTGCACTCGGTGTGGGGGCAACTGCCCATACCCGCGGTTTGGGAGCGTCATCAACTCCCAGGCGTCTGGGATGGGGTTGCCGGGGAGGGTGGTGAGGCGAGCCTGGGCTTTGATGCTGAGCGCCTCGATGTCGACCGCGACGGCCTCTTGGAGTGTCCCAAAAGCCTCTGTGTCGGTTTTGAGCGCCGCCAAATCGTCCAGGGTGTCGATCTGGTGGTCCTGGAGCTGGTTGATCAGGGCTGGTTCCAGGCCCAGCAGCTCCAGGCGGCGGCAGCGGGCGCTCTCGGGCAGGCAGTGGACGGCAAACTGGCAGTCGTCGCAGCCGGCGCTGAGTTGGTAGGGCAGCTCGTCGAGCGTGTGCTCTTCGAGTGCGCTCACCAAAGGGCCGTCTTCAGCCAGGAGGTTGAGCAGGTCCTGCTCCAGGCTGGCGGCATCCCCCAGCGGTCGCAGCTCGCCCAGGTGGATCATGGTGTTGCGGGCCTCATCAATGCGGACCACCGCCACGTCGATGTCCTGGTCCGTCAGCGTGTTCCCGGCGACGGTCAGTTGTCTGTCTTGGAGCAGCGCGCGAACCAAGACCAGATAAATGACGGCTTGAATGCGCTGGTAGGTGCGGTCGCGGCGGCTGGCCTTGCACTCCACCAGCCAAAGCCGGGGCGCGCCGTTTTGCCAGCGCAGCACCGCAAAATCGATCCGGCCCTCGACGGTGAACCCCCCGATCGTCCCCCGCACGCTGATCTCCTGCTCAAAGACCTTCAGGTCTGCCTCAAGCGCCATCAACGCGTCTTGAAAACGGCCCCAGGGCACCCCTGGGTTCTTGCCCACGGTGGGCAAGTTCAGTGGTTTGATGCCCTGGTTCTCCAGGTGCACGGCCCACTGCGCCTCTCGGCGCTTGCCCTCCTTGGAGAGCACCAGATCCATGGTGTGAAAGGGCCGCGACGAGAAAGGCAACGCCTTAAACTGCGCCTGGTTGTCGTACCCCAACGCAAAGCGCCTCAGGCACGAGTTGTGTCGGACAAACTCGCCGATGTCCGTAGCCCGAACCCACCGTTGGGTCTGCTGTGCAGGGTTTTGTGTATCCACGCCGTGCTCCCATGGTTCTGCAAAGAAACACAGGATGGTTGATTCTGGGGTTCTTCTCAAGAGCAACAAAAGCCCAGTTGCACAAATGAAAAGGAGGGCTGTGGTTGCGTCGGCGGTGGTTCAGTGCATTGATTTCGTGTCTGGGCAACGGTTCGTAACGTTTTGAATGACAGGAGTGTCCGTGGTGGAAGATCCGCTCTCACAACTGCGCGTATTGCTTCACGGTGAGCCTTCCCCAACCGTCTGGGGTGCGGTCTGCCGTTGCATTGAAGCCCTGGACAGTGACCTTGTCGAGGTGGGGCTGGACTACGCCGCCACCCACATGGCGCGCTGGCCGGATGCGCTTCGCACAGGCCCTCCAGAGCGCGCCGCCGCATTGCCGTGGTGGCCGCTGGTCAGGCATGTCCGTGTGCCTGCTGGTGTCTTGCTAGAATCCGTCTTGCCACACCTCTTTTGTGTCACTCGGCTGGACTTGAGCGAGCAGACTTTGGGGCCAGAGGGCGTGGGGGGTTTGGCCGACTCTGCGGATCTTGGCAACCTGACTTTCCTCAACTTAAGCAACAACAACATCGGGCCGCAAGGCATGCGGGTGCTGGCCGATTCGGGTCTTCTGGCGAGTCTGAGCGCGCTTGGCCTTGGCAACAACGGCATTGGACCGGGCGGCGCGCAGGCGCTGGCCGAAGCCGAGGGGCTGGGCGGCCTTGTGAGGCTCGATTTGAGCCACAACGGGATTCGGCAGGAGGGGACGGCGGCGCTGGTGGCGTCGGGTGTGCTGGAGGGGGTCGCCTGGCTTGATCTGAGTGGCAACTGGATTGGGGATGATGGGACGCGCTTGTTGACCGATTCGGGGCACCTGGCCGGGACGGAGATGTTGGCGTTTCGGGAAAACGGGCTGGAGGCGGCCGGGGCGCTGGCGCTGGCGTCTTGTGGGGATTTGGCCAAGGGGCTGAGCGAACTCTATCTGTCTGGCAATCGGATTGGCGATGAAGGGGCGGCGGCGTTGGCGGCCTCGGAGCACCTGGGCGCTTTGACCCGGCTTGTGCTTGCGGGCTGCTGGATTGGGGCCGAAGGTGCGGCGGCGCTTGCGGCTTCGACGCGCTTGGGCTCTTTGAGCCTGCTCGGGCTGACGAGCAACCGCATTGGCGACGAGGGGGCGGCGGCGTTGGCGGCTTCCAGGCATTTGGGGGGTCTGAGCCAACTGCACCTGCGCAGCAACCGCATTGGAAAGGTCGGCGCCAGGGCGCTGGCGGCGTCTGATGGGTTTGGGTCGCTGACCGAACTCCAACTCGACAGCAACTGGCTGGGCAGTCAGGGGGCGGCGGCGTTGGCGCAGTCGGAGCATTTTGGGGCGTTGATGGTGCTGGGGCTGGCCTCCAATCGGATTGGAGACGATGGGGCCAGGGCGCTGCTGGGAGCCAGGGGTTTGGGCAACCTTGTGGAGCTGGGGCTGGGGTTCAACGACATCGGCGAAGAGATGATGCGGACCCTGGTGACCAGACCCCACTGGCCCAAATTGGCCAGACTCTTTTTGCACGGCAACGGCATGGACAGCGAGGCGTTTGAGGCATTCTGCGACGCTTCACACGGACTTCAATTGACCTTTTAACCCAAACCAGGCAGGGCCTGAACCACACTGGAAGCTTTTTTATGACCCAAGAACCCTTGTCTGATTTGCGCGCGGCGCTTCACAGCGAACCTTCTTCCGAGGTCTGGAAGACGGTGCAAGCGTGCATCGCGTCGCTGGATGACGCCAGCCTGAACGTGGGCCTGGAGTACGCCGCCGAGCACCTGGAGCGCTGGCCCGATGCGATGCGCCACGGGGCGTTGGTGGAGATGCCCGAGGCCCGCTGGTGGCCGTTGGTCAGGTACGGCTATTTGAATCAGCACGAAGACAGCAACTTATTGAAGTTGTCCGGTGTCTTGCAACTGACCAAGCTCAGGTTGGGGCTTTACAACAACGGCTATGAGGCCACCCGCATGCTCTCCAGAGGGCAGGTCTTGCCCAACCTCACTGAGCTTAATCTCTACGACTGCTGGATCCACGACTCGGGGCTGAAGTCGGTGGTCGAGTCCGCGTCCTTCCCCAATCTGGCCACGCTTGGCTGCAGCAGAAACGCGGTCACAGACGCCGGTATGATGGGGTTTGTGGCGTCTCCAAACCTCTCGAATCTGGCCGATTTGCGCCTGAGCGACAACAAAATTGGTCCTGAAGGGGCCAGGGCGCTGGCGTCGTCGGCCCACCTGCCTTCGCTGACCTCCATTGGGCTGGGGCTCAACGCCATCGGCGATGAAGGGGCGGCGGCGTTGGCGGCTTCGGAGCATCTGACGGGTCTGGCCAGCCTTGGCGTGGGGCGCTGCGGCATTGGCCCCGACGGCATCCGGGCACTGGCCAACTCCAAACACCTCATCGGCCTGACCCAGTGGGTCCTTTCGAGCAACACCATCGGGCACGAGGGCGTTGAGGCTATGGTCAGCGGCCCGCGTCTTGCCCATATCTCCTGGCTTTGCTTAAACAGCGGCGAACTCGACGACCAGAGTGCGGCGGCGTTGGCGGCGTCTGGGCTCTTGGGCTCGATGGAGCGTTTGGACTTGAACTGGAACAGCATTGGCGATGAAGGGGCGGCGGCGTTGGCGGCCGCGCCGGAGTTGGCTGGATTGACCACGCTTGGTTTGCAAAACAACCAGCTCACCGCCGAAGGGTTGCAGGCGTTGCTTCAGTCGCCCCACCTGTCGGCCCTGGCGCATCTCGACCTGCGGCGCAATAAAAACATCGACAAGGAGGCCGCCCAGGCGGTCATCGAGTCATTTGGGCGCTCAGGCCTTGATGTGCGGATGTGAGGCAAACGGTGATGACCCAAGATCCCCTGTCCAGATTGCGTGCGCTGCTCCACAACGAGCCTTCTTCTGAGGTCTGGGAGCAGGTTTGTCGCTGTGTTCAAAAACTCGACAAGAGCCTCTTGAATGTCGCGCTCGATTACGCCGACGAGCACATGGCGCGCTGGCCCAATGCCTTGCGCACAGGGCCCGTCAAGGACGCGACCACCTTGCGTTGGTGGCCGTTGGTGCGCAGCGTTCAACTGCCCGCTGGTGCGTCGCTCAAGGATGCCGTGCCGCGGCTCTCCAAGGTCGCCGAGTTGGATCTCAGTGAGCACAAGATCGGCCCTCAGGGTGCCAGACTCCTGGCCCAGGCCCAGCACATGGGCAACCTGACCAAGCTCAACCTGACCACCAACAACCTTGGCGCGGCAGGGGCGGCGGCGTTGGCGGATGCGGCGCATTTGAGTCGTTTGGAGCAACTCAACCTGAACAACAACAAGCTCGGCGAGGACGGCGCCAGAGCGCTGGCTGCCTCGGAGCATCTGCGGTCTTTGTGCAATCTCAAGCTGAACTTCAATGGGCTGCAAAAAGAGGGCGTCAAAGCGCTGGCGGACTCGCAGATCCTTGGCAGTGTGGAGTCGCTTGGCCTCAGCGGCAACTGGTTGAGGGGTGAAGGCGCCATGGCGTTGGCCAATGCACAGCATCTGGCCAATCTCAAAATGCTGGATGTACGCGAAAATGGATTGGGCGACGACGGCGTCCAGGCCTTGGCTGGCTCAAAGGTGCTTGAGGGGGTGACCGAGCTTTATTTGACCCGAAACAGGGTCGGAAACGCCGGAGCCAAGGCCCTGGGGACCTCTGAACACCTGGGGAACCTCACCGCACTCCATCTGGGTTACAACTGGATTGGAGAGCCCGGGGCGCGGGCGCTGGCGGCTTCAAAGCATCTGGGACGTTTGACGCAGCTCTGGCTCTTCAACAACGAGATCGGAGAGGGCGGGGCGAAGGCCCTGGCCGCTTCAGAGTGTCTGTCCAACCTGACCCTGATTCACTTGAGCGGCTGCGACATCGACACTGGCGGGGCGCAGGCTTTGGCGGCCTCGCCCCATTTGAGAAAACTCACCTTGGTTGATCTCAACTCCAACGGCATTGGGGCCGAAGGAGCGGCCGCGCTGGCGACTGCCCGTCATTTGACGGCGTTGGTGTCTCTCAAGCTGGGCAACAACAACATCGGTGACGCCGGGGCCTTGGCGCTGGCCAATGCCGAGCATTGGGCATCGCTTGAGGAGCTGGGCATAAATGGCAATGGCATTGGAGAAGAGGTGCTCAAGGCGGTGGTGAGGTGTCCTCACTGGCCCAAGCTGACCAAGATCCACATCCACAACAACAATATGGACAGTCAGATCTGGTCTGATTGGGTCAAGTCGCCGCCTCGCCCTGGGTTGACCATCGTTTAAGTGGCATTCAGGCACAACGCTCTTGTGGTTCTTTGAAGACGTGGCCCACTGCCAAGAGGATTTCTTATGACGACAGACCCGCTGGCGCAGTTGCGCGCGTTGCTTCACGGCGAGCCTTCTGAAGAGGTCTGGGAGGCGGTATGCCGGTGTTTTAGAGGGTTGGATGGTGCGTTGCGGGAGATGGCGCTGGAGTACGCTCAGGAGCACCTGGAGCGCTGGCCGGACAGGCTGCGCAAAGGTCCTTCTGAGCCCACCAGACAGGTGCCCTGGTGGCCCTTGGTGCGCACGCTCCACTTTGGCTCCAGCACGACCGGTCCCGAGCAGATCAAGGCGTTGGTGGCGTCTGGGCGTTTGGCCGGTGTGACTTCGCTGGATTTGAGCCACAACACGATCGGCCCTGAGGGGGCCAAAGTGCTGGCGGCCTCACCCCAAGTGTCAGATTTGACCACCCTCAATCTGAACTTCAACAACATCGGGTCTGATGGCGCGGCCGCGCTGGCAGCGTCGAAGCACCTCGCGGGCTTACAGACGCTCGAATGGGTTGAAAACTTGATTGGAGAGGAGGGTTTTGAGGCGCTGGCGAGTTCAAAGCACCTCGGTGGCCTGACCACACTCAATTTGAGGGACAACCGCGTGGGGGACGCGGGCGCGGTGGCGCTGGCGGCCTCCAAGAGTCTGGTCAACCTGACCTCGCTCGACCTGAGCGCAAACCGCATGGGGTACAAGGGGGCCAGGGCGCTGGCGGCTTCGCCGATCCTGGGTAACCTGGACGCTCTGGAACTCAATGACAATGGGTTGGGGACCTGGGCAGTGCGCGCGTTGGGGGGGTCCAGGCACCTGGCAGGGCTCCGTCGGCTGGGTCTGCGTGGCGCCGCCATCAACTCCAGTGGGGCCAGAGCGTTGGCGGTCGCAAAGCACCTGGGGAACCTGAACTGGCTTGATTTGAGCTGCAACGAGGTTGAAGACGAAGGCGCTGCGGCGCTGGCTTCGGCCAGGTTTGTGGGCCACTTGACCTGGCTGGGCCTCCACGGCTGCTGGATCGGCGACGAAGGCGTCCGGGCGTTGACGTCTGGGCAGGGGTTGGGGTCGCTTGAGAGCCTTGACCTGAGCGCGAACGAAGTTGGGGCGCAGGGCGCGGCGGCGTTGGCGCAGGATGTGTCTCTTGCACGGCTCGCGACGCTCAACTTGAAGGAAAACGACATTGGGGCGCAGGGCGCGGTGGCGCTGGCGTCCTCAAGCGTTCTTGGCAGCCTCGTGGCGCTGAACTTGAGCGCCAACTTCATTGGACACAAGGGTGTTGAGGCGCTGACCCAATCCAAAATCCTGGGCAACCTCACCACGCTCAACCTGACCCATTGCAGAGCGGGAGAGGGCTCAGCGAAGCTCTTGGCGGCATCGACCGCACTGCCTTCTCTTGAAATTCTAACCCTCAATTACAACTGGATCGGGGAGCGGGGCGCCACGGCGTTGGTCACCTCGCCCCACCTGTCCAATCTCCGAGAACTCCACCTCCACGATTGCGGCATTGGTGACTGGGAGGCCGCCAACCGGGTCAAACAGGCGTCCATCCACCCCAACCTGGTCATTTACGCCTGAGGCGAGCATTTCCATGAACCCAGAGTCGCTCTCTGCGCTGCGTGCGCTTCTTCATGATGAACCTTCCCGAGAGGTCTGGAACAAGGTGTGTCAGTGCATTCAGGGCCTTGAAGGGGACGGCGGTCTGCTTGAGGTGGGCCTTGAGTATGCCCAAACCCATTTGGAGCGCTGGCCTGAAGAGTTGAGGTTTGGGCGAGCAGATCAAGACCGTGAGGTGCCTTGGTGGCCTCTGGTTCGATACGCGGTGATGGAGAAAGGCACTTCACTGGCGGCTGTCTTGCCGTGGTTGTCCAACGTCACCAAGCTCAACCTTGGCAACCACCACATTGGCCCGCAGGGGGCGGCGGCTTTGGCGGACTCGCCGCATCTGGGCAACCTCAGGACCCTGGGGCTTCATGACACCAGGATCGGCCTGGATGGCCTCAGAGCGCTTGTGGAGTCGCCGCTGATGACCAGGCTCACTGAACTGGATCTGGGTTTCAACGGGTTGGGTGATGAGGCTGTGGGGGTTTTGGCAGGCTCGGCGCACTGCGCAAACCTCACCGATCTGACCCTCAACAACAACGGGATCGGCCCCAAAGGTCTCCAGGCTTTGAGCGATTTGGAGCATCTGGGAAACCTCGCCGTGCTCAAGCTCAACACCAACCCCATCGGGCCAGATGGCGCCAGGGTCATTGCCCAGGCCCGGCACCTGGGCAAGCTCAAAGAACTTCAACTGTGTTTTGACGAGCTTGGAGACGAAGGCGTCGCCGCGTTGGCCCAGTCACCCCACTTTGGGGCGCTCACCGAGCTTTACCTGATCGACAACGAGATCGGCGATGATGGGGCCATGGCGCTGGCCCAGTCGCCCCATTTTCCCGAACTCCTCGAACTCTTCCTCACCGTCAACCAGATCGGTGACCAGGGTGCTCAGGCGATTTTTGATTCGTCCCATTATCCCAACCTGCGCGTCCTCCAACTGGAATACAATCCTGTTGATGACGACGTTTTTGAGGGCTTTGAACGCGGGTCAAGGCGTCCACAGCTCTTTGTGGCGCGTTGACGGAGGTGAGCGATGTCCAACAGCACAAAAGAGCCGCTCGCAGGGCTGCGTGCGCTGCTTCACGGCAAGCCTGAGGAAGACGCCTGGGAGGGAGTCTGTCGTCATTTGGAGGCGATGGGGCCGGAGCTTGTGGGGGTGGGGTTGGAGTATGCTGCCGAGCATCTGGAACGCTGGCCCGATGGGATGCGCACAGGGACGCTTGATGGGCTGGTTTCGAAGGCGGTGTGGTGGCCGTTGGTCCGGTGCGCCCGGTGGCGCCGCGATGCCGTCGCGTTGCAGGATGCGCTGCCGTGGTTGCCCAGGGTGACGCGGCTGGAGGCGATGCGCAACGGTTTGGTGGATGCTGACGTGGCGCAGTTGGTGGCCTCGGAGCATGTGCAGGGTTTGACCACGTTGGGGTTGAGTTGGAACCACGTTGGGGATGACGGTTTGCAGGCAATGGCGAAATCACCTTTTTTGAGCGGCCTGACCTGGCTTGAGCTTTATGACAACCGTTTTGAAGAGGCCGGTGTGGCGGCGCTGGCGCAGTCGCCCCATCTGGCCCAGTTGGTTCGCCTTGAACTGGGGGAAAACAGCGTTTGCGCCGACGGCGCCCAGGCTTTGGCGGACTCGGAGCATTTGGGCGCTTTGAGGTGGTTGAGCCTCTATGAGTGCGAACTGGAAGAGGCGGGGGCTGCGGCGGTGTCAGGTTCCAGCACGCTGGGCGGCCTCAAGCACCTTGATCTGGGCAAAAACGAGATTGGCCATGGGGGCGTTGCGGCGCTGACGTCATCAAAACACCTCGTCAACCTGACCGAGCTGGGCCTGACCTCCAACGCATTGACCGACGAGGACGTGCGCTTGTTGGCCTCGTGCGCAAATCTGGAGGGCTTGGACTGCCTTGAGCTTGATTTTAACGACATTGAAGATGGGGGCCTGGAGGCGTTGGCCGCATCCGAGGTGCTCGGCGCGCTTACCGGACTGGGGCTGCGCTCCAATTTGTTTGGTGGGGAAGGGATGGCGGCGCTGGCCGCGTCGCCGCATTTGTCGGGTTTGATCCGGCTTGACCTGGGCTGGAACGCCATTGGAGATGAAGGGGCGGCGGCGCTGGCCTCATCGCGGTTTTTAACCCGGCTGACCACGCTTGATTTGGCCGACAACACCATCACCGATGAAGGGGCGGCGGCGCTGGCGTCGTGCAGACACTTTGCGTTTTTGACCACGCTCGATCTGAACTACAACACCATCGGCCCCACGGGCGCCCAGGCGTTGGTGACCTCACCCCACCTACCAAACCTGACAGAGCTCTCCCTCCACGGCTGTGACCTCGACAGTCAGGACTTTGAGCGCCTGAGCGCCCTTGCTCCACCAAGCCTCACCATCAAGTCATGACGGAGCGTTTCTGGGGCGAGGAGGATTTTTGAAAGAAACCGGCTGATGGGTTGGTTAAACCGAGCAAACCACCACAAAGGACCTCAAACCGGTTCTTTGTTGGGCCTGTTTGGGAGGTTTGATGTCTGGAACGTCTTTGGCCGACCTTCGCGCGTTGCTCCACTGCGAGCCTTCCGAGCAGATCTGGCGCGCCATCTGCCGCTGCATTGAGCGCTTGGACGATGATCTGATGGCGGTGGGGTTGGATTATACCGCCGAACACTTGCGGCGCTGGCCTGACAGGCTGCGCACCGGCCCCTTGGATCAGGAGCCATTGGCGCCATGGTGGACACTGGTTCGCCGCGCCGACCTGGGCCTCTTTTCCTTTCACCTGCCGCCCTTTGCCCCGCACATGTCCAACCTGACCATCCTGGACTTGCCCAACCGGCGCATCGGGGACGAAGGCGCCATGGCTTTGGCGGCCTCACCCCATTTGCCCAACTTGACCACGCTCAACCTCAGCAGCGGCAATGGCATCGGAGATGCTGGCGCGATGGCGCTGGCCAGCTCGCCCAATCTGCCAGATTTGACCACGCTCGATCTTGGCGGCAACCGCATTACCCACCAAGGCTTTGAAGCGCTGATGACGTCGCCCTACCTGCCGCACTTGACCCATCTCGACCTGCGGGTCAACCGGATCAAGTCTGGCTTCTGGTTGGAGCGCACGTCTTCAAAACGGCTGCCACAACTGACCGCGCTCAACCTGGGCGGCAATTGGATCGGAGATGAAGGGCTGCGCGCCCTGGTGAACTCACCGTTTGTCTCGCGTCTGACCAAACTCGATTTGAGCAAAAACAACATCAGCGACGCAGGCGCCAGGGTGCTGGCGACCTCACCGCACCTCTTTGAGTTGGCCACGCTCAACCTTGACGGCAACAACCTCAGCGTCAAGGGCATCAAAGCGCTGGAGGGTTCGCCGCATCTGTGCAATCTCAGAGAGTTGTTCCCCTACCACATCCTCATCACGCCCAAAATGAGTCTGGCCTGGTCTTGATGTCATGCCCAGGTGGGCCGTTGTTCGGCAACAGCGCTCTAGGGTGTTGGAGAGAGGAGATTTTGAGGGGAAGGGATGGGCAAGAAAACAAAAAACCCACCGAATATTCGGTGGGTTTTGAGTGGAGCTAGGCGGGATCGAACCGCCGACCTCATGACTGCCAGTCATGCGCTCTCCCAGCTGAGCTATAGCCCCGAAGGTTTTGCCAGGGAGTTGTTTGCGACCCCCTGTGGGAAAGGGAAACTAAGGCCTGAGCCCATTTGAGTCAAGCACAAAAAACAGCCGCCATCGCTTTTTTTCATCGGCCCTGGCACCGATCCCGACATCACGGGGTTTTGGCATCCTTGGGCGCTGGAGCCTGGGGGGATTTGGGCGAACTGGACTCCAGGAGCTTGATGTAGTGCGTGGCCAGCGGGGCTTGGCGCGGATCGAGCTGCGCGGCGGTTTGAAAGCTTTGGCGCGCCAACTGGAGCTGTCCGTTGCGGGTCTGAAGCACTCCCAGGGCCAGGATGCCGGGGTAGGAGGGCCACAGGTGGTTCAGCGTGCGGATGTAGCCCTCGCGACGGCGAGCATCGATCCCTTTGGCCTCTTGCAGGCGCCATTGGTTGAGCAGGCGCAGCTCCTGGGGTGCCATGATCTCCAACGGGTTGATGCTGCCGTGCAGACCCTGCGCCATGCGGTAGCGGTAGAGGATTTCCACCATGGGGTCCAGGCGCGCGGGGATCTGCCCCTTGTCGTCCATCAGCCCCAACGAGCGCGCCAAACGGATGAAGCCGCCCACCAGCGCCGCGTCCTCGGCCAGCGCCTCGGGAATCTGCTCCAAAAAGGCGCCGGGCTCCTTGGACTGCTGCGCCGCCGCCTTGACGACCTTGTCCAGGGACTTGCGAAACGGCCCATAGGTGTGGGTCAGCAGCGCTTCGATCCCCGCCAGATGGCTGATTCGGTAGAACTCGCTCATGCGCAGCTCAAAATCGACCACGGCGTCGCGCATGCCCTTCTTGTCCCCGGCCAGCTCTGCCTTGCCCAGCGCCCTGAAGGCCTGGATGATGGCCTCGGTGCCTTTGGGCTGCGCCGCGCCAAAGCCCGGCATCCTGGCGCGGGCCTCCGAGATCACCTTTGGGTCAATCTCGATGGGGGCAAAGTCGATGGCGTCGCGCTTAAAGAAGGCGTCCACGGCCGCGGTGTCCGGCGCCGCGTTGCCCGGTTCGGTCTGCTCGGCGCCGCCCGGCTCCTTGCCGGCAGGAGACGGGTCTCCAGGGCCTGTCAGCAGCACCCAGCCCAGCCCGCCCGCCACCGCGCCCAGCAGCACCATCGCCATCAGCGGCCCCTTGCTGGCGCCCCCGCCGGTTTGCTCTTTTGACGTCATGGCAGCTCAAAGTCCTCCAGGTTGCGTGGCAGAAGTTTGTTGCGGTTGAACGTGTAGGTGTGCACACCCGTAATCCGCTCAAAGCTCGCCCCTGGAGCCACCTCGGGCGCCCCATCGTTGTAGTTGTAGATGTAGTCGTCGATGCGGTAACCGCCCACCAGGCGAAACTCGCCAAATCCAGCGCTGCTGGCGAGCTCCACGCCCTCGATCACCACCAACATGCTCTCGAGCTCCTCGGTGCGCGGGCCACCCTCGTCCAACTCCTCCACCGTCGCCAGCACCGGGGCGGGCAACTCGGACTCGCCGGTGACCTCCACCTGGGACGCGGCGCTGATCAGGATCTCAGAGAGCGTCGCCTCATCCCCCTCAGCCTGAAACTCGGTGAACTGCCCTGTGACGGTCACCACCGCCCCAGGAACCACCTGCGGCAGGCTCAAATCAGGGCTCAGCGCGTAGACCGCCATCCCCGCCCAGGACTGACTGGCTGGATCCTGCACCCAGAAAGTGCGCTCACCCACAGCCGTCACCACAACCTCCTGCACCCGCACATCCTCACCCGAGGCCGGGCCTTCCTGCTCCGGGTCGCGCAGCTGACCAATGGTCGCCAGCGGCACAAAGTCAAAGTCGCAGGCGTCTCCAAAGTTGTCGCCGTCTTCGTTGCTCTGGTCCGCGTTGGCGTCCTCGGGGCAGTTGTCACACCGATCCCCCACGCCATCCCCGTCGCCGTCGCTCTGATCGGCGTTGCTGCGCTCGGGGCAGTTGTCCTCGGCGTCGGGCAGGCCGTCGCACTCCTGATCAATGTTCTGGTCGCAGTCGGCAAAGAGATCCGCCAACGAGCGCGGCAGCAGGTGGGTGTTGCCAAAGGCAAACTGATGCACACCCATCACCGGACCCATCTCAAGGCCCTCGGCCAACACCCCCTCGGCGTTGTAATTGAAGAGCAGGTCATCAAAGCGATAACCTCCTTCGATGGCCCACTGACCAAAGTCCAGCGACTGACCCAACGTCACCGACTCCAAGACCACCAGCGCGCTCTCAAACGCTTCGCCGTGGTCCGGTCCCGTCAACATGTCCACCGTCACCGGGGTCGGGGTCACGGCCACGCCGCGCTCCAAGACCTCAATGGTGCCGCCCACGCTGATGTCCACCTGGGAGATGGGCTCTTGCTCACCCTCAAAGAGTTGCTCCTCGTACCGACCCACCAGGCGCACGCGCTCGCCGCCCGTCAGCGCCCCGGCGCCCAGATCGTCGTCGCCGATGAAGACCGCGATCCCCGACCAGGCGCCCCCTTCGGGCTCCGAAATCCAGAACGCGCGCCCGCGAGAGGCCGACACGACCCCCTCGACCTCCACCAGCGCACCCTCCTGGGGGTGGCCGACGGCTTCGGGGTCGCGCAGCTGCGTGATGGTCACGAGCTGAGGGCCAGGATCGTTGTTGACCGGAGGGTCCGGGTCATTGTTCTGGTCGTTGTTGACTGGATCGTTGTTGCCGGCGTTGTTGGGCGGATCGGGGATGTCGTTGTTGGGCGGCGGTGGCGCTGTGTTGTTGGTGTCGTTGTTGGTGTTGTCTTCGATGTTGTCCACCACGGCGGCAGGGGCCGCCTCGGCGCACCCCATCAACGCCACCAGACCCAGTGCCCATAACCCACGACTTCTCATCACCACAAACCTCTGTCACCCATCGCGCCCGCTTCAAACAAGGGGCTTGTCCCGATGGCTCACGCTGAAGCGATCCTGGCGCCAGACAACATCCCGCGCAAACCCAGACCTATTGGGCTTTGACCGCTCTCAAATCCGTTGAACAGCCCTGGCTCCGAGCGTTTTGAAACACCCCTCGCTGGCCGCCCCACCGCCCTGAACCTTATCGCCGCCGCACAGTGTGCGCGCTTGACCTGCAAAGCGCAAGCGCATCCCCCGTCCAGACGCCCGATCCACATTCTCTCCCTCCCCAGAGTGTCAAATGCTTGACTCTCTGGGGTTCCATGCACATGATAACTCTTAAGAGAGCATCGTTCATGAAATGTTTGAATTGTTTTGGGGCACACAACAAAGCACTGCTCTGCGCGCGTGCAGGTGTGGTTGTGAGTTCTGACTCAAAGATCTGGTTCTGGCGTCATCAAAGCATTGGGTGTGCATGACAAGGGCGGCGAGCAGCCGTTTGGGGACGCGACCAGAGTGCAACGGTAGGGAAGGGTCATATGGTGTCATCTGCGTACAGTTCCAGCAGCATCGACGCGAGGGCCAAGAAGCGGATCCTGGTCGTCGATGATGATCTCCACGTGCGTCTGGCGATAGAGACCGTGCTGCGCAAGCGGGGCTACAGCTACTCATCGGCCCAGAGCGCCGCCGAAGCGCGCGATCTGATCACCAACCCCAAGAACAAGTACGATATGGTGATCACCGACTGGAAGATGGAGAGCAAGGACGCGGGCCTGGAGGTGGTCCAGGCCGCTGTGGCGCGCAACGTCGACACCCCGGTCCTGGTCGTGACCGGTTTTGCCAACGTCAACAGCGCTGTCCAGGCCATGAAGTACGGTGCCTACGACTTCATCGAGAAGCCCTTTGACATCGACGAGCTTGAGGCCATCATCGCCACGGCGCTGCGCCGCAAGCGCAGCAGCCGCGTCAAGCACAAGCCCGAGCTGCTCGACAAGGGCGGCCCCTTTGACAACCTCATCGGCTCAAGCCCCGCCGTGGGCCGCATCCGCAAGACCATCGAGGCCATCTCGGACACCAGCGTCAGCACGCTCTTGACCGGCGAGACCGGCACGGGCAAGGAAGTCTTCGCCCGCGCGATTCACCGCGCCAGCGCGCGCCGTGAAGGGCTCTTTGTTCCGGTCAACTGCGGCGCCATCCCCGAAGGGCTCTTTGAGAGCGAGATGTTTGGTTACGTCAAAGGCGCCTTTACGGGCACGCCCGGCGACAAAAAGGGTCTCTTTGAGGAGGCGCACAAGGGGACGATCTTCCTTGATGAGATTGGCGAGCTGCCGCTGGCCTCCCAGGTCAAGCTCTTGCGGACCATTCAGGACAAGACGGTGCGTCGTCTGGGGGACTCGCGCGATCGCAAGATCGACATCCGCATTCTGGCCGCCACCAACCGCGATCTGGAAAAAGAGGTCGCCGAAGGGCGCTTTCGTGAGGACCTCTATTACCGCCTCAACGTCATCCACATCGAGATCCCGCCGCTGCGCGAGCGCAAAGAGGATCTTCAGGCGTTGATCCAGCACTTCATCCAGCGCTTCAACGTCTCGGACAAGCGCAACGTCGAGGGGATGACCCCCACCGCCAACCAGGCCCTTTTGGGCTACCGCTGGCCGGGCAACGTGCGTGAGCTTGAGAACACCATTGAGCGCATGGTCATCCTCAAACGCACCGGTTTTCTGGACTGGGACGATCTGCCTGCCAAGATCCGCCGCGCCATCGGCGAGCCGCCCACGGCGCCCGTGCCGCCCCCACCGCCCTCGCGCTCTACGCGGCGGCCTGCGCAGCCCGTCGCAGCGCCTCCCCGCATGGTTCCGGCGCCCGACCCAAACGCCCCCCAACTCGTCGACATGAGCCGCCCCATGCGCTTTAAGATGCCCCAGGAGGGGATCGACCTGAAGTCCTTCATCGAGGAGTTGGAGTTTGATCTGATCGATCAAGCGTTGGCGCTCAAAGGCGGCACCGTCAAACAAGCCGCCGAGCTCCTGCAGATGAAGCGCACCACGCTGGTCGAGCGCCTCAAGAAGCGCGACCGCAAGCGCGCCCGAGAAGCCGCCGCCGAGCAGGATTGAGCCCCTTCACCAGCCTCCTTGAAGAGCACCATTTAAGTTTTCAGCCGCCCCGTCCGATGCTCAGTGTTGCAATCAACCTGAGGGTGCAAGATGCAACGTCGGAAGTTGGCAATGGTGGTGATCCTCACCGGAGGGCTCCTGGGCGCGGCCGGTTTGGCCTGGGCTCAGCAAGGCGATGGCGTCTCAGAGCCGCTCGCCAAGGACACCCCACAACCGGCCACACCCGCCCCCGATGACAACATCTCTGCCGATCAGGCCCTCGAAGCCGAGCGCAACAAACCCTTCGACGACACCCTGATGGGGCCTCCTGCCCCTCCTCGCCAGCGCTCCACCAGCCTTGAAGAGATCGAGCTGCTGACGCGCCTGAAGCTCACCGTGCCTGCCGGGACGCGTTGGCAGATTGAGCGCCCGCTGGCCGAACACCGCATTTTTGTGGTCATCAGCCCGCCGCCGCCCGATCTCAAGCGCCAACTGGCACCCTACCGCGCCATGAGCGGGCTGGTGGTGCAGCTTGAGCGCGCCAGCGACCAGTTGGCGGTGCTGCGCCTGGAGCAAGCGCGCCATGACCTGGGGCCTGTGCTCGTCCATGTGGGCCAGCACACGCGCACCGGCAAACTGGTCACCCCCGACGCGCTCGACCTCTATGCCACCCCACGCGGCGTCATGCCCGAAGACGGGGTCATGGAGATCATGCTGGGGCGACTGCGCCGCTTGGTCTCGTCCCAGTCGCTGTGCCGTTTCCTGCGCACGCCGCTCGAAGCCTCGCTCTCGGACTCTGAGCCCGAACTGGAGCAGTTCCTCAAAGCCGAAGAGAAGTTTCTGGTGGGAGAGGACGACGAGGCCAACGCCATCTACAAGACCCTGGCGGTGCCGCTGCATGAAGCCCACAACAAGTCCGGCGCGGGCAGGGTGACCCGAGGGGTGACGTTGGGGGAGCTGGCGGCGCTGCGCATGAGCGATGTCCAGGTGTGCCGAGGGGCGCTGCGCTCCGCCCGTCTGAGATACGAAATGCTCAACAAGGGGGATGCCTCGCCGGTGGTCAAGCTCCTGGCGGGCTTCAAGTGGGTGCAACTGGTCTATCCGGAGGTCGATCAGCAGGTGATCCGGTCGCTCCAAGGGGAGCTGCCCGACAAGATCGACAACCCGCTTGTGGCGAGGATTTTTCTGCACGCGGTGCGGGTCTTGTTGCAGAACCGCCAGCCTGCCAAGGCCCTGGAGATGTTCACCCATCTTACGGCAACCAACTTAAGTTGGCTGCCGCCACGCGAGCTTCAGGCGCTGCGCCATCGGACGCTCTCTGAGGCCGTCCAGACGATGCTGCGCCGCGACGACAAGGTGGCGCTGGCGGTGATGGGCCGCGAACACCAGGCGATGGTCTTTGAGCACCCCAGAGCGCTGACGATGGCCATCGAGATCGGCACGGCGCTGCGCGCCCTGGGGCTGCCCGACCAGAGCGTGCTTTGGTTCCAGGAGGCCATGGAGAAGGTCGCCGGCGGCGCCGATGACTCGCTGCTGCTGGCCGAGTTGGCCCGCTCCTACAGGGAATCCAACGATCTTTACCGCGCCGAGAAGACCATCCGCTTTCTGGTCGAGCGCCTAAAGCGCCACGACGGCTGGTTGGGCCGCCGCGAGGAGATCTCGATCAGCCTGGCGGCCACAGCCGTGGCGCTCGACGCCCGCAAATGGGCCTCGGCGGTGCGCTGGCTGGAGCGGGCCAAAGGCCTTGGCGCAGGGCCGTCGATCGAGGCACTCAGGCTTTACGTGCAGGGGCGCGTAGAGCAAGACCAGGGCCGAGCCGAGGCGGCGGCCAGATCCATGCTGCGCGCTGCGGCGATGCGGGGCCAAATCACGCCGTTTCGGCGCGCTGAGGTCTGCTTGAAGGCCGCCGAAGCAGCCGCCGACGCCGGACAAATGACCCAGGCCGTGTCGCTGCTGCGGATTTTCATGGCCGAGGTCCAGAACGACGATATGGAAGTGGAGGTTGGGTTTGCCCTGGCGCAGCTGCTTGAGCGCGGCGGCCAGCGACACCGGGCGGTGGGACTCTTTGAGGACATCGCCCTGAAGCAGCCCGACGGGACTTACGGCCGCCTGGCCAGCCACAACGCCAAACGCCTCACGCTCTTGCTTCGGCACCAACGCCTGCTGGGGGCGCTGGAGCCTGGGCCAAAGGGCCAACCAAAAGAGGGTTCGCCATGATTTTCGACAAGACCCTGACCGTGCTGGGCGCGGGCCTCTCGGCCCGTCGTCACACACAGGCCGTCACCGCAGGCAACGTGGCCAACGCCGACACGCCCGGCTACCGGGCTCGCCGTGTGGACTTTCGCCAAACCCTGGAGCGCGTTGCCCAGGAGGGCCTGCCGCACGGCGGCGGCGTCGATCCGCTCACCGGTGTCGATCCCCTGGCCGCTCGCCTGGAGGCCGTCACCACGGTCGACAAGTCCCCGGGGCGCGCCGACGGCAACAACGTCAACATGGAAGCCGAGATCAGCGCCCAGGTGCACAACGCCCTGGAGTTCCAAGCGCTCTCGACCGTCATGCGCCGCAAGTTTGGCATGATGCGCTACGCCCTGGATCAGGGTTGAGGCGCTAAGCACTGGAGGAAGACCGATGTCCACGCTCTTTGGAGCCCTGCAAGTCAGCGCCTCTGGCCTCAGCGCCCAGCGCACTCGTCTGGATGCCACCGCCAGCAACATCGCCAACATCCAGACCACTCGAGGGCCCGACGGCGGGCCGTTTCGTCGCCTGGACCCCGTATTCAGCTCCGTCAACATGGGCGAAGGGGTCTCTGGGGTGGCAGTGACCGAGGTGGCCCAGGATCAGGCCGACCCGCGCCTTGTCTACGATCCCGGACACCCCGACGCCAACGACGAAGGTTACGTGGCCATGCCCAACATCAATCTCGTTGAGGAGATGGTCAACATGGTCACCGCACAACGCGCCTACGACGCCAACGCCTCGGCCATTGACGTGGCCAAGAAGATGGCCCGCAGCGCCATTGCCATCGGAGAAGGTTGATGAGCATTCAAGCACTCACTCCCGCCGCCCTGCGCGGACAGATCGCCGCCGACTCCATCGCCCCGCGTCCGGCCGCCGACGGCCAGAGCTTTGGCGACCACCTGGAGCGCGCCTTGAGTTCGACCAACGACGCCCTGGTCGAAGGCGATCAAGCCGCCAAGGCGCTGGCCACGGGCCAGGAAATCGGTCTTCATGAAACCATGATCGCGGTCGAAAAGGCCGACATCGCCTTTCGCGCCTTCTCAGCGGTCAAAAACAAGGCCCTCCAAGCCTACCAGGAAGTGATGCGCATGCAGATGTGAGCTTCTCTTGGTATGACCCCACCTGCGCCCTGAGCAGGGTCGAACATGACCCTCTAAGTGTGTTTTCTTGCACACATCGACACACACATGGTGTGTTTTCGTGGGCATAGGCGCCACGGTTTACACATCTTTTCGACCACATGATGGCTCTTGTGAGGTTCGGCACGATCCTTGGATAAAAGGGATGCTGTATGAACCTCTTGTGCGGCGCGTTTTGGTGCTGGCCGTGCGATTTTGAGCAAGCGTTTGTGGGAGATGCGGCCGATGATGTTGCAAGTGGGTCGCCGCGTTGGGGCGGTGTTGTTGGGGTTGTGTGTGTGGCTTGGTGCCGCGCAGAGTTGGGCTCAGACAGGGGTCTCGGCCGACCGGGTGAGTTTGCCTGAGGGGCCTGGGAGTTTGGAGGGGATCGGCGAGAACGTCTCGGTCAACCCGAACATGGGTCAGATGGCTTACAGCGTGCCGATTCGGGTGCCCAAAGGGTTCCCGATGGTGACGCCCAACCTGTCGCTCTCGTACAGTTCGGGCGGCGGGGGTTCAGTGGTGGGGATGGGGTGGTCGATGGCGATGCCCAGCATCGAGCGGATGACCTACCGGCGCTTGCCCCAATACAACACCAATGATGACTTTGCCGCTGGTGGCGGTCAGCAGCTTGTGCGTTTGCCGGGGACGAACCCGCCGGTGTACCGCGCGCGTTATGAGGGAGGGTTTTCCCGGTATACGTGGATGGAAGCGGGGGACGGCAGCGAGGGGTACTGGATCGCGGAGATGCCCGACGGGTCGAAGGCCTACTTTGGAGCCGATTCGCAGGGGAACATCGTGCCCGAGGCGCGCGATGAGGGTCCAGACGGAACGTTTTGCTACAAAATGGTGGAGAAGGTCGATGTGTATGGCCATCGGATGGTGGTCTTCTACCGAAAGTTTGGCAACTACGCCCTGCCCACCGAGCTCCAGTACGTTTTCACCAACGGGGAGCCTTCTTACCGTGTGGCGATGATTTACGAGCCGCGCGAGGATGAGACGGGCCAGGAGTTCTTGTCGGACGGCGCACCGGGTTTTGATCTTTTGCTGACCCAGCGCCTGGCCCGCGTGGAGATTTTTAGCCACACGCTGCGCATCCGCCGCTATTTCTTGTCTTACGAGAGCTACGCGCAGTCGGGAGGCTTTACGCGCCTGTCTCGGGTGGAGATGAAGGGTCTGGAGAACGGGACCTATCCGATTGTCTTTGACTTTGGTTACTCCCAGGCGCTCGGCGGCGTCTGTGAGGGAGACGACTGCCAGGAGCCTTTTGTGGTCGATATGGGCTCATTGGGGGTCAATCTTGCTGCCGGGCGCACAACCCTGGTGGACATCAACGGCGATGCGCTGCCCGATGTGGTCGATACCTCGCAGCAGGGTGCCCACCGCTTCTTTCTGGGGGCCATGAACGAAGACGGCTCCAGCCAGTTTGAGTTCCCGGCAATCACCAGTCAGGTGGGCAACACCTCCAGCCACAACCTCAGCTCTCCCTTTGTCCAGGTCCTTGATGTCAACGGCGATGGCCGCAGCGACATGGTCAACACCCGTGGCGGTCAGATCCTGGTCAACGATGGCAGCGGAGACTGGAGCGCCATTGAGATCGGCGCCGGGACCGAGGGCTTGGGAGACGCGCTGGGGAGCGACTTTGAAGAGGGTCAGCTTCAGACGCTTCAGTTCCTGGACTACAACAACGACAAGCTCATCGACGTGATGCGGGCCAACCTGCAAAGCACGACCTTCTTTGAAAACCGGGGAGAAGAGGGCTTTGAAGTGGTCACCGGAGCCACGCAGCTTGGCGTGGACTTCAGCGCGGTGGGCACGGACCTGACGGACATGAACGGGGACGGCCTGCTGGACGTGGTGCGCCTGCAGCCCGAGTCCGTGCGGTACTGGCTCAACCTTGGCTGGGGGCGTTTTGCCGACCCTGTGCTCATCGGCAACTTGCCTTTGACCCCCGCCGAGGTCGAAATCGCCGAGCTTGAAGACCTCAATGGCGATGGCATGGCTGATTTGGTCATCGTGGTGGGTTCTGCAGTCAAAGTGGCGCTCAACACCAACGGAGCGGCCTTTGGACAGTTGATGACCTTCCAAAGCAGCGACGTCCAGGGCGACATCCCCGTGCGCGACGAGGCCACCACGGTCCTCTTTGCCGACATGAACGCCAACGGCTCCAGCGACATTGTCTGGATTGGCTCCAACGGCCAAACGCGCTATCTGGAGCTCTTCCCCATCCGCCCAAACCTCCTGTCGCGCATCACCAACGGCATCGGCATGGTCACCGACGTCACCTACGAAACCGCCGCCATCCACATGGCCCGCGACGGCGGCTGGCGCGCCTGGGAGCACCGCCTGCCGTACCCCATGCAGGTCGTCGCGCAGACCGACACCTATGATCTGCTGACCGACCTCCACGAGATCAACCGCTACCGCTATCACTCCGGCTTCTACGACGGCATTGAAAAGCAGTACCGCGGCTTTGAGCGCGTCGAAACCCAGATGCCCGGCGATGATTTTCATGAGAGTGGTCTGACGCGCGCCTTTTACGATGTGGGTGCCGAGGACCCGTACCGCAACGGCCTCATGCTCACTTCAGAGGTCTTCAGCGCCGACCGCCCACTTGGCGCCACCGAAACCATCTTTGAAGACTGCCCCGTGGCCGAAGTCCCCCAAGGCACCGAGTTCCCTGTGCGCTACGTCTGCCAGACCCGCATGGTCAACACCGTCAAGGAGGGCGCCGACGAATCCCAGTGGGTCACCACCGAAGCGCGCATGCAATACGACGGCTACGGCAACGTGGTCCGCTCTGAGAACCTGGGCATCACCGCCATCGGTGGCCAGGGCTGTGAGCCCTGCGCGGACCGCCCCGAGGGGGTCTTTGGAGAGCCCTGCGGGGCGCAGTGCATCGGGGATGAAACCTACGACACCGCCCAGTACGTGCCCACCGACCAGACTGGAGGGCGTTGGATCATCTCGACGCCGTTTCGGACCCAGCGTTTTGGGGCCGATGGCAGCGATCTGAAGACCGAAACGCTCAAATACTATGATGGTCCCGCGTTTGAGGGGCTGCCGCTGGGCTTTTTGGAGCAAGGCAACGCCACGCGCACCACCGTCAAGGTCTACAAAGACAGCCAGGAGGTCATCGAGGCCGCGCGACACCGCTTTGATCGACACGGCAACGCCGTGGAGATGATCGGACCGCTGGGTGAGGTGGATGGACAGACCCACCGCCGCGTCTACACCTACGACCGCGACGGTCTGCGCCTGGACACCATGGAAGCGCTGACCGAGGACCGAGATGGGCAGCCCTACCGCCTGCGTCAGCGCTACACTTACGAAGACGCCTTTGATCGTGTGTCGCTGGGCAGCGGGTGGCTCCTGGTCGAAGATGGACAGGTACAAACCGAGCGCCCCGACAACCTCTACTTCTACGACCAGTTTGGCCGCATGATCCGACGCGTCCTGCCCGGCAGCGTCAACGCCGGCGCCACCGAAGAAATCTCCTACGACCTCGGCTCGCCCGTCAGCCGCATCATCACCCGCCATCGCTCCGAACTCGATGGCCAACAAGACATCGAGTCGATCGTGTGCATGGACGGCCGCGGCAGGGCTTACCAAAAGCGCGCGCGGCTGGACAGCGGGCTTTATCAGGTCACTGGGTTCTCCCGCTACGATGTGCGCGGCCTGGTGGTGGAGACCTTTCAGCCTTACCTGAGCGACTCGGACCAATGCGATTTGAACCCTCCAGAAGGCACGCTCTCGGCCACGTTCCGCTATGACGCCACCGGTCGGCCGCTGGGCATGACCTCCAGTGATGAGGCCATCTACGGGCAAGCGTCTCAGAACCGCACAGAGTATGGGCCGCTGGAGCGCACCGTTTTTGACGCCGAGGACATGGATCCTCAAAGCCCGTTCTTCAACACGCCCACCATCACCCGTGTCAACGGGCGCGGTGAGGTCGTTGAGCGCCAGCGCTTGCTGGAGGCCGACCAGCCCCCGAGCGTCACCACTCTGCAATACGACGGTCTGGGCAGGATGATTGGCTACATCGATCCGCAGTCCAACCAGAAGTTTCAGGACTTTGATCTTTTGGGACGCGTGATGCGCATTGAAGATCCCAACACGGGCGCGGAGTTGACCTACGAGTACGACGCGGCCAGCAACCTGACCCGCATCATGGATGAGCGCGGCATCATTGCCCGGGCTGCCTTTGACGGTGTCAACCGTCTGATTGAGCGTTGGGATGAGAGGGATCGTGAAGGGACGCTGATCGAGCGCTTTTACGACAAGCCCGAGTTGGGCTGCGATCCCCAAAAGTGCACGCTGACACCCTGGCGGATCAGCGCCGTGTCCTATCCTGGGCTCAATCCGGGAGAGCGCTTTGTGGACACCTTTGGTTACGATGAGCGCAGCCGGCCGATCTGGCGAGGCGTCGAGGCGATGGGCCACCTCTTTGAGGAGCGCACGGTGTACGACAACGCCAACAGGCCGGTGTCGGTCACCTACGCCGACGGTGGACAGACCCGTCAGGTCTACGATGATGACGGGCGCGTGGTGGAGATCCCGGGGTTCTTCTCTGGGGTGACCTTTGATGAGCGCGGGCTGCTCCTGGGCGCCGAGGCGGCCGATGGCACCACGTGCAGCATGTCCTACGACGATGTGATGCGGCCGTTGCAGCGGGTGACGACCGATGGGCAGGGTGAGGTGTTGCAGGGGTTTGAGTATGCCTACGACCGGATTGGTCACATTGTTTCGATTGGGGATCTGGCCGAGCCCACCGCTGGATTGCCCACGGCAGACGCGCGCTTTGCCTACGACGCCTGGTACCGGTTGACCGAGGCGACGCTGAGCGCGGGCGGCGGTTTTGAGGAGCGCTTGGAGTACACGTATGACTCTGTGGACAAGGTGATGGCACGGGCGTCGTCGCTGGGCAGCAGCAGTCCCGTGCATGTGCCCTCGTTTGACTACAGCGCCCAGCGTCCGCACGCCGTGTCCGAGGCCGCAGGGGTGACCATGGCCTACGATGAGGCCGGGAACATGGTGCAGCGCGGTGCGATGACCATGCAGTGGGATTTTCTGGGGCGTTTGGCTGGTGCCCAGGTGGCGGGCCATGATGTGCGTCATGTGTATGGTCACGATGAGCAGCGCCGCGTGCGTTTGGAGGACGACAGCACCACGATCTACCTCTCGGATGAGTTTGTGGTGCGCGATGGGATCGCGTCGCGCTTTGTGCTCTTTGGCGGTGCCAAGGCGGCGCGGGTGGAGTCGGATGTGTTGGCCACGGCGTTGATGACGGATTTGGACGACGATGGTCAGATCAACGCCGCCGACGCCTGGCTGTCGGTGGCGTCCGAGCAAGGGTTTGTGGACGTTGATGAAGCGCAGCCCAGCGCCGCCGGTGCGATGCTCTGGTCCAGCGTGCGGCGTTTGCTGATGGATGACGGGCCGGTCTTCTTGCACCACGACCACCAGGGGTCTTTGACGTTGGCGACCCAGTCTGTCGATGGGCAAACCCAGGTGGTGGGTCAGCGGCGTTTTTATCCTGGCGGGGCGGATCGCGGGCCTGCGCTCGGCTTTGTGTCGGAGTATGGCTATACGGGGCAGGAGTTTGATCGGCTCACTGGGCTGAACTACCACCAGCATCGTTACCTCGATCCTGTGCTGGGGCGCTGGGTCAGCATCGACCCGGGGTACTACATCGCTGATCCCAACAAGGTCATGCGCGGCGCCCAGGGGACCACGGCCTACGCCTTTGTCTCCAATGATCCGGTCAACAACGTCGACCTCAACGGACTTGACCGTGTGGCATTGGCGGTGGGTTACACCGACAGCATGACCCAGACGATGGTGCAGGACGCTGGCGGCGCCTGGAGAAACAACCCCAACTACGACAACTACATCCACAAACTCGTGGGGCACTTTGTCGCGGATCAGCCCCACACCGTGCAGCGGGCCGAGGTGGGCGCGGCGGCCAACAACCTCATTGGCCGACACAACTTCACCACACCGGGCTCAGAGCTTGTCCTTCTGGGTCATGGCAGCACTGATGGAGCGCGCTTTGGCACCAGCCCCAGCAAAGGCGGTGTGCTGATGAATGCGTCTCAGCTGGTGAGCCTCTTGATCAATGAAGGCCTTCAGCCGGGCGATCTCAATGGTTTGGAGATCAAACTCCACGGCTGTGCCACGGCCTCGTTGCCCAACTTCTTTGGGACATCGTTGTTCGGGACCTCGTTTGCCCAGAAGTTTGCCCAGGCGCTGGCGCAGCGGGGTTTCCGAAACTTCAAAGTCGTGGGTTACCACGGCTTTGTGCGCGAAAGCCGTGTGGCCAAGAACATTGACGGCAACGACCAGAACATGGGCACCGAGCACAGCGTCAATGACGCCAGCTTCCAAAGCCACTTTGAGACCACCAACCACAACGGTCGCACCAGGGTGCAGAAGACCCACGGCAAGACCACCTTCATGAAGAACCATTGGTTTGGCGGCGGCATGAGGGTCAGGAGGGCCCGAGTCCTCTCACGCAAGGTCCACTGACGCCTCAGTCCCTGGACGTTGTCTGAATGTCATGGTGACCAGCGATGGGGTTTGTCGAGCGTTGACGACGACAGAGCCGATGCCATCGGTTCTTACGTCGATGGGAGATGCCTCAGCGCCGACGGCGCAGAGCAGGGGCCTTGCGGGCGATGACCACGATCTGGTCGTTGCTCTGCAAGGTCTGCTCGGGCGGCGGGTTGGTGAAGGTCTCCCGGTTGCCTTCGGCGTCGGTGCGCTCAATGGCCACCAGGATCGCCCGGTGCTTGTCTTGCAAGACCTGGCTGGCCTCTTTGACCGAGTGTTCCACCAGGGTTTTGGGCACCTCCAGCTTAAAGAACTGGTTGCCTTCGCCCACCGTCATCAACTCGTTGACCAGCCCCGAGATGCCCCGGTTGCGCATGTTCATGGCGATGAGCGTGCCGGCGTACTCGTCGCCCACCACGATCTCCTCAACGCCCATGATCTTCAGGTGGGCGCCGTTTTCACGGTTGAGCAGCTCCACGCTGGTGAAGATCTCCGGGTTCATGCGCTCGATGGCGATCGCGGCCAACACCGTCCGCGCGTCGATGTCCTGGCCACCGCGCTCTCTGGTCGTGTCGGCCAGCAGCAGCGCCCGGTCGGCGTACTCCACGCCGCACTCCTTGAGGGTGCTAAGCTGGGTAAAGTCCCCGCTGATCACAAAGAGCAGCTCCGGGTCGATCTGATGGTCGCCAAGGTCTGGCTCTTCTTCAAACTCGGCCACCAGCACCACCCCGTTGCGCACATGCCTGGGGTCTTTGGACAATTCGCGCAGGATCGTCTTGCCCGAGCGGTTCCAGCCGCAGATGACGATGTGGTGCCTGAGTTCTTCGATTTCCATGGTCCTCACATTGATGTTGCGCAGCCGCTCGACCATCACCGCCGAGACCACACCGGTAAAGATCGCAAAGAGCGTCAGACCCCCCAGCATCACCCCCAGCGTAAGCATCTTGCCCGCCGTGGTCTGCGCCTCGCCGCCGACAGGCTCTCCGGCGATCAGGGTCATCACCGCCCACCACAGCCCCTGCTCCAGGCTGCCAAAGTCGGGGTGTCCGTGACCCTCCAGCACCCGGATCCCCATGGCGCTGGCCAAAACCACGATGGCGATGATCATCATCAAAATCAACGCCTCGCCGCCTGCTCCGCTGAAGACCGACGAGATGGTCCGCAGCCGTCGGGTCAAAAGCAAGCCCATCCTGAAGATCCGCAGCAAACGCAGCAAGCGCAGCAGACGCAGTGAGCGGACCCAGGGGATGACGGCGATGATGTCGATCCAGTACTGGCGGAAGAAGCGAGACTTCTTGCGCGCCACGTAGTAGCGGATGGACAACTCGGCAATGAAGATGCCCGTGAAGATGTCCCCGATGAGCGCCACTTGATGGCGTATCGTGGGGTCATGCAGCGAGAGCTCCACGATCAGCAGCGCCACCGACGCCAGGATCATGATCATGATCGTGGTGTCCACCACCGGGTGGTGGATGAATTGGTGGAGCTTCTGGCGCAAAGTCATGGCGAGGCTCCCTTTGGAGGGGGGATGGGGGCGGTGGCTGATGCGCCGCAAGCCCGAGGCTGGTCAGGGCACAGGGGACTTGCGTTGGGGATGAACTCAGTCGGTCTTTTTGGGTTTGACGGCGTCGGGCACGGTGATTTTGCGGATTTTGACCGTGTCGCCGTCCTTTTTGGGCGTGATCTTGGAAGGATCGAGCTTCTTGGGCGGTGCGGCAGGCGGGGCGTCCTTTTTGTCGCCGCCGTCTTTCTTCTCGCCGCCTTCTTCCTTCTTGTCGCCTTCTTCCTTGCTGGGGTTGGCGTCGGCAGGGGCGTCTTTCTTGTCGCCTTCGGCGCCTTCTTCACCCTCTTTCTTGTCGCCTTCAGCGCCCTCGGCGCCTTCGGCGCCCTCCTCGCCCTCAGCGCCTTCTTCACCTTCTTCGCCCTCTTCGCCTTCTTCTTCCTCGGGATCGAGGACAAAGTCTTCAAAGCTGGTGGGGGTGCAGCGCTCGCGCTTGCGTTTTTTGCCGGTGATCAACTCCTGGTCGTACTTGTAGATGTCGGACAGGAAGTTGGGGCGGCCCTCGTCGTCGATGCGCACGGTGAAGTACTCGATGTGGACCGGCACGGGCGTCTTGAGGCGGATGGGGTTCTCTTTGCCGCTCTTGAGGCTCTTCTCAAAGCGGCGTTTGTTCCAGTTGTCGTCCTGGGTCAGGAGGTACTCGGCAAACTTGAGCGGCTCATGGACGCGCATGCAGCCGTGGCTGAAGGCGCGGATGGGCAGGCGGAAGAGCCCCTTCTTGGGGGTGTCGTGCATGTAGACGCCGTGCTCATTGGGGAAAATGAACTTGACCTGCCCCAGAGCGTTGTCTTCGCTGGGACCCTGGCGCAGGCGCACGCAGGCCCCTTCACGCTCGGCCACGCACTCGTAGTTGTGCTCGGTGAGGTACTCGGGGTTTTTGCGGTACTCGGGCAGGATTTCCTCTTTGAGGATGCGCTCGGGCACGTTCCAGTAGGGGTTGATGATGACCGTCTCGATCTGGTCCGAGAAGAGGGGGGTGGCGTTGACGTAGGTGCGGATCTTCTTCTTGCGGTGGCAGCCGATCTCGGTGTTGCCAGTCACGACCCTGAAGCGGATCTCGCGCTTGCCCTCAACCCAGCCTTCGGCGTGGAAGTCGGGGATGTTGACGTGGATGAAGGTGCCGTCGTGGCCCACGCGGGAGTCGCGCCAGCGCTGGAGCGTGACGTCGATTTGCTTCAGGCGGTCTTTGGCCGAGATGTTGACCGACTTCCAGAAGCTGCGCTTGGAGACGCCATCGACTTTGAGCTGGTGGGTGGCCTGGTAGTCCTTCATGGCCTTGTCCAGGTTCTTGTTCCAGGACTCGGTGTAGGTGCCGTCGGCCTCGTCTTCGGTGGGGGTGTAGTAGCCCTCGACTTTGAGACGCTCTTTGAGGTCGGGCATGCGGCGGTGCTTGGCGCCTCGGCGCACGCCGAATTTGCCGACCTCTTTCCAGCCGCCGTCGAGGACGATCTTGGAGTATTTGCTGCGCAACTCGCGCAGTTTTTCGTACTGCTCAAAGTGGGGTGGCAGAGCGCCGATGAAGTCCGCCAGCGAGTTGGACGAGGCCTGCAAGACGGCGTCGACCAGCATCTCCTGGAGCTTGAGGCGAGTGCCTTCGACATCTTCACGCTTCTTGCGCCGGCCTTTGGTGGGGAACTGGACGTCTTTGAACCAGTGTTTGTTCTGGTAGCGCATGTCCCAGCCGTAGGAGAGCAGGCCGTCGGTCAGCAGCAGCTCGATCTCGGCCTCGGCTTTGGCGCGGTTGCTGGCCAGCTTCTTGTACTTGTCGCCCTCGGTGGCCAGGCGCGCAAGCACGGCGTCGTCGCCAAAGAGCTTGTCGCTAAAGACCTGGGTGTCGTCGGTGGCGCCCATGCCTTCGCTGCGCGACAACTCTTTGATCTTGCCGATCTCTTCGGGGGTCAGCTCGGGGATCTGGAAGCCCTTGGCCTTGCCCCGGTAGCGGGCCAGTGCGGGCAGCTTCTCTTCGAGCTTGTTGGCGTGGTAGAAGTTGGGAAAAAGGCCGTGGCTGCGGGCGTCGGTGATGGCGCCCAGGACCGCTTGGCCGTTTTCAGTCAGCTCGCCGTCTTGCACCAGCCCCAGACTCTGGCTTGGTCCATCCTCGGGCAGATAGATGGAACGCAGCAGGTCGCGGTTTTTGTAGGGGGATTTGCGCCCCTTGACCTTCAGCGCCTTGCCCACGGCCTGCTTTTTGACGCTCTGGTCAAAGTGGGACCGAAAGTGTCCGGCAAAATCGGCGATGTACGCCTCGGAGAACTTGTCTCCGGGTTTTGCGGGCTCTTTGGCTTCTTTTTTGGAGTCTTTGCTGGGCGCCTGCGCCCCGGCCTTGGGGTCATCCGTGTCTGTGGCCTCTTTGCCTCCCTCACCAGCGCCGCAGCCGACGCTCAAAAGGAGGACTAGCCCCAGAACAACCCACAAGCCTCTTCCTGGCTTTGTGTTCATGGCGTTTTTGTACTGCTTTGTACTGCTCTTCTTCGGGTTGGTTTCTACGGCGATGCTCTCTGCACCCGGTGTCCCGACATGTGGGTTAGTAGCACACAACCGCGCCATTGAGAAGCGTTGAGGGCGGTCTCAATGGGTCACAGAGACGGAATCTGCGTGCGCTGACAGCGCCGTGTGGCGTGCAGTGCCCGCCGATGGCCTGCGGCGGTGTGTGTTGTGTGTGGCCCCGGTGGGGTTTGGGTGCTGTGGTCACGGCGAGCACTTCGTCCATGAAGCGCTGCAAAGTCCATGTGCGGATCTTCAACCCTCGACGGAGGGGTTTTCATCCCCAGCCGGTGGTTCTTCAGTGGGAGCAGGGACTGTGGTGGGCGCTTCGAGCTGTGTGTCGAGGGTGGGGCGGACGGTGGTTTGCTCGATGTCTTTCATCATCTTGCGCTCGATGCGGTAGCGCCGCCCGACAAAAACAACCGAGAGGAGCAGGCCCAAAATGATGGGGAAGAGGTACCAACTCAGGCGCCGATCCCCGGTGACGCCCGAGAGATCGTAGGCCACCGCTTTTGCCCCTTGCGCCAGCAGCGCCCGCTGCGGGTTGGAGTTGTCCTCGATGCTGACCGAGAGTGGTTCGGTGTCGGCGCCAGGCAGATCGAGGCTGGCAAAGCGGGCCGAGCCCGAAAAGCCCCGCATGTAGAGCACGGGGCGCTCCTGGTCGTCGATGCCGATAAGCGTCAGGCGCTTGCGCGAGCCGACCGCCTGCAAAACCCGAAAGTCGTAGTAGCCGGTGTCCAGATAGGTGTTGCCCCAGTCGATGCTCATAAAGCGCGTGGCTTCATTGCGGCTGGGGTGTTGGGCAAAAAGCCATAGGCTGCGGCCTTCTTTGGGGGCCTGGGCCAAGTGGTGGCTGGGGCCAAGCGGGATGGCGCGGACCTCGGTGCGGGCGTCGGTGAAGAAACCGGTGGCGACCACCGGGCTGCCACCCTCGGCGCTGTCCTCCAGGCCCGCCTCCAGCTTTTGCGCCAGCGCTTCGTAGGTGACGGCGCGCCCTTCGGGGTAGACCACAAAGGCCACGCGCCCGGTCTTGGCGATGATCAGATCGTCGATCTCCAGGGGTCTGGAGCCGCTGATCTGGTCAAAGCGCTGGTTCCAGACGGCCTCTTTCCACGTTTTGCCGTGGTCGTCGCTGACCACGGCGCCCAGGCCTGCGGTGACGGCCACCACGCGGTTGGAGTCGACCTCGTAGAGGCCCACAACGGCGCTGTCGGGGGCGTCTTTGAGTCCGGCGGGGCGCAGATTGTAGCGCACGCCGTCTTCGGGCGCCGTGAGCTTGGGCAGCGTGACCCACTGGGGGTCTTTGCCGTCTTGAATGTGGGCCACGCGGCCATCCCAGGTGGCCAGGAGCGTGGCGGCGCGCTGTTTGTCGGGCTCAAGTCCGGCGGTGAAGCGGCCATCGAGCCTTTTGACGAAGGCTTTGCCGTCCCACTGCCAGGCGCCATCGTCGCAGCCCACCCAAAGCCCGGCGGCGTCCAACGCGCGTGCGGTACCCGAGGCGCAGGTGTGCTCGCCGGTGGGCTTGGCGGCCTGGGTGGAGGCGCGGTCAAAGACGTGGCAGCCTCCCAGGCACACCAGCGCTGTGGTGATCAGCAATGAGAGCAGTGGGGTGGTTTGCGGGCTCGTCACAGCGGCAGCTCCTTGAGATTTGGCGGCGTCTGGCGATTGTACCAGACGCGCGCCCATCTGGAGAGGTGTGTTCGGGCGCCAGCCCGCTCGGCGCGCCGGGCCTGGCCATGATGAGAGGGCTGGCCAGCGGTGCTTATTCCCGCCGCGCCCGGACGTGGGTGGTGTCCGGGCACAGGTGGGATCAGCTCTGGGCGGGCTCGGTGCGCTTGATGCGCAGGCCCAACTCGTCGAGCTGGTCGTTGTCCACGGGGGAGGGCGCCTGGGTCATCAGGCAGGAGGCCTTCTGGGTCTTGGGGTAGGCGATGACGTCGCGGATCGACTCGGCGCCGGTCAAGAGCATGATGAGGCGGTCCATGCCGAAGGCGATGCCGCCGTGGGGCGGTGCGCCGAAGGACAGGGCGCGCAGCAGGAAGCCAAACTTCTGCTCGGCCTCTTCCGGCCCGATGCCCAGCAGGCCAAAGACCTTGGACTGGACCTCCTGGGAGTGGATACGGATCGAGCCGCCGCCGATCTCGTTGCCGTTGAGCACCAGATCGTAGGCCGCCGCGCGGGCCTTGCCGGGATCGGAGTCGAGCAGGTCGATGTCGTCGATCAACGGCGAGGTGAAGGGGTGGTGGACGGCGTGGAAGCGCTGGCTGTCTTCGTCCCACTCGAACATGGGGAACTCGGTGACCCAGGTGAAGTTGAAGGCGTTGGGGTCGGCCAGGCCCAGGGTCTTGCCCAGGTGGACGCGCAGGTTGCCCAGGGAGTCGTTGGCGACGCTGGCTTTGTCGGCGACAAAGAGGGCGATGTCGCCCACTTCCAGACCCATGGTCTCGGTCAGCTTGGCGCGCACGTCGTCGTCGAGGAACTTGGCGATCGGGCTCTGCCAGCCGTCCTCGTTGATCTTGATCCAGGCCAGGCCTTTGGCGCCGTAGATGCCGGCGTACTTCTCAAACTCGGAGAGCTGCTTGCGCGAGAAGTTGTTCTTGCCTTTGACGTTGATGCCTTTGACGACGCCGCCTTTGTCGACGATCCCCTTGAAGACCTTGAAGCCGCTGGCGGCGAAGGGCTCAGAGACGTCCTTGAGCAGGAGGCCAAAGCGGGTGTCGGGGCGATCGACGCCGTAGTCGCGCATGGCGTCGGCGTAGCTCATCCGGGGGAAGGGCGCGTTCACATCGACGCCGATGGCCTCTTTGAAGACCCGGGTCACCAGGCCTTCGCAGATGGAGAAGACGTCCTCAGAGACGACAAAGGACATCTCCATGTCGATCTGGGTGAACTCGGGCTGGCGGTCGGCGCGCAGGTCCTCGTCGCGGAAGCAGCGGCAGATCTGGAAGTAGCGGTCGTAGCCCGCGATCATGAAGAGCTGCTTGAAGAGCTGGGGGCTCTGGGGCAGCGCGTAGAACTGACCGGGGTGGACGCGGCTGGGCACCAGGTAGTCGCGGGCGCCTTCGGGCGTGGACTTGGTCAGGATCGGCGTCTCAAGCTCCAAAAAGCCGTTCTCGCACAGGTAGTTGCGCGTGACCTGGTTGACCTTGCTGCGCAGCACCAGCTTGTCCTGCAGCGGCTTGCGGCGCAGGTCCAAAAAGCGGTTGGTCAGACGCAGGTTCTCGTTGGTGTCGATGTTGTCCTGAATCTGGAACGGCGGGGTCTCCGAGGCGCTGAAGATCTGCAGCGAGTCGGCCAACAACTCAATCTGCCCCGTGGGCAGGTTGGGGTTGGAGTTTTCGCCGCGGCTGACGACCTCGCCGCGCACGCCCAGCGTCCACTCGGGGCGCAGGCGCTCGGCGTCGCCCAGCAACTCCTGGCCCAGGCTGGCGTCAAAGCGCACCTGGGTGAGGCCGTAGCGGTCGCGCAGGTCCACGAAGATCGTTCCACCGTGATCACGGTAGGACTGCACCCAGCCCATCAGCACCGCCGTCTGGCCCACGTGATCGCCGCGAAGCTGACCGCAGTTGTGGGTGCGCTTGAGGTCTTTGAGGAATTCGGCCACGGGTGCCTCCATCTTGGTTTATGGCGTCATGCCCACCGTTGTGGTCGGGCTTGCGCGTCTGGTTGGTCTTGTTTCCTTTCGTGCCGCTGCGAGTCCACAACGTCCGTTGCAGGATGCGACAGGCGAGGCAGTGTAAAGACCCGTTATCCCGACGTCAATTGTTCTGCGGCGCGTCCGGTCGGATCGGGCCGCAGAGGTCTGTGGGGCGCCAGACCACCGGGGCGATGTTTCCAGCGACATCGTGTGCCTTTTGGGGCGGTTTCCACGTCATTTTGGCGCTTTGAACCGGCGCTGACGCACCCGCTCCTTGACGATCCCCGCCACCAGGGCAGCGCCGCTGGCTGCGCCCAACGCCTTCAGACGCCAGGACGAGGGCTTGTCCAGAGAGAGCCACAGCCGCAGCAGGTGGCGGCGTTGTGCTCGGTCCTCGTGGTCAACGTAGTCGGTCCGCGCGTGGAGGATGGTGTGGTTGGAGACCAGTTGGATGTCTCCCTGGCGCAGCTCCATGTCCAGATAGAGGTCGGGATCGCTGGCGATCTGGTCGTAGGCGTCCAGCAGCCGTGCGGCCCTGGCGCTCTGGACGGGGGCGCCTTCGTAGCGGTGGGCTGTGCGGAAATAATCGCAGTGGTAGAAGGTCTTCAGGCGACCGGCGGCGTAGCGGCATGGGCGCACCGGGAAGTAGTTCAGGCCGCCTTCGCCGCGCGTGTCCAGCAGCACCGGCTCGTAGAGACCGTCCACCAACTCCGGGTGGCGCTCCAGGAGCACATTGTAGACCGACACCGAACTGACCAGGCGGCTGAGCCCACCCTCCTTGGCGGGCCTGATGCAGAGCAGACCCACGGCGTCGGCCGCGTCGCAGTGGTAGGCGATCCGGCTGGCGGTCTTGTAGAGGCGCACATCTGTGGCGCCAGGATCCGCACCGGTGTCAATGACGTGCCCCAACAAGTCCCCCGCCTTGTTCTGGGCGCCGGGCAGCCCCAGGTGCAGCCCAAAGCACCAGAACACCCGCTCGATCTCCTGCTGTGACCAGCGCTCGACCGGCAGACCGCTGATCAGGTGAAACCCCAACCCGTCGGTCAACGCCCGGCGCCAATGCGCGATGCGCCCCGAGAGGGTCGGCAACGGAAAGTCGGTGGCGCGCAGCATGCTGGTGGGTTTGCCGGTCGCTTTGGTCACCTCCAGCGCCCCGCAGACCTCGTCGATCTCTGCAGGGGTCAGCGCGCTGCGCCAGGTGCCCTCTTTGGTGGCCAGCTCTGGCCCCTTCCACGCCGCCGCTGCCTTGATCGGCTCGCGGCAGATGGTCTCGTGAGGGCGGCTGAGGTAATGCACGGTTTGGCTGACGACGGTCTTGTGGGTACGGGCCATGACAATCTCTCCCCATGGCGCCCGGTGGAGGTTTGAGGTCTTTGCATGGGTTGACCAGCCTGCACAGGAATACTCAAAGGTCCTTGCTCAAGCCGCGCCACCCATTTGATGTTCACCGTAAAAATGAACGGGCGCTGTGTTGGTGTGAGTTTGGTACACGTTGTTTCCCTGGTTGGCAAGCCCAGAGCCACCTCCATGCAACATGGCCCGGGTTTCTGCGATGCGCAGATGATCCGTGGAGGCCAACTCCAACGGTTCTGTTGTGGCGGTGTGTTGTGAAGGGAGGGAGGCGCGAAGAAGGGGAGCGCGCCGTATTGGAAGGAGCCCCGACGGTGCGCCGGGGCGATTGAGACGCGTCAGGGCGCCTTCTTGGTCTCTTTGCAAGGCTCTTGATCGACGATGGCAAACTCCACGCGGCGGTTGGAGGCACGCGCTGTCCTGAGGCCCTTGCCCCTGAGCTTGTTGCCGCCGCCGTCGATGAGTTTGACGATCGGCCGCGACTCGCCGTAGCCCTTGGTGTCCAGGCGGCTGGCCTCGACGCCCTTGGCGACCAGATAGGCCTTGACGGCCTCGGCGCGCGCCTGGGAGAGCTTCTTGTTGTCGTCCTCATCGCCAACATCGTCGGTGTGACCCTCGATGCGGATCTTTTTGATGCGCGGCTGAGCTTTGAGGACGTCGGCCACGGCGTCGAGCAGCTTGTGAGATTGCTTGCGGATGGTGTCCTTGCCGGTGGCGAAGAAAACCCGATCCTTGATCTTGATCTCCTTGCAATCGACCTCGACCAGACCGCCTTCGTCCGGGCAGCCGTCGGTGTCATCGACGCCGTTGACGACCTCGGCCTCGTTGGGACACTGGTCTTTGTCGTCGGGGATGTTGTCAAAGTCGTTGTCAGGGTCAGGACAGCCGTCCTCATCCTGCCACTTGTCCTTGTCTTCGGCCTCGTCAGGGCACTGGTCCACGTCGCGCAAAATTCCGTCGCCGTCGGCGTCTGGATCGGGGCAGCCCTCAAACTCATTGAGGCCCGCTTCCTCCGGACACTTGTCGACCTTGTTGGCCAACCCATCACCGTCATCGTCCGGGCACCCCTTGATGGTCCCGGCCGTGCGCGGACACTCGTCGTCAGCGTTGAGCACACCGTCGTCGTCCCAGTCGTTGTCCTCTTCGACCACGGGAGGCGGCGGCGCAGGGGATGAACCCCACAAGACAAAGTCCACCGAGGCAAAAATCTCGATGTTGTGAGCCGCCTCAAACTCACCAATGCCGTCAGTGATGACGTGGCGTACATCGAGGCGCAGTCGGGTGCCGTCGTTCAGCGCGCCTCGGATCCCCAATCCGTAGTCGATCCTGGCATCGACGTCGCTGCCATGGTCGCCGCTGAGGTTGTGGTAGTTGCCCAGACCAAACTGGGCAAAAGGCACCCAGGTGCCCGGCGCCGTCAGGTTCCCCAACGCCGCCGCCCGATAGAAGATGGTGTGGTTGAGCTCGTCGTTTTCCGTGGAGACAAAGGGCACGTACCCCAACTCCGCCTCCAGGCTCAGCCGATAAAAGAGCGTCATGCCCGCCCTGGCGCCCGCCGAAAACGACGCAAAGCCTGCCGTGGAGCCGTTGTCAGGGTTTTCGTGCAGGTCCCACTCATCGAGGTTGAGCGTCGTACCCAGGAACGCGCCGACGTAAAAATCCTCATCGGGCAAGATGGGGTCGTCGTCCTGAGCCTGGGCCACGCTGCACAGCCCCACCAGCGAGGTCAGGAGCGTCAAACCCATGAGGCTCCAGCGGCGCACATACCCCGTGTGTTGGGGGGGCTTGCGCATCCGAGCCGTTGGCGGCGCAGCTTCGGTCTGCAAGGGGGGAATCCGGTCCTGACGTGCGTTCATCGCAGAGTCCTTTCGCTTCAAGGGGCCTCCCGTATGGCGGAAGCCTCGGTCCATGACTGGAGCACGGGTGTGCTCCGCTCAGTGTTCAGGTGGTGATGTGTTTGAGGTTGAGGGTTGTGGGTAAACAAAGATGTCCAGGGCGCCGGCACCTTCCAGTCCGCCTTCCTTGGCGCGCAGTGAGGCGACCACCAGCCCTGGGCGCCGCCCCGGACCAAGGCGCTGACCCGGTGCCATATGCCAGCCCAGCCACTGCGAGGGTCTGCTGCCCACGCGCTCGGTCAATATCTCACCGGTCGCCCCTGAGCGGATCTCAAAACGCCCGGCGCGCTTGGCGCCGGCGTGCTCATGCCAGGGCGCTCCTATGGCCAGATCTCCGATGCCGTCCCCGTCGTAGTCGCCAGCGCGAGAGAGCATGCGCCCATAAAGCTCACCGCGCTGACGCCCCTTCCAGTGGCGCAGCACAGCGCCGTCCGCGCCCGAGTAGATGGTGACCGTGCCCTCCAAAGGACCCTCTTCGGCGCGGGTGTAGACCGCCGAAACCGCGATCTCTGCCCTACCATCGCCGTTGAGGTCCCCCAGCCCGCACACCATCTCGCCAAAAAGAGCCCCCTGGTGCGCCCCCTCCCAGCGGTGCAAGACCTTACCGGTCCCCGACGACATCACGCGCGCGGCGCCCACTGTGTGTCCGGCGTCTGTGGTCGTCATCGGTGCCCCCACCACAAAGTCCTGGCGCCCGTCTCCGTCCAGATCTGGCACGGTGGACAGCCGCCACCCATGGGCATCGCGGGCCACCCCCGAGGTGTAGACCTGCAATGTCTCTCCCGTGCGGCCGCTGATCAGGTGCACCTCACCTTGCTCTCTCCCTGGAGCGCCCACAAAGAGGTCTGCCACCCCGTCGCCGTTGTGATCCTCGGCCACCGCCATGTCCCAACCCAGGTTCTGCCTGGGCTTGCCGTGTCGAGTCCACAGCGCGCTCTTGCTTGCCGTGCTGTAGGCGTAGAGGATCCCGCTTTGCTCGGTGTGCCCCGCGGGCGCGGCCATGATCACATCGGCCAAACCGTCGCCGTTCACATCGGGCAGCAGCACCACCGACTGACCAAGCATCCCATCGCGAAACTGGCCCTTTTGCCCATGGATGTGCTTGCCATCGGCGCCCGACCACACATGCGCTGCCCCATTCTGGCCATTGTCGCCATCAAAACGGGTCCCCGCAGCAATGTCATCAACGCCGTCCCCATCCACATCCAGCGGGCTCTCAAAGCGAAACCCAAGCTCGCCGTTTTCCAACGCCCCCGCGATATGCAGCACCGGCTCCATGGCGGCCTTTGCCGGCTCACCGGACTTGATCGGAGCCGGATCGGCGGCCGGCGGCTGACACGCACAAGCCACCAGCGCCAGGATTGTCAATGTCAGACAGAACCTGGGTTTCACGGCACCATCCAACGCATTTGTCGCCGCAGCGAAGTCAAAAATAGCCGCAACATGCCCGCCTCCGTCGCCGTCAA
>CAKZKQ010000065.1 GCA_937123825.1 uncultured Pseudomonadota bacterium
TCAGAGAAGTGAAAGCACTTTCGACGAGATGCCCAACTCGTACCGGCGAAGCCAAGAACCCAACCCATCGCAAATGCTATCAGGGAGCGCAGCGACCGCACCAAAAGGGAGTGAGCGAAGCGAACGACCGAACCAAAAGCAAGCCCAAAGGGCGCCGCGCACCGAAAGCAAGCCAAGCGCAGCGCCGGCGCCGCGAACTGCGCATGCGAGTGAACGAACGTGTGAATGAACAAGCGCAGCGCCAGTTCATTCACACGGAGGAACGATGCACTGCGCCGGCGGGAGGTTGGAGTCGGGGAGTTTGGCGTCGCAGTTGTCGGCGACGGCCAGGTCGGGGGCCCATTTCCATTCGTTGAGGAGCATTTCGCCCATCAGTTCGCGTTCGCCGCAGGCGTTGTAGGAGATGATCTGGGCGACGCGGACCAGGCGGATGGTTTGGCGGTAGAAGACGCCGAACTTTCCAACGGGGATGAAGCCCGAGAAGCTGGTCAGGGTGCTGCTGGAGCTGGAGTCGCTCCAGGTGCGGTCTTCGGCTTCGCTTTGGCCTTCGCTGATGCGCTCGGAGACGGTGGCGGTGCCGCCAAAGGAGTAGGTGCGGCTGTTGGTGCGGCTGGTGGAGTCGTTGAAGGAGCGCGAGTCGGAGGTGGAGTTGTTGAGCGTGTAGCTCTCGCTCATGGAGTTGGAGCGGCCACGGTTGTTGGTGGAGCCCCAGGTGCGGCCGTTGGTGGTGGCGCCGCCCTGGCCGGTGGTGTAGCCGTACTTGCCGGTGACGCTGGTGGAGGCGCTGACCTTGCCTTCGGCCACCAGCGGGATGCTGGCGCCGCCGCTGGCGCCGACGGTCACGTTGACCTCACCGCCGATGTTGTGGCTGGTGTTCCAGTTTTCGGCGTCGGTGGTGCTCTGGTTGAAGTTGTTGGACTCGGATTCGTTGTGGGTCTCGCCGCGGCTAAGCGCGCTGCCTTCGTTGCGGGTGCTGACGCGGCCGCGGGTGGCGCTGGTGGCGTCGGTCTGGCTGTTCTGGTAGCCCTCGGTCCAGTTGGAGGTGTCGCTCATGCCGCGCTCCTGGGTCCAGCTGTTGCTGATGGAGATGCGGGCGCTGCGCTGCACGGTCTGGGTCTGGGTCTCGGCGTAGGTGACGCGGTTGCCCACGGCGCCGGGGATGCAGGCGGTGACGGGCTCGGGCTCGTAGTATTCGGCCACTTCAAAGTTGCCGGTGTACTCGATCTCGATGGGGCGGTGGATGTTGAACGGCAGCATGCCCTCAACCTCGCCGCCGCTGGCCGCGTCGATGGCCACAACCCGGATGGCGGCCACGTAGTACTTCAGATCGGCGGGGACTTCCTGGAAGACGATGTCTTCATTGTCGCCGATGGCGGCCTCGGGGCCGGTGGCGGCCACCGCGAAGGTCAGGGGCTCTTCGAGCGTGCGGCCTTCCTGCAGTGAGGTGATGAAGAAGCGGAACTCGGTGGGCGTAAAGCCCATGGCGCGCACGCCGATGCGGTAGGGCAGACCGGCAAAACCGCTCAGCGCCGGGATGCCGCAGTCGGCGCCCTGGGGCTGAACCTCGGTGAACTCGATCGAGGGGTCGATGGCAAACTCGGTGCTGGTCTCGCTGCCGCGCAGGATGACGCCGTCGTTGCGCTCGACGATGGGCTGGATGGTGCCCTTAAAGCGCCCCGTCACACCGCCTTGGCTAAAGGGATGCAGGAAGGGACCAAAGCGCGTCCACGCCACCGTCTGGCTGCCGTCATCTTCTTCGGCCGAGATCTCAACGGGGACTTCCAGGTTGACCTCTTCAAGGGGCCCGGCGTTGTCGCTCAGGAAGCGGCCCTTGAAGCGGACAAAGTTGCGCCCCTCGTCCTCGCCCACAAAGCCCTTGCCTTCCATCTCAAAGAGCTCGCCGATGGCGTAGGACGCCTTGGAGATCTTTTGCACCGCCAGCGCGTTGCCGTCCGCCTTATCCAGCGGCGAGCCAGTGTCTGCACAAGCGGTCATGGCCAGCAGCGCCGCCGCGCCAAGGCCAATCAGGGAACCTTTCGAGATGATATTCATGGTCTTTGCACCGGTCTTGAGATTCAGAGCAGCGTTGTTGAAGTCAGCCAACGCGCTTTTGCACTTTCTCCAGTATAATGTCAATGCACGCAACATGCCACCATATCACCATTGGCAACACCACCACGGCGCCGCCCATTGCCATGGCACCCCCCAACCGCCCTCCCCCTGATCCGCCGCGTCGCCACCGGCCTGCGCAGTCTGCCAGACCCAACCACGCAGCGCAGGTTCCCAACGGCACTTTGGAGCGCACGGCTGTGGGTTCTCCACCGCAGGTGGCAACAAAAGTGGCCATCCGTGGAGACTTTGGACCCCACCCACCCCTTTGCAAACGCAAACGGCGCCGCAACGACGAAACACAGCCGCCCAAGAGACCAACGAGGCTTTGAGGGGAACTTGTAGGCAAACGGGGGGTTGTTTGGATGGGGCGAGCGCTCGTCGTGTGGGTTGGGTGAGAGCGCTCGGGAGAGCGGCGTCGCCTTTGTGGGGGGATCATACCAAATTGCAGACGTCCGACTTACTTTGTCTGCATTTTGGTATCAGTCGGTATTGTCGCCGCCTTCTGCGGGTGCCTCGCCGCCTTCTGCGGGGGCGTCACCGCCTTCGGGAGCCGCCTCACCGCCTTCGGGGGCCGGGGCGTCGCCGCCTTCAGGGGCAGCCTCGCCGCCGCCTTCTTCACCGGTGGGTTCGGGGGGCACGCCGCCTTCGGGATCCGGGGGCGGGTTGTCGGACGGATCCACCACAAAGGCCAGCTTCTCACCGGGGGGGTTCATGAGGATCTTCAGGACACGGCGAGTGTCGCGGCGCTCGGCTTCTTTGACGGGGTAGACGGCCAGGGTCTTTTCGTCGGTGCGGCCAAAGGCCACCTCCTCCATTTTTTCGAGCTTGAACATGTACTTGTCGGCCGCGTCGTTGTCCTCAAATTTGAGAAGCTCGATGCGGACCTCTTTGCCGTCCTCAGAGGTGGCCGCAAACTCGGTGCCGTTTTTGATCTCTTTGCCCTCTTTGGAGGCAAGCTTCCAGCCTTGCTCTTCCAAACGGCCCACCAGGCCCTCGTTGTCCATCTTATGGAGGACGTCGGCGGGCTCCATCTTCTCGTTTTCGCCGGGCGCCTTTTCCTTGCCAACGACCTCGGCGTCGTTGTTGTCGGCGTTAAGCTCGATTTCGACCATGCCTTCGTCGGCGCTGACCTCGCCCTGGGCGCTGTCGTCGTCGGGCAAGAGCGCGGCGGGGTCTTCGGGGGCTTTTTCTGGATCAGCGGCGGGCTCGGCGGCCTTCTCGGGGGCTTTGGCGGCCACGGGCTCCTTTTTGGTGGGCTCTTCTTTGGCCTGGGGAGCCGAGGTCTGCTCTTCGTCACAGCAGCCCCCCAACGTCGCCGCCCCAAGGAGCAGCCCGCAGGTCAACAAGACCTGCAGCGGTTTCAGGATGCGCATCTCTTCCTCCTCAAAACATTCAAAAGGCGGCCTCTGGCGCCTGTTGCGCGGTAAGAGCACAACTCTTGCGCACACAGGGCTTGTTCCCGCGCTCGTGTCTTCGTTCAATGTCTGGGCAGACCTTTGCCGCTAAGGATTATGACGCCAGACATCTGTGCTGTCCACGATCAACGCCAGTTGTTACCTTACCGGTGGTCCAGCAGTGGCTTTTTGAGCAAGATGGGAGGCAGAGATGAAGGTGGGGATTTATGGCGCGGGGGCGATCGGCGGCTACCTGGGCGTGCTGCTGAGCAGCCAGGGCTTGCCGGTGGTGATGCTCGGCAGACAGAGCCTCCTGGCGCTTGAAGGCACGCTCCAATCGCGCAACATCGCCGGAAAACTCTACAACCCTGGCGGCGATCTGCGCTTGACCACCGATCCTCGAGAGTTGGCCGACGTGGACATCTGCCTGGTGTCGGTCAAGAGCCGCCACACCGAACAAGCCGCCCAGACTCTGGCGCCGCTGCTGGCCCCGGGGACCCCGGTCTGCTCGCTGCAAAACGGCCTGCGCAACGGCCGCCTGCTGCGAGCGGGCGGGCTGGAGGGGGCTCGGGCGGGGATGGTGGGCTTCAACGTCTTTCGGCAAGACGGCGTCTTTGTCCAGGCCACCAGCGGCCCCACCACCATCGACAGCCGCCCGGGACCTCACCTTGAGCGCCTGGAGCGCCTGAAATCGGCCCTGGAGGCCACCGGCGAGGAGGTCGAGCTGCGCGCGGACATCGAGGCTGTGCAAGCAGGCAAGCTCTTGCTGAACCTCAACAACGGCATCTGCGCCATGGCGGGGGTGTCTGTGGCGGCCTCGCTGCGCTCCCGGCTCTTGCGGCGCAGCTTTGCGGCGTGCATCAAGGAGGGCATGGCCGTCTACAAGGCCGCGGGCATCCCCACGGTGCGGGTGGGCAAGCTGGCGCCGGGGCTGATCGTGCCGCTGCTGGCGCTGCCCAACGCCATCGTGCTGCGCGTGGCACCGTCGCTGGTGGCCATCGACGAGGCGGCCCGCTCCAGCACCCTCCAGGACCTCGAAGCGGGCAAACCCACCGAGGTCGACGCCCTCAACGGCGAGCTGGTGGCGCTGGCCCAGCAGGCCGGGTGCGCGGCGCCGGTCAACGCCTGGGTCGTCAGGGAGATCCGCCGCCTTGAAAGCGCCGGGCTGCCCGTGCCATTTCTGACCCCAGAGGCCATCTGGGACGGCGTTCAAGAGGCTCGTCGTGGCCGCCGCTGACTTTGGCATTGTGCCATACCGTCTCTCTTTGTTTTTTGTTGTTTTTCCGCCCTCCAACACCGACCCAAATGAGGCTTGAGCCATGAGCGCATCCATCCTTGATCACCCGGCCATCAGCAGCCGCTATTTCTTCCCCAGGCTTGGGCGACTCGACGCGCCGTTCTGGGTCGATTGCGGCACCCACAAGCTGGCTTGCCACCTGCACGCGCCCCACCCTGGCGCCAGGACCCTGGTGCACTTCCATGGCAACGGAGAGATCGTCCCGGACTACCTGGGGGACTTTGTGGAGGCGGTGGCGTCGCTGGGGCTCAATACCTTCCTGGTGGAGTACCGAGGCTATGGCCAGTCGGAGGGAGAGCCAGCGCTGACGTCCATGTTGGACGACGTGGAGGTTGCCTTGGAGGCGCTGGGCAAGCCAGCACAGGAGTTGATCCTCTTTGGGCGCTCGGTGGGCTCGATCTACGCCATCCATGGCGCCAGCCGCTGGCCCGAGGTCGCCGCCCTGGTCATCGAGAGCGGCATCGCCGACCCCCTCCAGCGCGTCCTGCTTCGGGTCCGCCCCGATGAAATTGGCGCCACCATGGCCGCCATGCAAGAGGCCGCCGACCAGCACCTCAACCACCAGCGCAAGATGGGCGCCTACACCGGGCCGACGCTCATCATGCACACCCTCTATGACAACATCGTGCACGTGGACCACGCCGAGCGGCTGGCCCAGTGGTCGGGCGCTGAGGCGACGCTGGAGATCTTCTCCAAAGGCGACCACAACAGCATCCTCTACGCCAACGCGCCAGCGTACTTTGCGGCCCTCAAGGCGCTGATCGATGGCCTGCCGCCGCTCACCACTGCCCGATGATCACCCCGACGTTCATCGTGGGGCCGCTTAGACCCTTGCTGCTTGGCCCTTCCCAGTCGTGGACGAGGGCAAGGCGAGCCCCAAAGCCCAGGGAGATGGAGAGCCAGTCGGTCAGGCCAAGGACAAAGCGGGCGCCGGGTTCGGCCAGGAAAAAGACCGCCTCGTCTTCGCAGCGCGTGGCAGAAGCCCGCACGCAGGCCCCTCCACCGCCGACCACGGCCTCAAAGTGGAGGCTGACGCGCCCTGTGTCGAGCGCCGCATAGTCCAGCAGGAGCCCTCCGTAACCGATGTCGGTCTGACCTTTGAGGAGTTCGTTGCCCAGCGCCTCGTCGGGGGACGCCGTCAGGGCAAGGCCAAGCGCAAAGCTGCCAAAATGAATGGCGCCGCGGGCGCTGATCATGTCGGCGATGTCTTTGGCCACCGGCGTCAACTGGTTGCGCACCTCCAGCGACCAGCCCAGCTCGGGCTCCAACTCAATGGCCACGCTGGCTGAATCGAGCAACATCGGTGCGCCGCGCCCCGTGGCCTGACTGTGGGCGTTGATGGAAAAGAACATGGCGCAAAGCGCCGCCGCGATGGCAATGCCGGGGTGTTTCATGGGCTCTCTCTCCTTCAAACACAGCCGTGGGCCGCTGTGCGCCGTGGGTTCTCCAAAGGACGCCGATGGGCTGGCGGCGCAAAAGGCCGCCGCCCGCTGCTTCTGGGCGTCTTTTCGCCGAAAACCATCGCCAAAATGTGTCTTGAATCGGAGGTTGTGTGAGAGCATGGCCAAGGCAACCCACGGCACCACAGGCACAGACCACGTAAGCAAAGCGCAGGGCGTGCGTTTAAACATTGTCACAACGCAGCGGCCTGACGGACGGCAGGCCTTATGGGCGCATGACAGGGCGTTGAACGCCTGAAACATAAAATCACGGGAGGGAATCTTGCTTGGACAACGCGCAACGGTGTGTGTGACCGGATTGGTCATCTTCTGGTCTGCGGCGGCACAGGCCAACGTGGGCATGCTCGCCAAGGAGGCCGGACTGCATGGCCCCATGACCGAAAAAGAGGTGCCGCTGGAGGTGCGCAAAGAGACGCTCTTGATCGACTGCAAGGCCGCCTCAGCGGGGGTCGTGCCTCGGTGCAGCTTTGAGGCACGTTACGAGATCACCAACCCCACCGACGCCGCCGTGGAGGTCTCTGCGGCCTTTTATGGTCTGCGCACGCGCGACATCACTGCCACGTTGGACGGCAAGAGCGTGACCACGACTCTGGCGCAAGCCACGCTCGACGCCATCGACGCCAGAGTCCAGGAGGTCTACGCCGAGCAATACGTCCTCCACCCTTCAGTCACCAATCCAACGAGCCAACGTCAGGCCATGGCGTGGACCATGGACGCGGGCCAAAGCGCGGTGCTGGTGTGCAGCGGCGAGATTGACGCTGGCGACTATAAGATCGGCTCTTATGCTGTGTCGCCCCATTACTCTCGGCATCCCTTTCTGGCAGAGCAGCCCCACAACACCACCTACCAACTCAACTACCTGCTGGCCCCCATCAGGACCTGGGTCAACACCGGCCCCATTGAGATCACCCTGCGCGCGCCGGCTTCCTGGGATCTTTCAGGGTGGTTGGTTTTGGGGCCCAACGAGGATGACCCAGAAGCAACGCTGCCCCCTGCCCCCAGGTGGGACTCCAAGGTTGACGGCGACCAACGCCTGATCACCGCCACCATTGATCCTCACGACGGCGATCAACTGCGTGTTCAAGTCGATATTGATGAGCAGATCGGCTCTTTGGGCGGGCCGCTGGTGGGCATCGGCGGCGCCTTTGGGCGCGAGGGCGGCTTGCGCCTGCGCGCGGGCTGGGAGGCGGCGGCCCCGCTGTGGCTGCTCTGGTCGGTCAGCGCCGAAACCGACTTTGACCAGTGGCTGGTCATCACCCCGGCGGCCGAAGCCGCCTCGCCGATGATCCTCATCATTCCATCGTTTGGCATCGGCGCCGGCGTCCCCATCCGACTGCGGCCCGATCTGGCCGTTGGGGCGCGCCTTCAGTCCAGCATGGCGCTGGGCCCGGTGACCTTCTTCATGGCGCTGGACTACTACCCCACTGAAACCGAGCAGCACGACCCCTTCCAGTTCACCATGATGGGCCAATTTTCCTTTTGAACCCGACCCGCAGCGCGGCTTGAAGAGCGCTTACTCAGAACACCTCAGCGTTCTGAGTAAAAGCGACCAGGTTCTGTCAGACAGAACCTAGAATCACCCCAAATCCCGCTTTTGGGGGTTTTCTTTATCCACCAATCGTTGTAGGACGCCTCCAAGACACAAGCGCAGGCCTGGAGGTGCGGTATGGAAAAGCTCAACGGGCGGTTTGAGATACTGGAAGAGGTGGGACGCGGCCGTCAGGGTCGGACCTTCAAGGCCAAAGACCACCAGACGGACCAGGAGGTGGCGCTCAAGCAGCTTCACATGGGCGATGTGGAGGACTGGAAGAGCGTGGAGCTTTTTGAGCGCGAGACCCGCGTGCTCAAATCCATCGAGCACCCCAACGTCCCCGACTTTGTGGACGCCTTTGCCAGCGGTGAAGGTGCTCAAAGCAAGCTCTGCATCGTTCAGGAGTTCATCGAAGGCCAGACCCTCGACCAGCGCCTCAAGTCCAAGGGGCGCTGGGAGGCCGATGAAGCCAAAGAGGCCCTTGAAGCGCTGCTCCAAGTCCTCGACGACCTCCACAGGCGCGTGCCGCCGGTGGTTCACCGCGACATCAAGCCTGGCAACATCATCCAAACCCCGCAAGGCAAGCTGGTCTTGATCGACTTTGGCGCCGTCCAGGACCAGGTCCAGGGCACCGTGGGCGGCTCCACGGTCATCGGCACGCCGGGCTACATGCCCATGGAGCAGATGATCGGCCGCGCCGTGCCCGCAAGCGACCTCTACTCCCTGGGCGTCACCTTTGCCTTTCTCCTCACCGGCGTCTCTCCAACCGACGCCCCGCTGGTCAAGAACGCCCTCGATTACGGCCCGCTGCTGAGCAAAGAAGACCCTCACCTGGCCCGCGTCATCACCCGCATGATCGCCCCCAACGTCGAAGAGCGCTTTGAATCTGCCCGCGATGTGCTCAAAGCCTTGCGTCAACCGCAGTCGCAGCCTCCCGCATCCCCCAACGATGCCCCTGCCCCTACCTCAACACCGCCACAAACCTCCACAAGCCCCCAAGCCATCATTGATTGGGATGCTTTGGCCCGCAGTGAGTTGGCCGCGCACTACCTCAAAGTCGACTTCTACCAACTCCCGCCCACTGGACCTCCCGCTCCATACCACCAAGCCCCCCTCAACGGGTGGACCCGGTTTGGCGGCGTCGCCACACACAGAAACATCGTGTGGGAAAAGGCCCAATACTGGCGCAGCCCAGACGGCACCACCATCTTTGAGTCGTTCAAGGGCCTCAAAGACACCGGAAACCCAACACATCGACTGATCACCTTTTTTGAAGACGGCACCAGCATCGCCACAGGAGAGCGCCTCAAAGAACACGAAGGCAAACATCAAGTGCGCCCTCTGATTGACACATCACATGACACCGCGCTGCTCATTCGAGAGCACCAATTCATGGTCAACGCGGCCCTCGCACAAGGCAAACGCCCCATCGACAACCGCCTCATCGACCCACAGCGCGCCTATCTGTGGACTCGCGCCATACACCACGCCCAAAACACCGATCTCTTTGGCCGAAGACTCGGCGCAGAGATCGCCGCCTTCTGGATTTTGGCCGGTTGGATGATCGTGCCCTTCTTTTATATGCTCTACATCTGGTGGTCCCGAATCAAGCTGCACAAGGCTGGCATCCATCCTCGTCGCGGCATCCAACTGGAAAGCCCAGCCGCGCTCCAAAACGCAGTCTCTTCAAGCGGTTTGACCCTCCCCTCCTCCAATACAACACAGGCCGTCCAAGAGCGCGCTGCCCAACACACCACCGCCAAATGACCCGGCGCTTACCGCGCAAGTCCCAACCCCCTTCCCCCAAAAAGGTTTGCCCCTTTGCGGCCAGCGCAAAGGGGCAAACACTGCTTGATGGTTAAAACGCTCGCGGGCACCGCTGCGGGCAGCCTGCATCTGGGATGCCGTTATTCTACACAATCAAAAACCGAGTTCAAGAGATTTTAGATGTGTTGAGAGAGAAAATGTGACACGGATTTTATTTAGAGAAGGTCGCTTCAGCCCAAATGCATTTCTCACCCGGTGACTTTAATACCAAGCGACAAATCAAGTCGGACGTCTGTGGTTTGGTATGGCATGGCACACGGCGGCTCTTTCGAAGGGATGCACCAGGCACGCCCCAAGCCGCGCACCCCTTCGCTGGTTTGTTTTGCCATCCGTGACGATTTAGGCTGTCTTTCACGCAGAGCGGGCAAAAGGGAGACGTGTTGTGAGCACGATTTGGGCGCCAGAAAACACGACAGGGCCGGTGGAATGATCGAAGAGGTCTTGCTCAAACCCATGGACGTGGTCCGAGCCCGCGCGCTGAAGTGGCTGGGCAAAACGGCGCGCCCGTTCATCATCGACCGCGAGTTGCGCGTGGCGGCGGCGGGGTCGTTGGTGATTGTGGCGGCGTTGTTGGGGGCGCTGGTCTTGCCGCTGTGGATGCTGGCGCTGGGGCCGCTGATATGGGGCATCCCCCACATCCTCTCTGACGTGCGTTATCTGGTGGTCCGCCCGGGCCATCACAAGCGCTGGCCGCTGGTCCTGGCCGTGGGGGCGCCGCTGGCGGTGGCGGCGCTGGGCGGCGGTGTGGTGGCGGGGCTCTGCGCGGCCATGGGCGTCTTTCTGGTGGCCAGATGCAGCGCAGGGCGGCGCGCGGCGGGTCTGGTGGGGATCGGTGCCTTGATGGCGGGGGCGCTCTGGGCAGGTTCGGTGTCTGAGATCATCTTTGCCCACGCCCACAACTTCATCGCGGTGGCGCTGTGGTGGGCCTGGAGGCCCAGACAGGGGCGCTGGCACTGGTGGCCGCTGGGGCTCTTTGTGGTGGGCTCGGTGCTGCTGGCGCTGGGGGTGCTGGATCCGTTCATCGGCGTTCAACTCCAGCGCGACTGGGGCTTTGGGTGGATGGACGGGCGGTACTTTGCGACGCTCCTGGCGCCGGGCTCGGATGCCCAGTGGGGTTTGCGGCTGGTGCTGCTTTTTGCCTTTGCCCAAGCCGTTCACTACGGCATCTGGCTGCGCATGATGCCCGATGAAGACCGCCCGCAGCGCACGCCGCGCTCCTTTTTGGCCACCTGGAAGGCTCTGGAGGCGGATTTTGGACGCTGGCCCCTTCGAGCCACTGTGCTGGGGTGCGCGGCGCTGGCGGCCTGGGCTGCCTTTGATCTTGCCGGGGCGCGGCTTGGCTATTTGCGCATGGCCAACTTCCACGGCCACCTGGAGTTGGCCGCTGGCGCGTTGATTTTTGCCGAAGGACGCCTGCGCTCATGACCCCGTGGTGGACCCCCGAACATGCCCAGCAGTGGCTGGCGGCCTTTGCGCTGACGCAGGCCTTCGAGGTCCCGGTCTACGCGCTGGCGCTCTCGGGCGCCCACCGATCGCGCGCAGAGGTCTTTATGGTGGCCTTTGGGGCCAGCGCGCTGACGCACCCGGTGGTGTGGTTTGTGATGCCGTGGTTGGTTGGGGAGCCGCTCTGGCTCTCGATCGCGCTCTCGGAGGTATTTGCGGTCGGTGTGGAGGCGGCGTGGTTGGCCGCCTGGAAACTGCGGGCGCCGCTGCGCACGGCGCTCATCGCCAACGCCACCAGCTTCCTGGTCGGCGGCGCCATCATGACGCTCCTCTACACGGCGTTTTTCTAAGCCCATTGCCCCGGCAGACACCATCACCAAGGCCAAGCGCGGCTTGTGGGTGCTAGACCGAGTACCGTTTAAAAAGAGCCTTGCGAGGGCGAGAAATCGCAGTTCAGTTCAAGGAGGAGAGCACAGGCGGGTCTTTGACCCGTCGAGCATCGACGACGAAGAAATGGGCTGTGATAGCCGTCCTGGCTGGCTCGTTTTGAGCGGGACTCGGTCTATTTGGCGGGCGCTGGATCCGCTTTGGCGCCCTGGCTGGGGACCTCTTTGTCGTCGGCGGCGGCTTCTTCGGTTTCCACGGCGCCCGTTTCGCGTTCAACGGGCCGTTGCGAGGAGCAGCTGCCGCAGGGGGCAACGTCTGCCAGCAGGAGCAGGGCGAGCGCGAGGGTGGTGGCACGAATCATAGGGCATCTCCTTGTGTGTGGGCGGTCTGGTCTTCTGGAGACACAATATTAAGCAATTGGCGTGTGCCATTCCAGACCATTCCCATATCCTTCAGCGATCGACGTTCATTGTTCCCTTGCGTTGGTGGCGATTGCAAGTTACCCCGTCGATGCGGGCTTGATGGGGCAGCCTGTGGTGCGGCTGTGCAAAGAAGATATGGCCCGGAATGTTCTGGCGCAGCCGGAACTTTTCGGGCCTGATCGCGGCGTTGTGATGTGGTGTGCACGTTGAGTGGTTTGGCAGCAGGAGGTGCGGTGGTGGTGAATGTGCGTCGGGGCGTGGCGGCTTTTGTGGTCGGCTTGGGCTTGTTGTGGTGTGTTGGCAGCGCGCAGGCGGCGCCCGTCATCGAGCTTTACACCATGGGTCAGGGCGACGACCTCTTTGCCCGCTTTGGTCACACCGCCGTCTGCGTCCTTGAGGACGCCCAGGCCGAAGATGGCCTGTGCTACAACTATGGCACGGCCAACTTTGACAACCCTCTGGTGCTGGTCTGGCAGACGCTGCGCGGCGAGCCGCTTTTTACGGTCTCGCTGTCGGGCAAACGCCGTATGGAGGGGCGTTATATCCGAGACGACCGCAGCGTGTGGCGTCAGCGCCTGCCGCTGAGCGACGTTCAGGCCACCGCGCTGGCCGTGCAGTTGGCCACCGACGCCCACCCCGACAACCGGGACTTCATCTACCACCACTTTCGCACCAACTGCTCCACTCGCCCCCGAGACGCGCTGGCCAAGCTCTTTGGGCCCCCCTTTGCCACCGACGACCCGCCCCAGATGGCCCCGGAACCGCTGCGGCACTATGTCCGGCAAGGGTTTTCGGGCAGCTTGCCCTTGCTGCTGGGCTCGGAGTTGTTGCTGGGCAGGGTGCTCGATCGCGCCATCACGCGCCAGGAGGCCATGTTCCTGCCACTGGAGCTGGCCCAGGCCGTCGAAGAGCGCTTTGAGGTGCCCCTGCAAGAGGTCTACAGGCGCCATGGCCCCCCGCTGGAGGCCCCTCCCACGCGGGGACCGTGGTGGATCCTGGGGTTGGGATTGGCGCTGGCGGTGCCGTGGTTGGTGATGGCCGCCGTCGCGGGTCCCAAAGGGCGCCGGGTGGCCGTCGTGGGCGCCGTGGTCTGCCTGATGCTCCCCACAATGCTGCTCTGGGGTCTGGCGGCGGTGTCGAGCGAGCCCGAGATCTGGCTCAACGAGAACCTGTTGATCTTCCTGCCGGTGGATCTGGCGCTGCTGTGGTCAAAGCGGCGCCGCGAGATCCTGCTGGGTCGCGCGGCGTGGTTGGGTTTGGTGGGGGTGTTGGCGGCCGCTGGCGTGTTGGTGCAGCCGCTGTGGGCGCCGTTGGCGGTGGCGGCGCTCTTGTTGGCGCCGATCGGCGTCGCTGAGTTTAGAAGTCAGCCTGACGCGGGGCGCGCGGGAAGGGAATGACGTCGCGGATGTTCTCCACGCCGGTGGCGTACTGGACCGTGCGCTCAAAGCCAAGGCCAAAGCCAGCGTGGGGGACGGTGCCGTAGCGGCGCAGGTCCCGGTACCACCAGTAGTCGCCGGGCTCCAGGCCCATCTCCATGATGCGGCTGTCGAGCACATCGAGGCGCTCTTCGCGCTGGCTGCCGCCGATCATCTCGCCGATGCCCGGGGCCAGAACGTCCATGGCCGCCACAGTGCGCCCATCGTCGTTCATCCGCATGTAGAAAGCCTTGATGTCCTTGGGATAGTCGGTCACCGCCACCGGGGCGCCCACAACCTCTTCGGTAAGGTAGCGCTCGTGCTCGGATTGGAGATCGATGCCCCACTTGACGGGGAAATCAAATTTGCGCTTGGCCTTCTCAAGGTGGGCGATGGCCTCGGTGTAGGTCATGCGCTCAAACTTGGACGTCACCAGATCCTCAAGGCGCTTGATGCAGCCCTTGAGGACAAAGCGGTTGAAGAAGGCCAGATCGTCGCCGCGCTCGTCCAAAACGGCCTTGAAGATGAACTTCAGGAAGTCTTCGGCCAGATCGATGTCGTCGTTGAGGTCGGCAAAAGCGATCTCGGGCTCGATCATCCAGAACTCGGCCAGGTGACGGCGCGTGTTGGAGTTCTCGGCGCGGAAGGTGGGGCCAAAGGTGTAGACCTTGCTCATCGACAGGCAGTAGGCCTCGACGTTGAGCTGGCCCGAGACCGTCAAGTGCGCCTCGCGGCCAAAGAAGTCCTGCGAGAAGTCGACCTGCCCCTTGTCGTCACGCGGCAGGTTGGCCATGTCCAGCGTCGAGACCCGGAACATCTCGCCGGCGCCCTCGGCGTCATTGGCGGTGATGATGGGCGTGTGGACCCACATGAAGCCGCGGCTGTGGTAGAAGCGGTGCACGGCCTGCGCCAGGCAGTTGCGCACGCGCATGACGGCGCCGACCAGGTTGGTCCGAGGCCGCAGGTGGGCGTTGGCACGCAGGTGCTCCATGCTGTGGCGCTTGGCCTGCATCGGGTAGGTGTCGGGCTCATCGACCCAGCCGACCACCTCCAGCGACGAGGGCTTCAGCTCCACGCTCTGGCCCTTGGCGGGGGACTCGATCAACTCGCCGGTGACAATCACCGAGCAGCCCGTGCCCAGACGCTTGACCTCGGTCTCGTAATTGTCCAGCTCTGCCCCAGCGACAACCTGCAGGGAATTGAAGCTCGAGCCGTCATTGACCTGCACGAACGAGATCCCCGCTTTGGAGTCCCGGCGCGTGCGCACCCATCCTTTTACCGTCACTTGCTGGCCAATCTCGATGCTTCCACCGAGGGCCTCTGCGATGCTTACCGTCTTCGTCATGGTATCCGTGCTTTGTCTAAAGGAGCCAACGCCAGTCACAACCCAGGACTGGCCGGCTCCACTTGGTTGGTCGCGTCCCCAACACCTGCAACATGAAGAGGGGGGCCTTGCTACGGGCGACATCTAAGCACCCAAAGGGTGCCCCTGCAAGACCCAAAACACCTTCAAAGCGCACGTTAAGGCGTGTTTGCATTCACACAGGCAGACCGCTGCCCATTGCCACGCCATAAAAAATCGTCCATCCAGAAGATGGGAGCGCGCTTTTTGTCTTGCGCGCAAACTACAAAGACACTAAAAAGCGAACAGCCTTCGCAAATCTGCATCAACCCAGGCATTGCCGAGGCAGACCCGAATCTCCCAAAGCCCTCCCTCAACAAAGGACGGCGCCGGGACCCCAGGACTTTCAATTCCACCGCCCCCTTTGCCCACCAACGCTCACGCCACAGGTGCGCCATGGGGTGTCGGACAAGGCACGATGACATCGCCGCAGCACGCTGCGGTGCTTAAAGAGGGCTGGTGAATGGATCCGCTCTTGATTGTGATGGTGGCTGCGGCGCTCTTTGCTGGCACAACGACGCGCACGATTTTTGGTTTTGGTGACGCGCTGGTGGCGATGCCGATGATGGCCGTGCTGGTGGGCCTCCCCACCGCCTCGCCGTTGATGGCCCTCATCGGCCTGACGACCTCGGTGATCCTGCTCTTGCCCGAGTGGCGCTCGCTGGACTTCAAGGCGGCCGGTTACTTGATCGTCGTCTCGACGCTGGGCATCCCGCTGGGCTTGATGTTGCTCGCCCCCGAGGCCGAAAACCCCGTCAAAATCGCGCTGGGCATCTTTTTGATTGGGTTTGGGGCCATGAAGCTGCGCGGCAAGGCGCCCTGGAAGCCCTCGCGCAAGATGAAAAAGGTCAGTGACTTTGCGCTCTGCCTGCTGGCGGGGGTCTTCAACGGCGCCTTCACCATCGCTGGTCCCCCGGCGGTGGTCTACGCCAGCAACAAAGGCTGGTCTCCGCAGACCTTCCGCGTGACACTCCAGACCTATTTCCTGGTCACCACCACCATCCTGGTCATCGCCCACGGGCTCAAGGGCATGTGGACGGCCGAGGTGGGCACGCTCTACCTGGCGGGCCTGGTGGCGCTGGCGCTGGGCGCCGGGGTGGGCGCGCTGATACGCAAGAAGATCAACCCCGAGCGCTTCCAGAACGGCGTCTTTGTGATGCTCATCATCCTGGGGCTGGTGATGTTGGTGGCGGCCTGTCGGGGCATCCTCCAGGCCTGAGCGCTTTGCTCAATCGGTCTGGCGCACGACGGTCTCAAGGCCGGGGCGCGCCACTTTGGGCGGGTCATTGCCGGGGACACCGATCCAGACAAAGCCGATGATCTCTTCGATTTGGGGGTCGATCCCCAGGATCTCGTAGGTCTTTGCGTGTGAGGTGATGCCCCCAGAGCTCCACTTGGCGCCGTAACCGTCGGCGTGCACGCTCAAGTGCATGTTTTGGATGGCGCAGGACGCGGCGGCGTAGTCCTCGCGGGCCTGGAAGGCGTTGTCGGTGCGCACCACGCTGACCACCACCAGGCGGTCGGGGTTGGAGAGCTTGGCGGTGATCGCCATGCGCGCGGTGTCGTTGAGGGTCTTTTTCTTCTCTTTGAGGGCAATCCCCAGGGGGACCAGCGCTTGACGCGCCTGCGGGCCCGCCATGGTAAAGCGCCACGGCCAGGTGTGCTTGTGGCAGGGGGCCTGGTGGGCTGCCTCAAGGGCCCTATCGACCACCTCCTGGGGGACCGCCCCGGGCTGGTAGTGGTGGAAGGTGCGACGCGTCATCAAAGCATTGTGAAGGTTCATGGGCGTGTTCTTTGGCTCCTTGTGTTCCCCATCTGGGGACAGAACTTGAGCACCGTCAGCGCCGGGTCAAAGCCTGGGGTTGGGTTTGATGCCATTTGCGCGCCTTGTATCTGGACAGCGCATCGTTGTGTAGACATGATGTCAACGCATGGTCTGGGCGGCCACAGGACGTGGCCTGATACGCTGGGGGGAGAGGCGTGGAGAACAACAAGCACAGCGAGTTGGTCAGGCGGCTTGAACAACGTCGCCACACTGCACTGGTGGGCGTGCGCTCGGGCCAAGAGCCCGAGTTTGCGGCCCACACCGTGGTGATCCGGGTGCCGTGTGACCGGCCGTGGGCCACGCGCGGCCCCATGGATGACCTGGGAGAGCAGCTTGAGTGGCTCCTGACGGGCGAGCACTCGCTCTTTGAGCAGGCCCGCGACCGCGTGTTTACGGGGCTGCGCAAGAGGCTGTTGGGTGAGCAGCGGTCGATCTCGATCGAGGCGGCCATCGCCAGCATGGGCAACCGACTCGAAGAGCACAGCGGTGCCCGCGCGGTCATCCTCATGGAGCAGCTCGACAAGGCCGACGAGGCCACCGTCTCCAGCCTCCAGGCGCTCTTGGGGCGCAAGGGCTGGCTGAAGCTGCCCATGGTCATGACGTTGGCCCAGTGCCCCAAAGACACGCCGCTGGCCGCTTTGCTCGACACGCTGCGCGCCCAGGACGAAGGCTGCGTCATTGAATTGAACCAAGGCAACTCACAGGCAAGGCCCAACGCCCCCAAGGTGGATCTTAAATCGTTGGGGCAGCGCGCAAAGCGGGTTTTGAGGGCCGCGTCCATCCAAGGACCGTCCTTTGAAGCGGCGCTGGTCGCCGAGTTGCTCGAAACAAACACCATCGAGATCCTGGAGGCCCTCCAGGAGGCCTTTGACGCAGGCGTGGCGCTCGAAGACAACGGCGATGGGCGCGCGACGATGCCCATGGAGACCTACCAGGCGCTGCGCGCCTCCATGCTGCCCTCATTGCGGGGTCATTGGCACATGCGCATGGGTCAAATCCTGGGTCAGGACACCGAAGAGGCGCTCGAAGAAGACGACGAGTCCACGACCCTCTTCGCCGAGCCTCCGACCCAGGCCGTCATTGAGCCAATGACCCCACTGGCCCAAGCCCCCAAAGCCCCGCCGTCGCGCCACGACACGGTCGCCACCGGACCGCCCGCGGGCGATTATGCCGAAGTCTTTTCGCAAGAAGAGATCGCACCGCTGGGCGATGCCACGGCGCTGGATGTGGGCGACGAGGCCTTGCCAAACCCGCCGCTGAGGCCCCACACCACGCCCACGACCATCTGGGCGCGGCCCGCGCCGCCTGCGCGGATCACGCGCCCGGAGCGCGCTGTCACCCGCGACAAGGCGATGGCCGCACAGCACCTGCATGAGGCCGGCGAGCCGCTGGCCGCCGTCGAGCGCTTTCTGGAGGCCGCCGTTGAGGTCGCCCAGCGCGGGGACTGCAGACGCGCGTATTTGATCGTCGGCAAGGCCCTGGACATCGCCTCGGAGCTGCCCCCCACGCGGCGCAACGCCACCACCAAGGCGCGCTGCTTGATGGAGATGGCGCGCCTGCAGTGGCAGGGCTCGGCCATGGGCCACCCCTTCACGCTCCAAAACGCCATGGAGTCTCTCCAAATGGCGCGCCAGACTTGCCCCACCGGCGCCGAAGCCGAACTCTTTGGTGAGCTGGCCGCCCTCTTCGCCCACGTCAGCTACGACCTGGGTGACAAAGAGGCGTTGGAGACCGGCTTGACCGAGTTGACCCGCACCAGCAGGCTCTTGATGGAGCGCGGCGAGCCCGTCGAGGCCGCCCGGTTGCTCAACGATCAGGCCTCGCTCTACGTCCGCCTTGGCGATCCCGTTCAGGCCGTACACCTGCTGGGTCAATCGCGCGAAATCTTTGAAGCGCTGCACAAAGAACAGCCCCACAACCCCGTGGCCGTGCGCGAGTTGGCCGAAACCGAGCACCTGCTGGCGCGCTTGCCCCTCTACGCCCGCGCCAGACCGGGACGAGAAGACGACGCCTGGTGGATGGGGCTGGATCACGCCATCAGCGCCGAGCAGCTCTACCAGCAACTGAGCAGCGCCCGCGAGTTGGGGCGCGTCTGGGAGACCATGGGGCGGCTGGAGTTTCGCCGTGGGCGGCTGGAGCAGTCCATGGACCACCTTGAGCGCGCGCTCGACCACCAAAAAGAGCTTGGCGACATCGCGGGGCTGGCCCGCACGTCGGCCTCCATGGCCGAGCTGCTGCTGACCACCGGCAACACCTCAGAGGCGCTCGACCTTTTGGACGAGTCCATCAACCTCAACGCTGAAAAAGGCTCGCCCAGCGGTCTGGCCTTCAACCGTCGGACCTTTGGCCACATGCTGCTGACCCTCCAGCGCAGCTTTGCCGGACACCTGGAGCGGCTGCGCCCCCGGTTGATGGGGATCGAAGAGCGCCTCTCTGAGGCCGAGACGGTCCTGGGCGTTCTCGACGGCGCCAGTTACGGCTGATTCAACCGCCCGCAGGTTTGTCCGCGCGCCGCAATGGTGTATGCACAAGGGCCCAACGCAGCCTCAAACCATACCTCGGAAGGTTTGAGCACACTGGCCAGGAGCCCATCATGAGCCAAACCCATCTGGAAGCACTGCGCCAGATCATCACCTCTACGCCCGCCGACGACCGGCTCAAGGAAGTCCGCCACGCGCTGGCATGCTGGCCCGAGGTCGAGGGCAAAGAGGCGGGCCTTGAGGCCGTCAAAGAGACGCTGGGGGCCGAGCCCTGGGCGTCGTGGCTGCACGAACACCACCAAACCGACGCGGCGTCGGTCATTGAAGACACCGAGCGCTATCGGCCGCGCTACCTCCTTGAGGCCCACCACTACCGTGGCCACGCCCCCAGAGACCTGCGCCTGGCCTGGTGCAACGACGCGGGCTGGGATGAGGCCACGATGGACATCACCGATGAGGATTGGACCCACGGTGAGTTTGGCCCCCGATGGATTGGTCAGGCGGTGATCACAGGCCCAGACCAGGTTCGCCGCGAGATCCACTTCCGCGCCGACTTCCGGGTCTTCATCCAACCCGACAAGGTCCACTGCCGCGTGGCCGAGGTCGAGATGGCCACCGCCGAGCTGCGCCAACTCCAGGACGAAGTCGAAGAACTGGTGCTGGACCTGCAACAAATCTTTGGTGAGGAGGCCGTGGAGTTGGGTTGGGAGCGGTTGGTAGACCAAGATCTGGGGCAGCGCGTGCTTCAGGCCCACCACCTCGACCCCAGGACGCGGCCCGTCTTCATCTTGCGCGAGCGTCTGGCCTCATCGCTGCACGATGTCTTGAGCGAAGCCCTCGACGATGATCCACAAATCCACACCGAAGCACATTTTGGGGCCTTGAAGCGCTTTGATGAAGACCTCACCAAGGCGCTGGCCGACGATTGACGCCCCCCACCCCGTCGCAGGCCCCCACCATCCAACCAAGGCGTCAACCCCGTGTTCACGGGGATTAAAAGCCCCATTTGCAGCCTCCATGGGCTGCTTTGCCCAAACAAAATCCAAAAATATGCGGTCACGATGTAACCGCAATCCAAACCGGCCGTAAAACCCAGGTAAGAAGCTCACGGAGAGGCGAGCCGCGCTGCTTGAACCGCAGCGCCCCATCACCCCACAGAGCCGCTCGCCTCTCCGAGCGCTTCTCCTCCAAAACAGGTTGCAACGCGTGTGGTCCAAAGCCACACTGACGCCATGCAATTTGGTATGGATTGGCTGTGGGTTGGCGATGAGCCTTTACGATGATGCCCGTCATATGGATGTCCTCCTTGGTGGTGGGGTGGTGTCGTTGTGCGTGGCCCACTTTGAAGCCCACCCAGACACAAAAGCCCCCCGTCGCTTCCTCCTGATCCACGGCAACCCCGGACACATGGACACCTGGGCGCCGACGGTGGCGGTGTTGCGCCGTTACGGTCAGGTGGCGGCTTTTGATTTGCCAGGTTTTGGACGCAGCGGCGATGTGCCGCCCCAGGCGCTGGGTCTGGGGCCGCTGGCCGATGCGACCATGGCGGTGGCGGACGCGCTGGGTTGGGAGGGGGCCGTGGACGTGGTGGGACACAGCCACGGCGGCGCGGTGGCTCAGTTTGTGGCCACGCGCTATCCAGGGCGAGTGTCGTCGCTGACGCTCTTGGCCACGCTGGGTTACCCGGTGACGTGGTCTTACCGGCTTTTGCAGCTGCCGGGGTTGAGCAAGGCGCTCTACCTGGGCGGCAAGTTGATGTCGTGGTCGTGGCTGATGCCCTGGAGCGCCGCCAGCGTGGCGACCTTCATGGCGCCGCTCTTTATGCCCGAAGGGTTGCCGCCGGGTGTGGTGATGGATGAAACCCAGCGCCTGGCAGGGCGCCCCGACATTTTGCTCAACATGGCCCGCTTGACCCAGGGCGCTCCGTGGAAGGCGTTGATGGGCAACGCCCCGCAGATCGCCGCCCCCACGGTCTTCATCCACGGCGCCGCTGAGATGATCGTGCCCGTGCCCCAGGCGCGGGCCGTGTACGACGTGGTCCGGATGAACAACCCGCTGGCGCGCTTTGTGACGCTGCCAGGGGCGGGCCACATGTTGCCATTTTTCCACGCCGAGGCCGTCGTGCAGACGATGGCCCGGTGTCTGGGCTGGGAAAACACAAACGACGCCTGAGCGTCAAAGGAGCCAACTCAACAGAGGACAAACAACGTGGGCAAAGATTGGAAACACGGGCCAGCGCTCTTGTCGGCGGTGGTGCTGGAGTTGATGCTGGTCTTGATGGTTTTTCAGGGTCTGGAGCGGGCCAACCTGCCGTGGCTGACGGTGTGGTATACAGTGGCGTTCATCGCCATGCTCTGGGCCTGGAAGTGCAACCGTACGGCGTTGAACGATGCCAAGACGCTCTTTGGATGGGCGTTGGTTTTTCGTCTGACGCTTTTGCCGTTGGTCCCTGACCTCTCGGACGACTTCTTTCGGTACATCTGGGACGGTTGGTTGATGTCTGAAGGCATCAACCCCTACCAGTTTCGCCCCTCGGACCCGGCGCTGGCCCAATTTGCCGCCGATCCGCTCTTCGCAAAGCTCAACTCCCCCGATTATTACAGCGTCTACCCGCCGCTGACGCAGTCGTTTTTTGTGCTTGGGGGTTGGCTCTACCCGTGGCTGGGGTGGGCGGGCTCTTTTCTGGTCATCAAGACCATCTTCATCGGCGCGGAGCTGGGCGGGCTGGCGTTGATGATCAAAGCGCGCCAGCGCGTCGAGGCCCCGCTGTGGCCGTTGGTCCTCTACGCCTGGAACCCGCTGGTGCTGGTGGTCTTTGCGGGCCAGGGCCACTCCGAGGCGGCCATGATGCTGGGCATGGGGCTGGCCATCTGGGGTCTTTACGCGGGCAAGGCCAAGGCCTCCTGGGTGGGCTGGTTGATGGCGGGCATGGTCAAACTGGTGCCGTTTTGTGCCGGTCCGGTGTGGCTGCGCTATTGGGGGCTGCGCGGCGCCATCCCCACCGCCATCCTGGGGGTCTTGATGGCGGCGGTGCTGTGGCAACCCGAGACGCTGGCCAACGTGCACAGCTCGCTGGACCTTTATGTGAGGCTCTTTGAGTTCAACAGCGGCCTCTACATGGGCCTTAAAGAGCTGGGGTACCTGGTGACAGACCAGGACACCAGCAAGCTGCTGGGTCCAGCGCTGCGGATGATTTTCATGGGCTGGGCGGTGGCCATTTTTGCCGTCCACCCGCTTAGCCGCCCGCCCCAGGTCTTGCAGGCCACGGCGCTTCTCCTGGCCGGTTATCTGCTGACCGCCACCACAGTGCACCCCTGGTATTTGACCTGGGTCTTGGTGCTGGTGCCCTTTGTGGGGCCGTTGCGCTGGGCGTGGGTGTGGGCGTCGTTTGCCTCATTCTTGACCTACTTTACCTACCTGGGCTGGCCCCACAAAGAGCAGGTCTGGTTTGTCTGGATAGGCTTTGCGGTCTTTGCCGCCGTGGACCTCTTTGATCTGTGGCTCGACGGCGTGCTGCGCCGCCGTGGTCGCAACAAGGCCCACCAGATTGATCCCCACGTGGTGGGCCACTCCATCTTGGATCTGGGCTGCGGTGAGGGATACGTGGCGCTTGGCTTGATGCGCGAAAACCGCAACCTGCGCCTGGCCGACGTGACCAACTTCAACAAAACGCGCCTGTCCCACGTGTGTTACAACGGCGAGCGCTTGCCGCTGAGCAACAAGAGCGTCGATACGGTGGTGTTGAGCCTCGTCCTGCACCACGCCCACAACCAGCGGGCGGTCCTTGAAGAGGCGCTGCGGGTGGCCCGGCGCAGGATCGTGGTGACGGAGTCGACCTTTGAGAGCGAGGCGGAGCACAAGCTGCTGGACTTTCTGGACAGGCGCGCCAACCGGTTGCGCGGTGAAGGTCAGATGAAAGAGCAAGAGGAGCACCTGCACTTTCGCACGGTGGAAGGCTGGCATGGGCTCTTTGAAGAGGTGGGCCTGGAGCTGCGCCAGACGCGCTGGTTGGGGCGCTTCATCCACAAGCACGTGCTCTTTGAGTTGGACGTCCCCAACCCCCACGCCGACCTGTCCCGAGAGAACTCCAGCACCTGATGAAGGCCTGCCAAACCCCCATCGCCAGCCCCCTGCCTGGCATTCAAAGCGGCCGAAGCGCCAAAAATACCAGCACCATTTGACCGTTTGGACGTTTCCTTCCCCAGCACCGCCAAAGACACATTGAGGTATCTTTGGCAAAGAGCCCCATCACCGCGGGATCCACCTAATGTTAAGATGGGAGAACATGCGCTGCACCGGGCCTTGCCTGGTCAGCCATTGCACCAAGCCCTGGGGTGTGCGATACGCAAAACCATACCCAGGGACGATGGACCGCCAAGCGGAGGAGAGGGATGAAGACGATGACACAGACGACGCGCGCTCTGGCGTTGGCCACATTGGTGGCCTGCGCGGGCATGGCCTGGAGCGCCCAGGCCGAGGCTTTTTGCGGCTTTTACGTGGGAGGGGCAGACACCAAGCTCTTCAACAACGCCACGATGACGGTCATGATGCGCGACGGCAAACGCACCGTCCTGTCCATGCAAAACAACTACCAGGGGCCGCCCAGCGACTTCGCCATGGTCGTCCCCGTGCCGGTCGTGCTCCAAAAGGAGAACGTCCAGACTCTGGATCAGGCCATTTTTGACAAGGTCGACCAGATGGCCGCCCCGCGCCTTGTCGAGTATTGGGAGATGGACCCCTGCGCCCCGATGCCCAAGTACGAGGTCCGCGCCTTTGGCGGCGCTGCCCCTGGCATGGTCTTGGAAGATGCGGTCGATGAAAAAGCGGCGGTCAAGATCGAGGCGCAGTTCAAGGTCGGCGAGTACGACATTGTGATCCTGAGCGCCAACGACTCGGGGGCGCTCGATAAGTGGCTTAAACAGAACAAGTACAACATCCCCGAGGGGGCCGAGCCGGTGCTGCGGCCCTATGTGGAGGCGGGCACCAAGTTCTTTGTGGCCAAGGTGGACGCCAAGAAGATCAAGTTCAAAGACAACAAGGCGGTTTTGTCGCCGCTGCGCTTCTATTACGACTCGGACACCTTCAGCTTGCCCGTGCGTTTGGGGCTGCTCAACGCCAATGGCCCACAAGACCTGATTGTGCACATTTTGGCGCGCGGCCAGCGCTACGAGATGGCCAACTTTCCCAACGCCACCATCCCCACCAACATTGGTGTGGGCGAAGACGCCAAAGGGAAGTTTGGGGAGTTCTATGCGGCCCTTTTTGACCGCACGCTGAAGAAGAACAAGGGCGCGGTCATCACGGAGTACGCCTGGGACGCCTCGACTTGCGATCCTTGCCCTGGGCCCAATCTGACGGGGCAGGACTTTTTGACCCTGGGGGCCGATGTCATCGACGGCAAACCGCAGTACGGCTTTGTGCTGACGCGTTTGCACGCCCGCTACACCAAGGAAGAGCTCAAAGAAGATCTGGTCTTCAAGGCCGCTGGCCCGATCGTGGGTGGCCGTGAGTGGTATGGGCCCAACAAAGAGTTGGAGCAGGCCTCCAAGCCCGGCGGCGTCAACAACTTCCAGGGCCGTTACATCATCCGCCACCCCTGGACCGGTGAAATCAAGTGCGAAAACCCGGTCCGTGGTCGTTGGGGCGGCCCTCCTGGAAACTTTGACGCCAGACCCGCCCCCGCTGCCGCGCGCGATCTGGCCGACGCCCCTCGGGGCGCGATGACGCTGGAGAATGTCGTGCGTCAGGACATCCCCGAGATTGACCTGAAACAAGCGGGTGGCGGCGCCAGCAAGCCCGCCGAAGACGACAAAAAAGAAGCGCCCGAGCCAGCCAAACCCGGCGCGGAGAGCAAAGAGGCGCCCGCAGGCGGTGAAGGGGGCGCGTCGCCCGAAGACGACGAGGGCTGCGCCGTGGCCAGCCACCACCGCTCTGGGGGCAATCTCTGGGCCGCGCAGGGACTCCTTGGGTTGCTGGTGATGGTCCGCCGCAAGAAGAATCGCCGCGCGGCTTGAACAAGCAATGTTGTCTATGGCAATTTGTGGGCCTCGCGTCACACCCTGAGATCGGGGTCAGCGCGCGGGGGCGAGCATGACGAAGAGCCCTGGAAGCCAACGATGTGCCTTCCAACGCCGCCCGGAGTATGCACGAAGCGCGCAGGGGAAAATCTCAAACCGCACCCACCACGGAGCACCACGCCATGGCAGATCTGAAAGGCAAGACCCTCTTTATCACCGGCGCCAGCCGGGGCATCGGCAAAGCGATCGCGTTGCGGGCCGCACAGGACGGCGCCAACATCATCATCGCCGCCAAGACCACCGAGCCCAAGCCCAACCTCCCCGGCACCATCTACACGGCCGCCGAAGAGGTCGAGGCCGCAGGCGGTCAGGCGCTGGCCTGCAAGGTGGACATCCGCTTTGAGCAGGAGATCCAGGCGGCGATCGACAAGGGCGTGGAGAAGTTTGGCGGGATCGACATCCTGGTCAACAACGCCAGCGCCATCTCGCTGACGCCCACCCCGATGACCTCCATGAAGCGCTACGACCTGATGCATCAGATCAACACGCGCGGCACCTTCCTGACCTCCAAGCTCTGCCTGCCCCACCTGCTCAAGGGCGACAACCCCCACATCTTGAACATCTCGCCGCCGCTCAACATGGAGGAGCGCTGGTTCAAGAACCACGTGGCCTACACCATGGCCAAGTTCGGCATGAGCATGTGCGTGCTGGGCATGGCCGGCGAGTTCCGCAGCCAGGGCGTGGCCGTCAACGCGCTGTGGCCCAGAACGGCCATCGCCACCGCCGCGGTCCAGAACCTCCTTGGCGGCGACAGCTCCATGGCGCGCTGCCGCAAGGTCGACATCATGAGCGACGCGGCTTACGCCATATTCAACCGCCCCAGCGCCGAGTGCACTGGCAACTTCTTCATTGACGATGACGTGCTTGCAGCCGAAGGCGTCACCGACCTGGACCAATACGCCGTCACCCCTGGCGCCGATCTGCTGCCTGACTTCTTCGTCTGAGCCCTCCCCTCCCCCTTCCCTCCATTCCTGTTGCGCCGCGAAGCAGCCGGGGCGCCCTTTACGGGCGCACCTTGGCCTTGCGACGTGCCATCCCTTTGTGGGCTGGCACGTTCCGTATACCGTTTGTCGCCGAATGCATGTGTGTTTGACACAAGGCGCGCCTAAAATGGCTCTTGTGATACCAAGTCTGATTTGTGACGGCCCAAAGCAAGCCTTTCGTCTGCATCTTGGTATGAGATGTCGATGACACAACACCGGGGCAAACACCATGACCGATTTGCACAAACTGCTCGACACCCACGCCGCCGAGGGCAGCCCCGATGTGGTGGTGGGCACTGTGGTGGACGTTCGGGGTTCGGCCTACAGGCTCCCAGGCGCCAGAGTCCTGGTGCAGGCCAATGGGCAGCGCACGGGGATGATCAGCGGGGGGTGTTTGGACAAACACCTTGGCCGCCGGGCCTGGGCGTTGACCGAAGCAGGCCCCAACCTGGTCCATTTTGACACCCGCGGCACCCCGCTCAACCCCCGTGGCCCTTATGGGTCGGGTTGCGACGGCGTCGTGGAGGTTTTTTTGGAGCGCTGGGGGACAGGGGCGCTCTCGTTGGCCTCTTTGGCACGGCGAGCACAGCAGGAAAGCTGTGATATCGACGTGGGGACCATTTTTGCGGGCCCGGATGGGCTTGTGGGCAAGCGCGTGACGCGAGACGGGCATGATCTGGGTGTGCCAGATGCCCTGGTGGCACAGATTCGACGTGAGTTGCGGCCTCGGCGCCGCTCAAAGTCCATTGATGTGGGCGATTGTCGGGTCTTTGTGGAGACGATTCGCCCGGCGCTGACGCTGACGGTCTTTGGCGCGGGGGATGATGTGCAGCCGCTGGCGCGCATGGCCTCGGCCATGGGCTGGAGGGTGCAGGTCGCGGACCGTCGATCGTTGATGGCGCACGCAAAACGCTTCCCAACGGCTCGGGTCCTGACCGCCAACACCATCGCCGAGCTCTTTGAGGCCACCCAAATCGGGCCTCACAGCCACATTTTGGTGATGACCCACGACTACGACGATGATTTGGAGCTTCTGCCGCACCTTCTGGCCAGCCCTGCGGCCTTTATCGGCTTGATGGGCCCGCGCAGACGCACCATGCAACTGATTCAAGCCCTTGTGGCCAGCGGGCAGGCCCCTTCAAAACAGGATCTTTCCAGGGTACAGACGCCCGTGGGGGTCGATCTTGGGGCCGATGCCCCCGAAGAGGTGGCCCTTTCGGTGCTTTCAGGGCTGGTGGCCTTCCGCAACAACGCTTCGGGGGGCCTGTTGAGGGACAAACCGGGCGCCATACACGACCCATCCCCGCGCGATCTCCAGGTCCAGGCGGCCTCCACGCCCCTTTAGAGCACGCCAACCCTTCCCATAGCGGGTTGAACCCCAAGCCGCAGTGTTTCAGGTCATGCTTGACGGCGCTTTCGGCGCGCCAACGCCACCGCTGCGGCCATCAGCACAAAGAAAATCCCGGCTTTGGGGTCTGTGTGACGCGTCAGCGAGCATTGAGAACAGTCAAAGGCCCCTGCGATGAAGGGACCGGTGGGCTCACGGCGCGCGATGGGGGTCCATTTGGAGTCACAGAAGTTGTTTTTGGAGTTGCAGCCGGGTTCATACTGGAACCAGCGATCGATGAACGTGTCGATGGGCGCCAGATCATCGCTGACGACCGAGTTTGCGGTGGCGTTGAGCAGCTCCTGGGTGGCCATGATGGCCACATCGGCGATCTCTTTGGCGTCTTCCTGGCAGTTGTCCATGGCGCCCGAGTGAGCCAGACCATCGCGCCCCGGCTCATGGCCAGTGTTGACGGCATCGATGAAGTTCATCACGTGGCGGATCTTCATCAGATCGTCGCTGCGGACGGTGTGAGAGAACGAATCCTGGAGTGCGTGGATGGCGATGCCCAAAAAGAACATCGGCGCCCAGACCTCGACCCGCACCTGTCCGTAGAAGTCGGCGTAGGTGAGCGTCGAGATGATTTGAGCCTCGGGGGGGAACTTTAGATACGCCAGCGCGATCTGAACGGTGTCGCGAAAGTGCTTGATGGACCCGTCGATGGCCTTGATGTTCCCTGCGTCGCCGTCATCCAATGTGCTGCGCAGAAAGTGGGGATACTGGCCAGCGGGGTTGGTGTGGGCGTCTCTGAGGGTGGCCAGGTTGGTCACCGAGTGGCCCTCAGTGTCGGGCGCACGCACGCCCAGGACCAGACTGACCAGGATCAAGTCGCCGCTCTCTCCGGACATCTCCAGCGCGCCCCGGTCTGCGGGGAGGTTTTCAGCCAACAGGCGCCAGATCTCACTGTCTGGAATGGGCACCGCGACGGGCTGAAAGTCCTCTGGGATATCGGTGTTGGTCGTGATGGCCTGTGTGGTCATGGCCTCGTGGCAGGACTCGGTAAAGCCACTGCTGATGGTGTACCCCCAGGCCTGGGTCGCCAGGAGCGAGATCAGCACCACCACACAGAATGTCGTCATGTGCTTCTTCATAGCCTGAACTCCACGATGAAGACGGTCCGGTACTGGATGTGAGCGATCCTGGGGGTGGTGACCACCGGGATCATCAACGAGTAGGTCAGCGGGTGGAACTCCAGCGCCATAAAGTCGGTGGGGAACCACCGCAGGCCACCGGGGCGAAGATCCATAAAGAAGCCGGTCTCTCCGGCCTCATGCAGGAGCGTGTCAAAGAGCAGCGTCGAGGAGCCCACCGTGACGCTGGCTCGCAGGCGATCGTTGAAGATGCGGTAGTCGGTGCCCACGCCCAGGTTCAGCACCCCATCGGTGAGCTGGTTGGTGATCTCGCTGGTCAGCCAGCGGTTCTGCTCCACATGGCCAAAGACGCCCCAACGTTTCCACCGGTATCCTGCCCGCAGCGCACCACCGCGCGAAGCCGAGAAGACCGAACGATCGGGCGCGTCGCTGAGCAGCGACGAGTGGGCCTCGATCTGGAAGAAGATGTGGCGCTTGGAATCCACCACATCGGGCGATGTTTTTGGGTCCACATCCTGTGCAGACGCAGCGCTCGTCAGGAGCAAGAGCGATGCGCCGAGCAACGCCGCGGTTGTCCATCGTGTTGAGGTTTTCAAAACGCCACCTCCACGCTGACCACCGAACGGTATGAGAGTTGAACCAGCGGAATGCCCTCAATGATGGGCACCATCACGATGAACGAGAGCGGGTCGAGTTCGATGATGAGGTTGTCCAAAGGGACGCGGTAGCCCATGGGACGGATGTCGAGGAAAAATCCGGTCTCCCCAAAATCATCAAGGATGGTGTCAAAGAGCGCCGTGGAGGTGCCCAGCGCCATGCTGCTGCGCACGTACTGCTTGTAGTAGAGGACCTCGCCGCCAAGACCAAAGTTGACGACGCTGTCAAAAGGACCGCCGCCCACCTCGGTCAACACCCAGATGTTGTGCTCCATCTGGATGAAGGCCCCCCAGGCCCCCCAACGGCGGCCCACGGAGAGCCCCCAGCCAAAAGTCCCTGCGACGGCTTCAAGCGAACTCATCTCGCTCAAGAACGACAGCCCGCCATGGGCGCGCCCGTAGTTGACCCGCTCTTTTGTCTTCAGAGACGTGTCCTGAGCCTGAGCGGTGCTGCATAACGCAAGCAGAACCCCTGCCACGCACAGCACAAACCATCCCGGGCGCTGTCTTTGGTATCCCATTGTTGTGACCCCCTTTAGACCCCTCGTCGTCCTTCCTTGACCCAATCTCGCTGGCGCCGCAGACGTCGCATCTGTCTGGACCACACGCCAGCCTGGAGTTGACCACACCGTACACTGAACTTGGTGGTGCGCGGCGCAGTGAAGTGTGCACTTTTGTAAAAGACGCCGGGCACACGTTGGGCTGCTGGTTCAGACGCTTAAATCCCAAACAAGTTATACCATCGTCTCTCCCGACGCTGACAGTAACCAAAGGCGCCAAAAGACTCGCCAACAGCGACATTGTCGGGTCAGGGGCCTGGTGACGAGGTCGCGTTTATCTGCGCTGCGGCGAGTCTTGCGGCGCTGACAAGCGCAAGGGGCCTGGGTTACGATGGGGGACGGCCACGACGTGACCCACAACCACAAACGCGCACCCAGACCGGAGAGCCCCAACATGACCCAACCCACCCCCTCGCCCCCAAACGAAGAGGCCAACACTGGCTACTGGAAGGCCAACCTGAAGATCCTTGGAACACTGCTTTCCATCTGGTTTGTGGTCTCGTACGGCTGCGGCATCCTCTTTGTGGACGCCCTCAACCAGTTTCAGTTGCCCGGCACGGGCTTTCCGCTGGGGTTCTGGTTTGCGCAGCAAGGGTCCATCTACGTCTTTGTGGTGCTGATCTTTGTCTACACGTTTCTGATGGCCCGGCTTGATAAGCAATTTGGGGTCGAAGAGGACTGAACGGGCCGCCTGGAGCGCGTCGCAGCACGGCACTGTCTGGTCCATGGGCTCGGACAGGCGCCTATTGACGCACCCTGTGGGCCAAATGAGGGGGGAAGAGAGATGAGCGTCCAGACCTGGACCTTTATCATCGTGGGTTTGAGCTTTGCGCTCTACATCGGCATCGCGATCTGGTCGCGCGCTGGCAGCACCAAGGAGTTCTACGTGGCGGGCGGGGGGGTTCCACCGCTGGCCAACGGCATGGCGACGGCCGCCGACTGGATGAGCGCGGCCTCGTTCATCTCCATGGCGGGGATCATCTCGTTTGCGGGCTATGATGGCTCGGTTTATTTGATGGGTGGGACGGGTGGAGACGTCCTTTGGGCGCTCTGGCTGGCGCCCTACCTGCGCAAATTTGGCAAATTCACGGTGCCGGACTTCGTCGGCGACCGCTATTACTCCAGCGCGGCGCGTTTGGTGGCGGTCGTCTGCGCCATATTTGTCTCGTTTACCTACGTCGCAGGGCAAATGCGCGGCGTGGGGGTGGTCTTTAGCCGCTTTTTGGAGGTCGACATCAACCTGGGCGTGCTGATCGGCATGGCGTTGGTCTTCTTCTATGCCGTTTTGGGGGGCATGAAGGGCATCACCTACACGCAGGTGGCCCAGTACGTCATCCTGATCTTTGCCTTTATGCTCCCGGCCATCTTCATCAGCATCATGTTGACCAACAATCCCATCCCCCAACTGGGCTTTGGAGGGGATTTGTCGGGGGAGTTGGGGGCCTCGATCGCCGGTGGAGACTCGATTTCGCTGCTGGCCAAGCTCAACGGGCTCCACGAAGAGCTTGGTTTTGCCCCCTACACCGATGGTTCAAGGCCGATGTTGGACGTTTTGTGCATCACGGCGGCCTTGATGGTGGGCACGGCGGGGCTGCCGCACGTCATTGTGCGCTTCTACACCGTCCCCAAAGTGCGCGACGCGCGGATCAGCGCCGGTTGGGCGCTGCTTTTCATCGCAATTCTGTACACCACCGCTCCTGCCGTGGCCGCTTTTGCCCGCACCAACCTCATCGACACGGTTCGAGACGCCCCCTACAGCGCCAAAGCGGAGCAGAGCGTGCCCGAATGGTTCCGAAAGTGGGAGGATACGGGGCTGCTGGCCTGGGTGGACAAGAACAACGACGGCAAAATCCAGTATGTGGCGGGCAAACCCTTTGAGGGCAAGCCCACATTTGCCGCTGAGCGAGGCCCACACGGCCAACGCGTGGTCACCAACACCCTGACCGCAGGCAACAACGAGCTTTACATCGACCGGGACATCATGGTTTTGGCCAACCCCGAGATCGCCAACCTCCCGGCGTGGGTCATTGCGCTGGTCGCCGCCGGGGCGCTGGCCGCTGCGCTCTCTACGGCGGCGGGGTTGCTCCTGGTGGTCTCGACCGCCATCAGCCACGACCTGCTCAAGCGGACCTTCAAGCCCGACATCTCTGAAAAGAACGAGCTGCTGGCCGCGCGCGTCGCTGCGGCCTTTGCCGTGGTCCTGGCGGGCTACTTTGGGATCAACCCGCCGGGCTTTGTGGCCCAGGTGGTGGCCTTTGCCTTTGGATTGGCCGCCTCGACCTTCTTCCCGGCCATCATCCTGGGGATCTTCTCAAGGCGCACCAACCGCGAGGGGGTGATCGCGGGCATGCTCACCGGCCTGCTCTTCACCTCCGCCTACATCATCTACTTCAAGTTCCTTGGCGGCACCAAAGACGGCTGGTGGATGGGGATCTCACCCGAGGGCATCGGGACGCTGGGCATGTTCCTGAACTTTGCGGTGGCGCTGACGGTCTCGCGCTTTACCCCGGCGCCGCCCGAGGAGATCCAGCGCCTGATCACCTCCATCCGCGTGCCCAAAGGCTCCAGCGGCCCCACCAACGCCCACTGACCTTCACCAGTCTTGAACCCATCAGGTCCGTTATGGATTGCCTTGGCCACAGTGGTGGGTTGGGCGTCCACTAATCGGACCACACGATGGTCTCAGGGGCGCCCAGAGGTGGTGCCATGTCGTAGGCATGAAAGACGCACGGCGTGGCAGGCGTGTTGGGGTCGCAGTCGTCATCATCAAAGCGAGCCACGCGGCGCCCCTGCTCATCAAACTCGTAGAGGTTGCATGATCGTCGTACGACCTCGCAGTCATCATCCAGTTGCAGCCTGTAAGCCACAACGTCCCCGCGAAGGTTGTACTCTGTGAAAGAACACAGACGATCGGCGGCCCCGTCACAATCGAGGTCCAGGTATTTGGCCTCTCGATGGTGACCATTGTCCATTTCCATCCGTTGGTAATGGACCTCACAAGAGTCCATTTGACCATCACAGCCCTCATCCTTCCCTTCCCACCGGGCCTCGCCTTCGTAGCGGATGTGGAGGCATGCGGCGGAAGGATCATCGATGACGGGCTCTCCCACGAGGATCCGTCGCCCCTGCTCATCAAACTCATCACGGGTGCAGGATTCCTGATTTGTGCTCTGGCAGTTGTCGGCGTAGCGGCAGCTCACCACCTGGCGACCATCGTCGCTAAAGTCCCAGTGCCAACCGTCGCAATAATCGGACTCGCACGGACCGACCGCTTTCTCATCCACAAGGCGCCCTTCGTCATCATAGACACGGCTAAGGCAGTGGTTCCCGTATCCATTGCAATCCACATCAATCGCTCGCCATAACACCTGCCCCTCTTCATTGTAGATGTAGCGGGTACAAGTAGATGAACCACCATTTGTTGGCGTGCCAGAGAACACCTCCCGTGTGCGCCGCTGGGGATCGTAGTGATCTTCAGCGCGGCGCCCCTCAGGCACTCCATCACAGTTGTAGTCATGTCTGGTTTGCTCAGGATCTTTGTACAGAAACCTGCAGGTTGATCTAGAGTCCATTTGACCATCACAGCGGGTATCGGTGATCTGATACTGAACACTTCCGTCTTCAGATGTCAGCGTCCATTTGCATGCGCCGTTGGCAGGAGCGCAAAGCAGCTGCGGATCCCTCACTGTCCATTTTCCGCGCCCCCAATCTGGCGGCAATGAAGGGATGTTGTGCGATGAGGTCTCTGGTGGCGTTTCTGGCGATGTGTCCGGTGGTGTCGCAGGCGAAGCATCTGGCGACGTGGGATTGAGGTGCTCTTGCTCATCTTGTGAGTTCTCTCCGTTTTCCCCTTCCTGAGTTTCAGGCAGATCTTCGGCACCCTCGGGGGGATCGGCGACCTCGGCGATGCTTGTGTATGAAATCGCTCCTGGTTCACCACAAGCTCCCGTCAAAAGCACGGCACTCAGCAACACCACCCACCTTGTTTCCATCAAAAGCTCCTTGTTTGGACGATACACATGGTTTTGATGAGGGACCGCGCGACAGGAAACAACGTTACCCCAACATTAAGACAGCGGTAAAAACAGGGCGTTGTGACCAAAAATCTGCGCTTGATTGGATTTTCTGGGCAGTTTTAACCCTAGCGCCGCCTCATCACTGCCATGTTGCGAGGCGCAACGGGGATGGACTGCCATGGCGTTTGCGCTTGCGTTGGCGGTTCAACGGCGCAGGGTGTGCTCAGGGGCTCGCGGGGATGTTGTGGGAGATGGAGGTGCACTCCTGGTCGAGGCCATCGTCGCAGCCTATGTCGACGCCGGAGGCGATCAGACGGCCCTGGGAGTCGTATTGGTAGCGGGAGCAGGTGGGGCTTTGGCCATCACAGGCAAAGTCGATGAGGCTGAGCGTGATGTCTCCGGCGGCGTTGCGCTCTTCGGCGTGGCAGATCAGGTCGGCCTGGCCGTCGCAGTCAAAGTCTCGTTGCTGGATGATGCTTGTTCCGGGGCGAACATTCTCGGGGGCGCGGTTGGTGACGAGGCATTCGTCGAGGAAACCGTCGCAGTCATGGTCAAATCCGGTCCAGAATCCAGGGCCCTGCTCGTCGTAGAGGTTGAGGCGGCAGTTGCGCTGCTCTTGACCGCAGCCTGGATACTCCTGGGAGCCCATATCGCGCCCCTGTGCGTCAAAGAAGTGGTGCCAGCAGGTCTCGGGCTCCTGATCGCAGCCCAGATCGGAGGTGGTGATGCGGACATCACCGCCCTCTGAGTGCTCGTAAGTGATGCAATGGCGCTGTGTGCACCCCTGGCCCTGGCCGTAGACGGTTCCAATCAGCCGCCCTTGCCCATCGTGGGTGTGCCAGGCGCAGTCTTCGGGCACGCCGTCGCACCCTTGATCGACTTCTCGCTCCAGTTGGGCGCCATCCGGGCCATAAACCCAGCGTTCGCACTGGTCATCGGGGGTGCCATCGAAGTCGGTGTCAAAGCTCTGGGAGAGCAAGCGGCCCTGGGCGTCGTATCTGGCGGTGTAGGAGAGGCCATCGACGGTGCCGTCGCAGTCTTGATCCACCTGAGCGGCGATGATTCGGCCTGCTTCATCGTACTCAAAGGCCTGACACCCGCTCCCATCGGGGATGCCATCGCAGTCTGGGTCGGGTTCCCAGCGCTCCAGGCGTCCATCGGACTCGATGATCTTGATGGTGCACGACTCGGGGGTGCCGTCGCAGTCGTAATCGGACGCAAAGAGGGTCGAAACAGGTTCGGGAGGGCCTTTGTAGCGGCTGTAGCGGATGTCCTGGCACGCCGACAGCAGCCCCAGCGCGCACAAAATCGCCGCGACGGTGGCCAGCCGCGCTCTGCCAGCGTAAAAAACGGGGCCATTGGGGCCATGTTCTGCCATGTCACCGCCTCCTTCAGCGCCCCCGGTCGGTGTTTTGGGGCAACAAACCGCGTTCCACAGGCCATCCTTCCTCTCCCAGGCACTGCGGTAGCGGATTTCGGCGCCCATTGTGACGCTCGACGGGTCTAAAAGCACGCCCAGTGACGCTCAGCCCATCAATCCAGAGGTCGAAAGCGCCCAGATGGAGGTCACCGCCACCACCAAACCCAACATGTAGCCCGCCAGATGCTTGCGGGTGCCGCGAAACCGCGCTGCGGCCTCCTCCAATACGCCGAGTTGCGCGACGAGTTGGGTCGCGTCGGCGCTGATCGCCTCTTCACGCTCTTGCTGGATCCGTGTTTTGAAGGCCATCGGTGAAGAATCGACGCGCTGAAAGGCTGCGACGAGCCCTTCGAGGTGGTTTTGCGACAGTTTGGTGTAGTGATCGGCCTGGATGTGGATCCAAAGCAGGAGCGGATCGACCTCGGAGAGCCTGGTGACAAGTTCTCCGAGCACTTGAACGGCAACACCAAGCTCAGTGGGGGGTCTATGGCGGCGTCCAAAGTCGTCCGCTTGCGTCTCGAACGCGCTGATGGCGCTCAGACAAGCCGCCCGGGCGTCATCAAACCGTGCGCGCAGGGTGAATTTGCGCCAGGCGTCGATGCCCAGCCTCAATACAGCGCCGACCACAAAGATCGCCGTACACACCCCGGCCAGCTCCGAAGGTTCGAGCTGTCCCACAGGCAGCCAACCCAGGGCGATCGCCGCCAGAACCACACCGATGTACCCAAAGAGAATCACCGCTCCACCCTCCGCTATGGCGCGCATCGCGCCCCCACACCTCTACAACAAGATGCACGGGGAGGCCAAAGGACCATGGGGGATTGCTGGGGCGAGCTTCCGTACAGGAGGTGGAGGGTGGCTGGCGTTGGGGGCGTTATGTCGCCCGACACGTTGCTTTTGGGTTGGGTCGCGGTGTTTTTTGCCCGCGACGTTCATTTTCGGTGGGATTTGGTCTGGTGCATGCCCTTTGAGTCAGAGGGTCCGGACAAAACCCTTGAAACCATGGGCCTGGAGTCTGGCCAGCGCCTTTTGAGCGCTGGCACGGGTCAGGAACCCCCCCACCATAAGCCGATGGACAGGCATCCCCTTGGCGTCAACACCAGAGACGATGTGGGCAAAGCTGTTGCAATCCATCGGGGAGACATCAATGCAGTCGTAGCCGCCCGCATTGAAGAAACCATGAAGGTTGATCTGTTCGAGCGCCTTGTAGGCATTGAGCTTGTCCACCAAACGCTCGATGTCTTCTCGGCGCTGTGAGGCGGCAAGCTGGATGGTCAGCGGCTTTGCCTCAAGTTGTTGCACCCGTGCGATTTGATTTTTGGGGACCTCAAACACCTCGGCAAGCACGTCCAAGGCTTCGGTCAAGCTTCCGACCTCGCGGCCTTCATCGGCAAGAGGCAACGCCTGGCCTTGTGAAGCGCCTGGAGCCCTCTTAATGGTGAGGAATCCATGTTCAAACAACACGTTGACATCGGCAGGCAGGAGCGCCTCAAGGCGCAGAAACCATGTGGCTGCGTCGCGGACAAGTTCGGGGGTCCAACTTTTGTGACTGGAGTGTATTTCGAAGCGCTCGCTCGAAGCCACCAGGTTGTCTGCGCAGGCGCTGGCCGGCGACGCGGCAGCCAAGATCAACATTCCCACAAAGACCATCAACATCCTTTTCATCATGACCATCCTCTTCAAAGATCCCGGAGCAGAATTGCGACAAGTGCATCAGCCGATGCATGCTGGAACCAATGAGCACACGTTGTGCCAACCTGCATTGACCCAATTTATCCGATGGATACGGCCTCTAAAGTCGCCCCTCAATCTCTCGGTCTCACAAAAAAAGATCCAAACCTATCAAAAGTGTATTTTCAAGACTCGGTTCATCGGTACTCTGGGGGCGCTTTGTGCGGTGATGACGGCTCCAGGCAGTGCTTGATTGAGATGGGCGCGGGCCTGCAGTGGTCTTGCGTGGTGGGATGATTGGCGCCGTGTTGTTTGAATGTGACTGAAGTGGCTTCTGTTGCCTGTCTGGCGCGTCCTAAGACACAATGTTGCCATCGATCGAAGTGACGCGATGGTGTGGCGAGGACGAACAATGATGTTGGAGAAGGGTTCAAAGCCGCTGGTTTGGGTGGCGGCGGCGGTGGCGGTGGTGCTGGGCGGCCTGACGGTGCTCTCTGCACAGCCTGGCGAGCCGTCGCAGCCGGGTGAAGGGGGCGAGCAAGACACGGTTGGGGCTGATGACGCGGTGGAGGAGGTCGACAAAGGCGCTTCGGAGCCGCCGCCTCCCAATGTGTCCCCGGCGCAGGCGCTCAAAGCTTGCCAGGAGGAGACCGAGAACCCCTGTCAGGCGTTGGAGTTGTGCACCCAGGCAGCGGCCGTGGAGCAGCCTACCGCCGTTCAGCAGCCGTTGGCAGACCGGATCGCGGCGCTGGAGAAGGCGTGCGAGGAGGTGCGGGAGGGGTTGGCCGATGGTGACCGCCAGGGCGCGCTGCTGCCCGAACACATCACCGACCCCATCGCCACCATTGAGCCCGGGCGCTACCTTATGGGTTCGCCCAACAATGAAGAGGGTCGCGTGGGCGACGAGCTGCCCCATGACGTGGCCATCACACGCAGCTTCATCATCCAGACCACCGAGGTGACCCAGGGACAGTGGCAGGACGTGATGGGGGACAACCCGTCGTTCTTTCCCCAGTGCGGTTCGGTGTGTCCTGTGGATGGGGTGACGTGGTACGAGTCGGTGGCCTACGCCAACGCTTTGAGCAAGCGCGACGGTCTGCCGACCTGTTACCAGAACCCACAGGGGCAGCCCTACACCCTTGAAGACGCCAAAGGTGCCCAGGCTGCGACCTGGCCCGACCCGGAAGGGTGCGCTGGGTGGCGCCTGCCGACCGAAGCGGAGTGGGAGTACGCCGCTCGCGCGGGCAGCACGCGGGCCACGACACGCTCCGATCGGGATTTGGTGATCGTGGGCGCCAACCACGCCGAGTTGTTGGATCAGGTGGCGCGCTACGGCGGCAACAGCACCGTCAACTACGCCCAGGGAGAGGCCTGCAGCCTGATCCCGCTGCGCCAGTACGAGGGGCTCAAGTGCGGCACCTTCATGGTGGGGGTGCGCAGCCCCAACGCCTGGGGCCTCTACGATGTCCTGGGCAACGTCTGGGAGTGGGTCTGGGATGAGTATGGCCCCTACCAGATCGAAACCGCCGTCAACCCCACCGGCCCCAGAGATCCCAGCGCCGCGCAGCAACCCAGCGATGACGATGAGCGCGTCAAAGAGCGCGTCTCCAGGGGGTGCAGTTGGATCAGCAACGCTCGCCATTGCCGTCTGGCCTTCCGAGGGCACATCGATCCTGGCGCGCGGACCAACAACCAGGGTTTGCGGCTGGTGCGCTTGAACACGGGCGCCAAGGCCGAGTGAACCTGGGCAGCGCCTCGGGCCGTCAAACCTAATCTGCAGCACCCAAAACCACAGGGAGCCGCAGAAGACCCATGCATCCGTGGACCAAAACCCGGCTGAAGATCGCGCTGGACCAATGGCAACGCCAGAGCCGCGCCCCAGAACACTTCAAACGCAGGAGGAGGCGCCACATTCTGGCCGGTCACGCCTTTATTGCGCGCATGTTGGCCGGCGACACGCACGGAGAGAGCGCTGCAGCGTTGTTGGAGATGGCCGGGTGGACCACCGCGTGGCGGATGCTCTGTGAGGGTCCAAAAGATTTACCGCCCAGGGGCGACGGGGGCTTGGAAGCGCACAGGGCGCGCCCCGTGGAGTTGATGTTGGCCTTTGAGCAGGCCCAGCGCAGCTTTCTGGAGGTCAGCGCCCAGCGCGGCGTGTTTACGATCACCGACGCCGACACAGGGCGGCTGTGTGTGGTCCACCACGAGCAGGTGGTGTGGCAGCCGCAGAACAACGCCGATGCGTGCCTTCGGGCGCACCTTGCGCACCGGGGGCAGGCCAGCGTGGTCTTGTTGGGGTATCAACACGATGCGCCTTTGGGGCCTTGGATCGCGTTTCGGCGAGGACGCCCGGGGCTCAGTGGTTTTGGGGCCACAAAAAAGGGCGCGCTGGAGGATTTCTACCGGCGCACCCGCATGAGGCGATGTGTGGTGATGGACGCCCAGTCAGGCTGACCCCAAACCTTTCATCTGTGGTTTGGTATGAGCCATGGACAATGGGGTTCAGGCGACGGCCTTTTTGACTTCGTCGTAGTCGGGCTCGACGCCGGGGTTGGGGGCGATCCAGGTGTAGGAGATCTTGCCTTCGCCGTCGACGACAAAGACCGCGCGCTGGCTGGCGGTGTAGCCCTTCATGCCGGCAAAGTCGTGCAGGGCCACGCCGTAGGCCTCGGTGGCCGCGCGGGCGTAGTCGGACAGGATGGGGAAGGTCAGGCTGTTGCGCTGGGCGAAGGCGGCGTTGGCGAACGGCGCGTCCACGCAGATGGCCAGGACGTCGGCGCCAGCGTCGTTGAGGCCAGCGAGCGAGTCACGGAAGGTGCACAGCTCCTTCTCGCACACCCCGGTGAACGCCGCCGGGAAGAACGCCAGGATCACCTTGCGGCCTTTGAAGTCCGACAGCGAGACCTCTTTGCGGTTGTGATCAAAGAGGGTAAAGCCAGGCGCCGCAGCGCCAATGTTCAATTCAGCCATCTTTCCGCTCCTTTCCTTCCAGGACCATCCAACGCGCCGCTTGGAGCCATAGGCAGACCTATCGGGCCCGTTTTGGCGGACAGTCATTCAAAACAATGTGGTTGGGGTCCCCAATGACCCCTGCATCGACTGGCGAGCACAGATCCCAGCGGCAGCCCAAGGGGCGGTTGGACGCCCACGTGTTGAGGGGGCCTCTGAGAGTGTGTCAGCAACCTAGATGCTGGCCTACATCAAAAGGGTCATGACTTCAACATTCAAAAGATCGCCTGCAAAAGATGACTCGCCAGTCATTTTCTTGAAAAACTGACTGGCGAATCAGTCGACCCGTGACTATCTGTGGTTGCCGTCATGTGTTGTGTGGTGTGTGCCTGTTGTGAGGTGGCCAGCCGCAGTGTTTTTGTCAGGAGAGGGTGGCATGAGTTCAAGTCAAAAGCGTGGTTTGGTGTGGTGGGGTGTGGCGACGGCGTGCGCGATGGGCGCGCTGGTGGGGTGTGCCGATGCGTCCACGTCGGGGGATGGTCTGGCGGGCTTTGCGCCTTGCGTCTTAAGCGGCTGTGTGGAACCCGATGACCTTGATGAGCTGGGCGACCAGGACGACGCGCCAATGGACGATGCGCCAAGCGAGCCGGACGACGACACCCCCGATCCGCCCGACGATGACCCCGATGATGTGCCCCCTGAGGATGACCCCCAGGAGCCTCCCCCCGATGATGAAGAGGACGAGCAGGACCCTGCGCAAGATGGATTCATGCTGGGGGTGACGGCGTTGCGTGTGGTGCTGGGCTATGCCGAGGTGGGCCAGACCCCATCGGCCGGTGAGTTGTTGTTGTTGGAGTACGGCGGCAGGGGGTCTGAAGGCGGCGTGGAGATCAGCGTGCTGGAGGGGGACTTTGAGGTCACCGGCGAGCAGGGTGCGATGGAGGCTGGCGAAGAGCGCCGCTTGGAGGTTCATTATAATGGGGCGGCGAGTGAGCCTGGGCTGGCTGCGGGGTTGATCCGGGTGGGGGTCGATGGTCAGGAGGTGACTGTGGAGGTGTCGGCGGTGATCGGTGATCCCGCGTTGCCGGCGCAGGTGAGCTGGGAGCACAACGATTATGGTTCGTTGGCGTTTGTGCAGATGCCCTCGGCGCCCTACCCCTATCCGGCCGACGGTCCCTGGGATGACAGCACGGTGATGGTCTTTGTGCCCGATGGGTTCAGCGATCGGGGTCCGGTCAACGTGGTGGCGCACATGCACGGGCTGCGCTCGGTGATCGAACGGACCGCAGGGCGACAATGGTTGATGGAGCAGCACGCGCTCTCAGGCCGCGATGCGATTTTTATTGCGCCGCAGGGCCCGCTCTCGGCGGGCAGCAATGAGTTTGGCAAGCTGGATGAGCCGGGCGGCTTTGCACGGCTGGTCGAGGACGTGTTGACGCTGCTCTACCGAGAGGGGCGCTCGACGGGGGCGGCCATTGGGGATGTGGTGATCACGGCCCACTCGGGGGGTTATAAGCCGACCTCGCGCTTGATTGACCACGGGGGTTTGCCCATCAGCGCCGTGCACCTTTTTGATGCGCTCTACGGCCAGGAGGCCAGCTACCAGCGCTTTGTCACCGGCGGCGGCATGCTGCGCTCGTCGTACATCGCTGGCGGCGGCACGTCGGCCAACAACCTGGCATTGATCGATTACCTGGAGGCGCGCGGTGTGCCTGTGGCCACTCAGATGACCCAGCAGACCATGTTGGACAACGCGGTGTTGATTCACCCGACGGCCTTTACGCACAACGGCTGCGTGCGCGGTGATCGGTCGTACGAGCAGTGGCTGCGCACCAGCGGCCTGCCGCGCAGCCCGTTGACCGCCCCCACGATCCTGGCCGCGCTCCACGACGGCGATCAAGCGCACATCATCTGGCAGGAAGACGCCTCGGCGCAGGCCATGGAGGTGCGCGTGGAGGGATCTGAAGATGGGCAAAACTGGCAGACGCTGGCCACCACCACGGGGACCGAGGCCAGCGTCCCGGCCATGGCCTGGTACCGCTTATTGGCGGTCGATTCGAGCCTTGGTGCCTCGCAGGCCTCGAACCGCTACGGCGCCACGGGGAGCCGGTGGCTTATCGTCGATGGCTTTGAGCGTCGGTTGGGTGGGAGTTGGACCATCCCCACGCACGGTTTTGCGGCGGCGCTGGGGCAATCGTTGGGGGAACCGTTTTCGGTGGCGTCGGCCGAGGCGGTGTCTGCAGGGTTGGTGTCTTTGGACGATTATCCCAGGGTCTTGTGGATGCTTGGAGACGAAAGCCGGGACGACGTGACCTTTGATGAGCGTCAGAAGGTGGCCATCGAGGATTACATCGACGGCGGCGGGCGCTTGTTGGTGACGGGCTCGGAGGTGGGTTACGCCACCGCCCCGGCGTTTCTGTCGGGCGTACTCAACACGCGCTACATCAGGGACAACGCGGGCACAGACGTGGCCCAGGGTTATACCTTTGGTGTGACCTACGAAGAGGACTACCCCGATGTGCTTGGCGGCACGGAGGTCATCTGGCGTTACGACACCGGTGGGGCGGCCGCGGTGGGTCACGAGCATCGCACGGTGGTGGTGGGCTTTGCGCTGGAGACGTTGGGCGACGCTGAGCGGGCGGCGGCGCTCGGCGAGCTGTCAGACTGGCTCGATGGCCCTTGAGAACAGGGATCGCGCTCCCCACAGGAAGGTCTTGATGCGTCTGATTGGGTTTGTGACGGACGTTCGCCTCAAATTTTTGAAAGCCTGACGACAGTGTCACCATGGTCACGGAATGAACACGTTGGTTCGACCCCGTTATAGCCGAAGACGACGGGGAATTTTGCGTTTGGCACGGCTCCTGCTCTAGGGGAAATCGTCCGAACGAACGACCCCGGGGCAAAGCGGCCCCGCAAACAGATAGAGACCAACGGGAGATCGAACCATGATGAAGAACTGGAAAAAATACACCCTGGCGATGTGTGGCTTTGGACTGGTGAGCTTCGGCATGTTGGGCGGCGTCAGCGCTCAGGATTGCGAGCAGGACAGCGACTGCGGCGACGGCATGATCTGCGAGATCTACGGCGGCACGTCGGTGGCCTGCCCCGAGCCCCCTCCCTGCGATGAGGGCGACGACTGCCCCGACGACTTTGACTGTGTTGAGGAAGAGCCCGAGGTCTTTGGCGAGTGTGTCCCGGCGCCGATTGAGTGTGACACGGATGCGGACTGCCCCGATTACCTGACCTGCCAGAGCCACGGCGGCGGCGAAGACGCTCTGCCCCCTTGCGTCGAAGATGAGGAGGGCAACCTGGACTGCCCTGAGGAGCTCGACGAGCCCGTTGAAGAGGGTTCCATCTGCGTCTACGAGCCCATCGACTGCCAAGCCGACTCGGACTGTCCCAGCGACTTTGAGTGCCTGGCCATTGGGAGCAGCGGCGGCGCTTGCCCCGACATCGCCTGCATCGACGGCGAAGACTGCCCCGAGATTGAGTGCGAAGACGAAGAACCCCAGGAGATCTTTGCCTGCGTGCCCCAGCAGATTGAGTGCGAGACCAGCGACCAGTGCCCCTCCGATTGGAGCTGCATGACCTTCAGCCAGACCACCTGCGAAGGCGGCGGCGCCGTGCCGGCCCCCGATGACGCCGACTCCAGCGAAGGCTCCGAAGGTGGCGGCGGTGAGGACGAAGAGGCTCGCCCTGAAGAAGCCCCCGAAGAAGACCCCATCGACTGCGTCGAAGAGAGCATGAGCCTGTGTGTGCCCCCCGGTTTTGTCGGCGTCGATGGTGACGTGTCCATCGGCGGCGGCGACTTCGAAGAGAACGACAACTCGCCCACCGACTCCCCCCAGGACGACAGCGATGGTCAGGCTCAGGACGTTGAAGACGAGGACGCGGGCGGCTGCTCGGTGGGCACCTCTTCACGCGGCACCGGCAACAGCGGCCTGATGATCATGCTCGCCGGCTTCATCTTCATGGCCACGCGACGTCGCCGCCAGAGCTGATGTGACCTTCGGGTGAGCCCCTCTCAACGGCTCAATGATCATCAAACCCGCCTTTGGAGCCTGTCTCCACGGCGGGTTTTGTTCTTTTTTGGTCGATTTGCCCTTTACTTTGGACTCTGGACTGCCCACATTCAGTGTCAGTGAAACATGATTTATGGGTTACACACCCAGCGGGCGGCTCATACCAGGGGTTTGGGGCGCATTGGTCTGTCCACCATGACCCAATCTTCCGCACCCCTTCAGCGCGCGACTCTTTTTGCGTTGAACACCTGCTTTGCGCCCTGCTCACACCATTCAAACAATATAAGATCATCAAAAAACATATGGCATGCCGCATAATCGGCGGCCCTGATGCGTCAAGCGGGCAACGCTCACGGCCTTCAGTGGTGGACGGGGATGTCAATGTCGGGATCATCGTTTATAGTGCGGTTATTGGAGATGCCGTCACACACACACCACCGCTCAGGAGAGATGAACCATGATGCAGATGATTCCAACGCGCCGCGCGGCGCTGGCGATGATGGGTTTGGGACTGGCCGTGCTGGCTTTGCAGGGGTGCTGCGGCAACTGCGGCATTGAAAAGACCCCGGTGCCCGAGAAGCGGGCCGACTTTGTGGGGAGCTGGGAAGGCGACGAGGGCACATCTTTGACCATCACCGCCGACGGCTCAGGCTCTTTTGAGCAAAAATCGGGTGCGGCCAGCAAGAGCGTCAGCGGCGGGGCCGTCACGTTCCAGGGCGATACGATGAAGATCGGCCTCTTTGGGATCGAGGAGACCTTTACGATCGACAAGGCCCCCTACGACAAGGACGGCAAGACGATGATGAAGCTGTCTGGAGAGTCGTTTGAGAAACAGTAGACCGAGCATCGGGTGACGCTCGGTCCAGGTGGCCACTTTGGGCTCATTTGGGGGGCACCGCGCCAGGGGGAATCATGCCGGGAGGCAGTGAGCCGGGCGGGATCATCCCAGGGGGCAGGCCGCCGGGCAGGCCAGCGGGCATGCTGCCGGGGGCGCCGCCGGGTTTGGAACCGGGAGCGCCTTTGGGCGGCGGCGGCGGGGCCAGTTTTTCACCGGTCATCTGCACGATCTTTTCGACCTGATAGCCCGCCAACTCAAAAATGGGTCCATCGGCGCCCACGCGCACATAGCGCGCCTTCTTGTCGGCCGCCACCGTCTTGCCCACATAGATGGTTTTGGACTCTGCACCCATATCCACATCGACCTTGATGGCCACCTCGGGTGCCAGACCGGCATCTGCGGCAGAAATGTTGGGGACGCGCTCGGCTTTCATGGCTCCCATCATCCGCAGCGCGGCATCGACCAGGGATTTGTCGGCTTTGGCCTCTTTGGGAGAGGTGACTTTCCAGGTCTTGTCGGGCTGGACGGCGACGCTGGTGATCTCGGCGCCTTCGCCAGGGCGCGTGACGGTGAGCTTGGTGACCTTGGCGGACTCAAACTTGAGCATGTCCTTGTTGCGCAGGTCGGCAAGGCGCTTGAGGAGGTTGTTGGCGGTGTAGGACTTGACGCTGTAGATCCAGTCGGAGCCGCCCAACTTGATGTAGCGCTCAAGGCTGCTCTCATCGACCTTTTCGCCCTCTTTAGGGGGCACAGCGGCGCCGATCATCAAGACCACAGGGTCGCCGCTCTTGCGGATGACGGTGGTCTTGACCAGCGGTTTGTCCAGGCCGGCGTCGGCAGCCGAAACGCCATCAACGAAGTTGTCGATGCGCAGCGTGCCGATGGCCCCGGCCAGACGGCCGATGGCGGCGTCGTCGAGTTTTTCACCGGGGGGCTGGGCGCTCTTCCAGGTCAGCGCGCCGTCCTTGTCGGTGGCCTCAAGGCGGACCTTCTGGCCGTCATACTCAAGCTCAAGGGCGGTGACCTCTTCTTTCTTGAAGTCCACGAGCTTCTTGCGGCGCATCTTCTCCAACTCCATGTCGAGCTTGGAGGAGAGCCCGGCGCGTGCGCGCATGACGCCGGTGGCGCCTTCGGGCTGGATGTAGGTGCGCTTGACCAGAGTGGGCTGGACCGAGATCTCTTTGCCCATCTTGAAGGAGGTGACCTTCTTGCCGCCGTCGTAGAGGGTGACGACGGCGCTGGCGTCGTTGATCTCAAAGCGGGCGGGATCGGCCTTGCCCATGTCCTGGTCCATGGGGATGGCTTTGTTGAAGAGGACTTCGAGGTCCTTTTCGACGTTGACGGCCAGGGGGAAGTCGATGGGTTCTTTGATGTGCCAACCGCCAGCTTCCTTGGCCAGAACGGTCTTCTTGTCGCCTTTGACGATCTCGATCTTGTCGAGCGAGGCCATCTTGGGGATCTGGAAGTCGATCGTCTTTTCTTTGGCGCTGTCGCTGCCGCGCACGGCAAAGAAGATCGCGATCAGCGCGACGAACACCCCGGCGGTGATCATCGTGGGTTTCTTCATCACGTGTTCTCCTGCTGATGCATGATGGATCGCCCTGCGCAAGTGGCAGGGCGGCGAGGCAGCGGCCTCAGAGCTTGAGCGCTTGTTGGCGCTGACGGCGGATGAACCAGAAGAGCAGGCCGATGAGCGCAAAGATCATCGGCACGCCGACGATGTTGGCCGCCTGATAGGTGCTGTAGTCGTCCGAATCGACGTCTTTCAAGACGCGCGGCACCCCTTTGGAGCGGATGGAGACCAGAGCCTCGTCCTGCACCAACCAATCCACCATGTTGAGCAAAAAGAGCGCGCCCAGGCCCGAGTACTGGCGGCCATAGCCGGTCTGCTGGTTGGGGAACATAAAGTCGCCGTTGCCGACGACCACAATGCGCGCCCCAGGCGGAGAGCTTTTAACAGCCTGGTAGTCCGCAGGGAGGTTGTCGGCGGGGTTGCTGGCGGGTTTGGTCACCGGCTTGCCCGTCTCGGCAAAGAAGCTCTGCATCGGCCCCTGGAGCGCAGCGGCCACCACAAATGGCCCGGGCTCTTCGCCTTCCTGCGGCTCCTGAATCGACTCATAGCCGATGTTGGAGACGTTGGTGCGGCGCACGGCCTCTTTTTCGGTCTTGACCAGCTCGGTCAGGGACATCTCTTTGTTCTCCAGGGCCCCGGGCATGACCGTGATGGTGCTGGCCATGGGGAAGGAGAGCGTGGGGATGTCCTTGGTGATCACCGACTCGCTGTTGATGTTGGTGAAGACCGGCATGGTGGGGTTGCTGATCTGGGCCAGGCCTCGCTCGGTCAGGACCAGCGAGACGACGCTGTTCTGACGATCCAGCACGAGGTCCTGGTTGAGGCGCAGGCCGTATTTCTCAAAGAGCGGCTCCAGACCAGTGGTGACCGGCTGCCGGGTGGGCATCATGGGCATCTGGGGGTTGGGCGCCATGGTGGTCTGCAACCAGGCCACACCCTTGCCGCGCATCAGGAACTGGTCGAGGGCAAACTGCGCCGCCTCATCAAAGGCCTCCGAGGGGTTGATGATCACCAGCGCGTCCACGTCGTCGTCGACTTTGCGCTTTTCTTTGAGGCTCACCGGCCGGGCAGTGATCAAGTCGCCGTAGATCTGCTCAAAACCCTGGCTGATGGACTGAATGAACTGGGGTTGGTCGGCGGGACCACCAAAGCCGGTCACGAAGCCGACCTTGTGACGGGCCGCCTCGGGGGTGGTGAGCACCTTGATCCGCTTGGAGATCTCATACTCCAGGTTGTCAGAGCCCTTGAGCTCACCGATGACCTCGGTCTGCTCGCCGTAGACCAGCGCCAGACACTTGTAGACCAGACGCAGCGCGACCTGATCTTCGCCCCGAACGCCCATGGGCACCTTCTGACATCCAAAGCCCTTGGGGCCTTCTTCGTCGATGTCTTCTTCGGCGACCTCTTGGGGCGGCGCGTTGGGGTCGATGGGCTCGTCGTCGCCCTCTTCGTTGTCGGGGTAGACGATCTCAAAGGAGAGTTGACCACCGGAGTGGACCTCGTACTCGGTCAGCAGGTCACGCACGCGCTGTTCGAGGTTGTGGTCGGGGTATTGGAGGTTCTCCGAGACGAAGAATTTGACCAGGATGGGCTCCTCAAGGGCGTTGACCATGCCCTTGGAGGCGTCCGAGAGGGTGTAGATCTTGTCTTCGGTCAGGTCCACGCGCATGGGCGGCGTCGAAGGCAAGGCCAGGATGACGTTGATCAAGATCACAGAGCCAATCACCAGCGCGATGAAGAGCGCCGAGTCGAGGATGTTGGCCGTCTTTTTGTTTTGTTGTGCCATCGTTATAAAGCCCCCCTCACCAACGCCGCGCCGCCAGGGTGGCCCTGGCTGCGGTCAGGCAGATCACGATCACGCTGAGGTAGTAGACGATGTCGCCGACCTCAAGCACGCCGCGCGCGATGTTCTGGAAGTGGAAGTTGCTGCTGAGGTACTCGAAGGTCGTCGCCAGGGCTCCCGAGGAGTTGGCAAAGAGGCGGTCAAAGAGGAAGAGCAGGAAACACAGGAAGAAGCCCAGCAAAACCGAGACGATCTGATCCTTGGTCCAACTCGACACCATGATGCCGACCGCCGCGTAGGCGCTGCCAAGCAGCGTCAAACCCGCATAACCACCAATCACCGGCCCCCAGTCGAGGTTGCCCATCGTCGACAGGCTCAGCGCGTACGGGGTGGTGAAGGCGAAGGTCACCAGCAAGAGCACCACGGCGGCCAGGAACTTGCCCACCACGATCTGCGTGTCGCTGACCGGCATGGTCATCAGCAGCTCCAGAGTGCCGGAGCGCTTCTCTTCGGCCAGCAGGCCCATGGTGATCGCCGGGGCAAAGAAGGCCAGAAAGAGCGGCGCGTCGCCAAAGAGGCGCCGCATGCTCAACTCAGGGAAGCCGCCCTGGAAGAACTCCAGCCAGAACATGCCGCCGGTGATGAGCAAAAAGAGGATGACGACGATGTAGGCCGTCAGTGAGTGGAAGTAATTGGCCAACTCACGCTTGAGAATAAAAAGCACTGCGCCCATCGCTTCAGGCCTCCTTGGCGTCTTCGGCGCGGCCTCGCTGCGCCAGGATCTTGCGGCGCTTCTCGGCGTTGACCTGTTCGGGGTCGCCGGTCAGCGAGCGGAAGATGTCTTCGAGCGTCAGGCGGTCGCGCTGCAGCTCAACCATCACCAGCCCTTCGCGCGCGGCCATCTCAAAGATGTCGTAGCGGGGGTCTTTGCCCCGAGGGGTGGTGACCAGGAAGGTCTTCTCCTGACCTCGGTCCTGAAGCACCTCGGCCTGATGCACGTCGCCCGTGTTGGAGAGCATCCCGGCGATCTTATCGGCCTCAGGCTGCTGCTCGCCCTGGGACGAGAGGGTGACGATGTAGTGCTCTTCGCGGCGCACGCGGCGCTCCAGATCCTCGACGGTGCCGTCGGCGATGAGTTTGCCTTTGTCGACGATGAGGATGCGGTCACAGACGGCGGCGACCTCCTGGAGGATGTGGGTGGAGAAGATGATGGTCTTCTCTTTGCCGATCTCCTTGATGAGGTCGCGGATCTCTACAAGCTGGTTGGGGTCAAGGCCCGAGGTGGGTTCGTCGAGGATGACGACCTCGGGCTTGTGGATGAGCGCCTGGGCCAGACCCACGCGCTGCTTGTACCCTTTGGAGAGCTCTCGGATGTGGCGGTTGATCATGTGGGAGAGGCCGCACACCTTGGCGGTGTCCTTGATGGCCTGATGGATCTGGCCGCCGGGCACCTGACGCATCTCGGCGATGAACTTCAGGTAGTCGTAGACGATCATGTCTTTGTAGAGCGGGACCGTCTCCGGCAGGTAGCCCACCCTCTTGCGCACTTCGAGGCTCTGGCTGGCCACGTCGTAGCCCGCCACCTTGGCCTGCCCAGCGCTGGCCCCCATAAAGCACGTCAGGATCTTCATGGTCGTGGTCTTGCCAGCGCCATTGGGGCCCAAAAAGCCCACGATCTCACCGGCGCGCACCTTGAAGCTGACGTTGTCCAGCGCTTTGAAGTCCCCGTAGAGCTTGCTGAGCCCTTCGACCTCGACGCTTACAGCACTTTCAGTCGTCATAGGCACCTCCTTAAAAATCGGATGTCCAAGCGGCGCGACACAGCAGAGCGCGCCGCCGATAAAACCAGCGTTTTCTTTTTCAATCGTCTCTTGTGGCCCTGGAGTCGCTGCGCGCGTTGGCAGCCAGCCCCAACGCACTGTGCCGCGCAACCCCGGCCACAACCGCCACCGGGCAATGCGCCCACAATCAAAGATCCGCACAAGAGGCCAAGCCAGAGATCTTTGCCGCAACGCAAGCCAATCGGCCATGGGGCCGATTGGGACAGGTGTCCTGTCAGACCCCGTCAGTGGCCCGGTTTAAATACCGTCACAACGGTGCCAAGCACAAGCCAATGTCCAGACAAGCTCGACCAGACAGAGGCTACCTGCTGGCCCAGGGCGTTTATTCCCGCAACATACGCCCATGGCGCATAAAACCCCAATAAGTTTTCCACAGAGTTATCCACAGGACAGATTCAATCCCGTCGACGCCGAGGTCGAGCCAAGACCGCTGAACAAGAATCTGAACAAACATCAATCACCTCTAAGCCATTGATTTTATTAAAGAATATGGATTTTATCCACATCTTTCCACATGCGCCTGGATCATGACACAGCGTTCACCATGGGCCTGAGAACGGTTGTGGAAAACTGGTGCATGTCACGGGTGCCTTGACGCACTGAACCGGCTTCACTAGTTTGGTAATAGAGGTTGAGGTCGGGTTGTATTGGGCAATTTCATGCCCCGCAGACCAGGCACAGAGCCCGGCCAAGGTGGCCCCAAGGCTTTGATGTCAGGTTGGAGCGGGCCCCTGTTCATGCAGCACGATCAAGACCGGACCGCGCAGCGACAAGAGCCTCACCACAGCATTGACACATGACCCTGGATTGTTTGAAGCCGCCCATGGGTTTTCTATCAACCAGCGCGTTGTGGGGTGACCATGGTTTGTGGTGGCCTGCGCTGTGTTGTTGGACTGTCAGACCGCGACCTTTGAGTGCCCGGGCATCGTTTAAGCAGGCACACCGATGAGCGACTCCATTGGGACCGACCAAAAGGACTCTATGAGCAACGCCAACACAACCCAGACAGTTGCCGGTGGCCCCGCCGGTCAGGGACAATCCGTGCGCGTGGTTGAGGTTGGACCACGCGATGGGCTTCAAAACGAACGCGTCGCCGTCCCCACCCACGCCAAGGTCGAGATGATCGAGCGGCTGGTCGAGGCGGGCGTGCGCGACGTCGAGATCGGCAGCTTTGTGCACCCAAAGTGGGTCCCCCAGATGGCCGACACGGCCGAGGTCGCCCGACGGATCCGGCGCGAACCCGGCGTGCGCTACTGGGCGCTGGTGCCCAACATGCGCGGCCTGGACTTTGCCCGCAGCGCCTCGCTCGAACACATCGCCGTCTTCATGTCCAGCTCTGAGACCCACAACCGCAAAAACCTCAACCGCACCATCTCGGAGTCACTGGCCACCGTCACCCAGGTCATCAAAGAAGCCACAGGCTCAGGCATGGAGGTGCGCGGATACATCTCCACCGTCTTTGGGTGCCCCTACGAAGGCGACGTCCCCTTTGATCGCGTTCTGGAAATCGGCTCAGGCCTGCTCGAAGCCGGCGCCACCCAGATCTCCCTGGGCGACACCACCGGCATGGGCACCCCGCTCCAGGTCCGAGAGGGCTGCGGACGCGCCGTCGAAACCTTTGGCCCCGACCACGTCGCCCTACACCTGCACGACACCCGAGGCCTGGGCCTGGTCAACGCCCTCCAAGGCCTCGAAGCGGGCATGCGGATCTTTGACTCCTCCATGGGCGGCATGGGCGGCTGCCCCTACGCCCCCGGCGCCGCAGGCAACCTCGGCACCGAAGACCTCCTCTACATGCTCAACTCCCTGGGCTACCACACCGGCATCGACCTCGACCGGGTCGTCGCCATCAGCCGCGACCTCGAACTCGAACACGGCGCCACCCTCTCCAGCAAATACTTCCGCTACGCCGGCGCTCGCCTCTAAGGGCGAAGGTAGGCGGCAAAGCTCGCCAGCCTGAGCGGCCCTGGAACTCAAAAACCACCCCCGTCTCCACCACCCCAAACGAACCACTTTCGACGGGATGCCCCACAAACGCCAGGCAATAAGCCATCCCTCGGCCATTCTGGCGGTTCATCAACG
>CAKZKQ010000066.1 GCA_937123825.1 uncultured Pseudomonadota bacterium
AATTCCGCAGCGACGAAATCACCAAAGGCGCCGAAACCAACACCTCCCCCACGCTCGCCGAGGCCCGAGGCACCATGCGCCTCAGCGATATCCTCGAAGACAACGACGACATCGAGAACGTCTACTCCAACCTTGAACTGAGCGACGAAGCCGCTCAGGCCCTTGACGCCGAGTGACCCACGCGGCCCATTGACAGGCCAATCCCACGGGCGCTAGTGTTCAAAGGGAATCAATAACCCCTTTACGCCAAACAACACCAGCGCCCGCCCCCCCCACCCATCAGGCAAACCAAATATGGACGAGAGCCCCCCTCAGCAGGATGCCTTCCTGAACCTCATCAGGGCCCACGAATTGCTCCTGGGTGAGGTCAATCGTTTCCTCAAGACCCACGACCTGACCATCCAGCAGTACAACGTCATCCGCATCCTCTATGTGCGCGCTGGCGAAGACGGCTTGCCCTGCCTCAACATCGCCGAGCGACTGCTCAACCGCGTGCCAGACATCACGCGCCTGCTCGACCGCATGGAAAAACGCGGCCTGGTCTCCCGCGCCCGATCCGCGCGAGATCGTCGCGTTGTCCTCACTCGCCTCACCGACAAAGGACACAAGCTGGCCACGCTTCACGATGATTTGACGGCGTTCCACATCAAACAGTTTGCGCACATGGACCTTGAAGATGTTCAGGCCCTGGACGCGCTGCTGGTCAAAGTCCTCAACCGCCCCACGGACTCTGAGCAAACCCCCTGATCCCCAAGAACAGACCGTTTTGTGGTCCAACGCGTTCCCATTTCAACGCCATTGGCTTTAAATGGCCGCACAAAACGCTCGGACCGCTCATCAGGAGCGCCCAAAAACACCAAGGAGGCCCCATGCTGAACAAGAGCCCTCTGCTGTGCACTTGCGCGCTGCTGATTGCCAGCGCCGCGCTCTGCCTGTCTCCCTCAAAAGCCGACGCCTTTTGCGGCTTTTATGTGGGCGGCGCCGACGCCAAGCTCTTCAACGACGCCACGATGACGGTCATGATGCGCGACGGCAAGCGCACAGTGCTCTCGATGCAGAACAACTACCAGGGGCCTCCAAGCGACTTCGCCATGGTCGTCCCCGTGCCGGTTGTGCTTCAAAAGGAGAACGTCAAAACGCTCCCCAAGGAGATCTTTGACAAGGTCGACCAGATGGCCGCCCCGCGCCTGGTCGAATACTGGGAGCATGACCCTTGCGCCCCCATGTACAAGAATAAGTCGGGCGTGCGCTTTCGTGGCGGCGGCGGCGACATGCTGGAATCTGCCAAAGAAGAGAAAAAAGACGCCGTCAAGATCGAGGCGCAGTTCAAGGTCGGCGAGTACGACATTGTGATCTTGAGCGCCAACGACTCGGGGGCGCTCAACACGTGGCTCAAGACCAACAAGTACAACATCCCGGACGGGGCCGAGCCGGTGCTGCGGCCTTATGTGGAGGCGGGCACCAAGTTCTTTGTCGCCAAGGTGGACGCCAAGAAGGTCAAGTTTGAGGGGAACAAGGCGGTTTTGTCGCCGCTGCGCTTCTTCTACGACTCGGACACCTTCAGCCTGCCGGTGCGTTTGGGGCTTTTGAACGCCAACGGCCCCCAGGACCTGATCGTGCACATCCTGGCGCGCGGCCAGCGCTATGAGGTGGCCAACTTCCCCAACGCCACCATCCCCACCAACATTGGAGTCGGCGAAGACGCCAAGGGACGGTTTGGGGAGTTTTATGCGGCCCTTTTTGACCGCACGCTGAAGAAGAACAAGGGCGCGGTGGTGACCGAGTACGCCTGGGACGCCTCGACCTGCGACCCCTGCCCTGGCCCCAACCTGACGGGACAGGACTTTTTGACCCTTGGCGCCGATGTCATCGACGGTCAGCCGCAGTACGGCTTTGTGCTCACGCGCCTGCACGCCCGCTACACCAAGGAAGAACTCAAAGAGGACCTCGTCTTTAAGGCGGCGGGGCCCATTCTGGGCGGTCGGGAGTGGTACAATGACAAAGATGAGTTGGAGCAAGCCTCCAAGCCAGGCGGCGTCAACAACTTCCAGGGCCGTTACATCATTCGGCACCCGTGGACCGGCGAGATCAAGTGCGAAAACCCGATTCGGGGCCGTTGGGGAGGCCCTCCTGGTCAATTCAACAAGAAGGCTGCCCCGACGGCGGCGCGCGGATTGGCCCAGGCCCCTCGCGGCAAGCTGGACCTGGAGAAAGTGGTGCGTCAGGACATCCCTGAGATTGGCTTGAAGCAAGCGGGCGTCGCGGCGCCCAAAGCGGACAACAAGGACGGGGCGGACAAGGCCCAGGGTGGTGCTGACAACAAAGAGGCCCCTGTGGCAGACAAGGCCGCTGGCGACGATGGCCAGGGGGACGGACAGGAAGAGGGCTGCGCCACCACGGGCAGCCCCGCAGGCCAGACCCACGCGGTGTGGTTGGTGCTGCTGGGTCTGGCGCTCATCGGCCGCAGGCGTCGGGGTTGAGTCATGGCAAGAAGGCGTCGGTTGAACCACGCGGCCTGGACCTTGATTTATTTTCGGGGTCCCAAGGGCAAGCAAGAGCCCGTGGGACAGCTCCACCTCAACGAACACAGCGACCCTGTCCGGCTCTTGCAGGTGGACTTGCCGGACTTGCTCAAGAACATGTCCAAGCGCTCCAAGCGTTGGGCCGTGATGTTCCTTGATGAGTCCGAACACGACGGCATGTTGGAGCTTTGGGACCGGCCGCAGATGGCCACGCTGCACATGCAGGCGGCGTGCGCCTGGCTGGCGGTCTGCGCCGACAGTGGCCTCGACGCCGATGTGGCGCTGCGGCTCTTGCACCACCGCACCATTGAGGATCTGGCCAGCTGCATCCGGGGCGGCCTGGTCCGCCTCGACCCCCAACGCTTGCCCACGCACACCTTGAGTCAGCATCTGGAGACCTTTGCGCGCAACCACCCCATTGTGCCAGCCCCCAACGCTTGAGCGTCGTCACACGACGCAGGGTCAGCGCGCGGGCGTTTTGAGCAGGCAGAGAGGATTTTTCCACCCCACCTTGCAAAGGGCCGCAGCGCCGGGGTAGGTTATTGGGCTACGTCGGGAAGCCATGAAGTGGGTTTTCTGATCAACGCGGCTTGAATAATCGGTCGCAAGGGAGGACGCCACCTGTGGCGTGGCTGTGGCTGGCTCCAGACGGATACACCGCTTTGCGCAAGCCCCCCTCCTTACGTGTTTCTATAGATTGATGAAGGAGTGAATGTGGACAAGCTGGATGTGATCAAAAAGATGGAAGCGGAAGGTGGACCCGAGCGACGTTCCAGCGTTGAGTCGCTCATCCTCAAAGCGCGCAAGGCGGGTTGCAAGATCGAGATCGGTGGCGGCCGCGTTGGTGGCATCAACATCCGCTACGGCTCCATCGGTTTTGCGCTCCTGGACGTCAACTGCAACGGCGACGTGAAGATCTACGTTCAACCCCACCCCAGCCGCCCCGCTCCTGAAGAGCTCCACAACCAGCTCAACCACCTCATCGGGGCGAAGCAGGACGACCTGGAGCCCAAGACCCACCCAATCAACAGCTACAGCCTCTTGCAGAAGAAGCTCGAAGACATTCAGGACGACGCGCTGCACGACTTCCTTGACCAGGCCATCGCCGAGATCCGCCAGGTCTACTACAGCCGCCGCAGCCTCTGAAGCTGGACGCTCCTCCCTTCCCCTCTCGCACGCGCTCGATACTCCCCCTGTTCCCACACACCGCGCCCA
>CAKZKQ010000067.1 GCA_937123825.1 uncultured Pseudomonadota bacterium
ACCAGTGGTCCGATGGGCGACTCAACCATATGCAGCGGGAGAGTTTGGTGTCGGGGTCGGTGTGTGTGTTTCGCATTCCACATGCGTGGATCGGCCGTACGGAAGCTGTCTTCGCGGAGATGATGAAGAGTGTACCTGGGTGTTTCCACGTGCTGCGCTCGCAGGCGTTCTCTGTGCCGATGATGATGGACATCTTGTCCATGATGGGTCGCTTGCTCCTGCGCAACCCAGTTGTCGACGACTTCAGCTGGGATAACTACGGGAAAGCAATGTTTATCGTCGGGAGTTCGAAGGCGGGGAAGACGACCCTCATTGAGCACATGGTCGTCCACTGGTTCAAGACAGTCGCGTTTGTCACGACGGATCAGGAGTCTGTTTTCGGCATGTCAGCAGTACCGCGCGCGGACGTTATTGTGCTACCGGATTCGTCGACGCCGAACGCGGCTGCCAACCGCCTGAAAGCGTTGTTCTCCGGCACCCAGATGCTCGTCGCAGAGAAACGCAAGAACCCGACGCTGCATTGGATCCGACCCCGCGTCTGTGGGTCCTCGAATGTCGTCGTCGAGGTCCCTGGAGAGATGGACACGTCGTTGATCGACAGCATTGTGAATTTCTTGTTCACGCGGTCGTTTGCGATGAACACGGACTGTCATGACGACACACGGCCTGTGACGCTGCATCAGCTGCAATGGCAGCATGGGACGCCTGAGGATGATCCGCAAACCGCGTGTCTGCAGGCGATGGTGACGACATGGCCATGGGCGACACAGGTGATGCTGGAGACCGGCGAAGCTCGGGTGCGGGGTGTGCCGGACGGTGTGGGTGTGGGTGGGGGTGCCGTCGGTCAGGGAGGGGGTGACCAGGCGGCGGTTGCCGAGGCTGAGGATGAGGGTGTAGTCGAGGCCGGGGGCCTGGGTGGCGGCGTAGATGGGCAGTTTGTTGTCGGGGTCGCTGTAGCGCCAGGCGATTTTGCCGTTGTCGCGGTCGATGGCGATGGCTTGTTGGCGCTGGGCGACGATGAAGTGTTTGTCGGTGATGAAGAAGAGGTCGGGTCGGCGTTGGGTGACGTTTTCTTCGAGGGTATGGACCCAGCGGATGGCGCCGTTGCCAGGGTCGAGGCAGAGCAGGACGTGGGCGAAGCTCATGTCGGGGCTTTTTTTGTCGGCGGTGACAAAGAGGGCCTCGGTGGTGGCGTGGAGGCGGACGCGGTCGAGGTCTTTGGGGAGGTTGATGGACCAGCGCTTGATGCCGTCGTCTTCATTGGGGGCTTGGCTGCCGGGGACCGATGAGTAGCGCGGGATGGGTGGGGGCTTGGGGCAGGCGGTCAGCAAGAGCGTGGCGGCCAGGCACAGGAGGGCCAGCGTGGTGGTGTGGTGGGTCGTGGTGTGTGTGTGGGTCATGGTGTTGCTGGGGTTGCTGGGGGGTCAAACACTGCCTTGAGGGGGGTATATTGCCGTGTTGTGGGGCGGCTTTGAAGTGTTTTGGGTGCGTTGGGGGCGTGAGAGGGGGTGTGGCGGTGATTGTTCCCATCATGTTTTTGTTGATGATGACAACCTTGGCCTCATCCATTGGGCTTTATATGCGCAGAGAGTGGGCCCGAATGGTTTTTTGGGTCAAAGGGACGCTCCTGACCTTTTGGACGTTGGGTGGGCTGGTTCTTTATTACTACATGTTTGTGGACATCAATGAGGAGTTTGATACAGGGCTTTCTGGGGAGGGCATTTTTGGGCTCTTCCTCAATGCTTCGATGGCCTTCTCTACAATCCTGGCCGTGGTCATTTTGGCCTTCACGGTGTGGATCGTGAAGTTTTTGTCTTCAGATGCGGTCGGGGATGAGTTCAAGGCCCACAAGGCGCAGCGGGAGCGCTCATTGGAGTGATGCAGGCCGTGACAACCAGGGCTGGCGTGTGAGGCTTGGGGTTTTGTGGATGAAGAGAAGAGCGCCTTGAAGTTGGTCAAGGCGGTTTTGGTGTGGTCAGGGGGAGAGCATCGGGGTTTGAGGAAGGCCTTTGTTTGGCGTTCCCCGGCGCATTTCAACTCACCACTGGTTTCCGGCCAACCCGGTAGCCAAGTAGAAGATGCCATCGAAGTCGTTGGTTCTTAGGTTGCCGTCCTTGTTGGTGACGAAAGGGATGAAGGTTGAAGCGGTGACGCTGGCCACGTGAGAAACGCGCTCAACATCGGGGTTTTGCACAGTGATAACGACATTGACGTTGTTGCTGTTGTTGAAGGCTTTTTGAAAAGTGACGGCGGTGCCGGAGTTGGAGGCGGCGACTCGGCCCCAGCACTGTTGCACGACACCGATGCGCATGCAGCCTCTGCGGTTGTTGGTGCTGTAGCTGATGTCCTCGATGGTCAGTTGACCCTCAAGCGTGGTGTCGCCGGTGACGATCAGGCCGTCGTTGATGGTCAGATCATCGCTGTTGGAGTCCTGGATGTCGCCGGTGATGTCCAGGTTGTCGCTGATGGTCACATCGCCGTTGTTGTCAAAGATGTTGCCCCGAATGTCGGCGTTGCCCGACACAGTCAGACCGCTGCCGACGGTGAGGGCGTTGCTGACGGCGACGTTGTTGTTTGCGATGTTCAATCGCACTGCGTCATTTTGGTAGAACTCAATGTTGTCGACGCCGTCGTTGCCGATGCCAATTTGCAGGGCGGTGTCTTCGCCGTCACCATCCTGATAGTACTTGATCCAGGCGTCGTCGCCGCTGCCGCCAAAGACGTTGTTGGCCCAGTCAATGGCGTTGCTGCCCGCGCGGGGCTGAATGGCGTTGTTGACCGTCAAGCCGTCGTTGATGACGACGTCGCCGTTGATGTCGCTGATGTCGTCCGTCAGGCTCAGCGCGCCTCCGACGTTGACGTCACCGCCGACGTTGGCGTCGCCGTCGATCTTGAAGTCGGAGCCCTCGGCGGCCCAGTAGGCAAAGGGCACCGGGTGGATCCGCTGTTGGCCCACCAGCGCCACGTAGTCGCCTTCGCTGTCGGCCTCGCGCACGCCCACTTCGATGTAGACTGCCGTCGCATCAAAGACGCAGCCGTCCACGTCCCCGGCGACCGAGCCGATGTTGACCGAAAAGCGCCCGTTGAAGACCGGCACGTTGTCGTGCTCCTCTGCGAAGTTGCACTCGCCCTCATCCGTCAGCGTAAAACTGAGGTCCGCCTCTCCATTGAGCGGCTCGCCGTTGAACTCAAGGATGCCGTTGTAGGGAAAGGCGCGCGGCCCGGAGTCCAGTTCTGTGTCTTCGGCCATTGAGTTGATGCCCAGCGCCAGAATGCAGCCAAAGAGGACGCCCGCAGGCACGAAAAAAAGTCTATGTTTGTTGGTCACGGTGTGTGTTCCTTCTGTGTTGGTCAGAGGCGGTTGCTCTTGATGGCCAATGACATTTGCCAGAAGGGTGCCAAGATCGAAGCGGATGCCCCAAAGCACACCAACTCCCCTCAATGCATATTTCAAAGGGGCATGGGGATCCCGGTCGCCATGAGATCCATGGTGTCCGAAATGCTTTAAGAAAAGGCGAACTGGTTGGTGTGTGGGCGTTTGAGGTTGGCGTTTGGAAAGCGTGGCAGCACTGTGGTGTGTAAAATGGCGTTGTTTTGGACGCCCAACCATACAGCAGGCTTGTATTAAACCGCACGCAGCCGCCCTAGACCGAGTCAGGGTTTGATCA
>CAKZKQ010000068.1 GCA_937123825.1 uncultured Pseudomonadota bacterium
GCCCGCCCTCGCTTTTGCAATGGTCCGGCGCCCAGCGAGAGGGACACTCGTGCCCGCGACGACGCTCGTCCGAGCCGGCGAGGGTCTATCCCCACGCACGTGGGGAAACCGAGCATTCAAAGGCCAGCACAAAGCGCCCATCGGGTCTATCCCCACGCACGTGGGGAAACCGAATCATGACGCGATGCGCCAGCGCTTGACGCGGGTCTATCCCCACGCACGTGGGGAAACCATCACAGGCCACCTGCGCAAGGTGGAGGCCGGGGGTCTATCCCCACGCACGTGGGGAAACCGCTACATCTTCAGCTGGCGGCTTTCCAGGCTGGGGTCTATCCCCACGCACGTGGGGCAACCGCGATACGAGAGGGCACCCCACCACCAGGCGGTGGTCTATCCCCACGCACGTGGGGAAACCACGATGTTGGCCGATGCACCCAGGGCGCCGAGGGGTCTATCCCCACGCACGTGGGGAAACCCACAGGCACCGCAGCGCCTTGAGGGCTTCAAAGGGTCTATCCCCACGCGTGTGGGGAAACCGCCCTGGGTGCATCGGCCAACATCGTCGAAGCGGGTCTATCCCCACGCACGTGGGGAAACCTCGCCAAAGAGGCGCTGACCGGCTACCGCTTCGGGTCTATCCCCACGCACGTGGGGAAACCTCTGAGACAACTTGTCACACCACGAAAGCATTGGCAAGCCAACCACTCAAACAGATTTGAACACCGCAAAACACGGCATTCATCCCCCACAACCACACGCGTGTCGCCCACAAAGTTGAACTCAACAAATCATCTACACAGAGACAATCATGCCAACCCATGGGACTGCTGGGGTTCAATCTCCCCACTTGCTATAACGAAGCGAGTGACCGAACCACAAGCAAGCGCAGCGCCGCGAACCAAAAGCGCAGCGCCAGCAAGCGAACCGCAGACTCGCTTCACCAAGCGAGCCTGCCCAATGGATGATGACGGCATGCTCTCACAGTATGCAGATGCGCCGGATGCCGCCAAAGAGAGGTGGCAAGAGGGCTCGATGTTGGGGCTCTTTAAAGAGAGTGCCTGGGAGACCTTGCCGGAGTTTCAGGCAAAGCACACGGTGGCCAATGAGATCATGTTGTATCTCACCTTGCCGGCGACACCAGTGCTGATCGCCATTTGGCCGCTCTTGTGGGCGACGTCGCCGTTGATCGACCATGACAAGGTCAGGCAGGACACCTGCGAGCGGCAGCTGCGGTGGTTGGTGTGGATGAGGCTGCTGGCGCGGTGCGCGGCGCGGGCGCCGCAGGCCAGGGCGAGCAGGGCTGTGACGGCGGTGCAGGGCCGGGTGATCAACAGCTTGCCTTATGGGGATAGGTTCAAGCTACGCCTTGAGGGGCCTCAGGCTCGGCATGGGCGGCTGGAGGTGACCATTCATCACGCCGCACCCAGGCCCACCGAGGACGATGGGGGGCGGAAGGGGTTTTGGCATGGGGCGACGGTGATGATCGAAGCCCACGGGGCGCAGATGGTGGCGGGGTTTAACGCGGCGCGCGCGCACAACCCTGATTTTCCGTTGACGTTGCATGTGCGCAACCCCAACAAGGCCAGGGGCGTGGCGACGCTGCGCTGGGACCAACCCGCCGACGAGACCGACCCGCACAGCGACCCCTCCATGGCGATGGTGGGGACAGAGCTGGCAGACTTTGTTGATGAAGTGCTCTTGCACGCGGGCGTCGGGGCCAAAAACGCGCCCCCACCTGCTTTGAAGGCCCTTCACTTGAGCCGCGCTGAGTCAACGGACATCTCCCCCCCGCTGGGCGAACACAGCACCACCCTGGTGTCCTCCACACCTCTGCCGCGCGCTGGCCATCATCGCCCCATCTCAAAGCTGCTTGGTGCCGATGGCATGAACGCCAAGTTGAGCGTCATCTGGTGGCTCATGGTGGGGCTCAGCACGCTTTTAACATTCGCGGTGGCGGTCAACATGGGGTTGATCGCGGGGATGCTCTCGCTGGGCTTGGTCCTCTACCTCTGGCTGGGGGCAAAGATGGTGCCGGGGGGGATGCTGCGCTCGATGGGCAGCGGCGCGGTGCCCAGGTGGAACACGGATGCGTTGACGTCGCCTTTGAACTTGAGCCGCGATGGCATCTTGAGCACCCCAAAGCAGACCATTGACCTCAACCGGCCCTTTCAAGTCTCGCTCTCTCGCGCCCAGGACATGGCGGGGCGCTTGCACGTTCACTTGACCCAGCGTGGCCAGCAAGCGGCGCAGGTCGAGCGCTTGACGCTGGCGGTGCACAGCCAGGGCGCTTCAGAGCAGCTTCAGGTCTTGGACACCGACGCGCAGTGGGTGTCTTCGCAGGACTTTGCCCGGTGGCTGTGGCCAAACATCCGGGCTTATGCCCAGAGCCACGGCACAGACTGCCCGTGGGATTTTTCACTGGCATCAGAAGCAGGCAAAAACAACCACGCACCGCAGCGCACAGCGCAGGCCCGTGAAGCCCACCAGGTTCACCAGGTCCACACCACGCGGGGTTGATGGGTTGAGTTGGGGAGGGTGATGATGGGGCGCGAACCGTCCAAAAAACACGTGCGCAAGGTGGGCGCGGTGGTCTGCGGCGCGGCAGTGCTGCTGGGCGCGCTGGTCTGGGCGTTGGCGTCTGGTGACACGCACGTGGAGCAGTACAACGCCATGGCTGCGGCCCACCAAAAGCGCGCACAGACCCGCGTGGGGCTCATGGCCGGTCAAGCCCCGCTTGAGGGCGACTCGGGGACCTTCTACAAAGCCGCACACGATCTGTGTTTGCCAGGGGCTGACCACCCAGAAGTCCGGGCCTCGTTGAACGCCGCGCTCAAGGCCAGCCCAGGCACTCCGCCTCAAAGCGCCGCGCCCCAGCCGTGCCAACAACTTGGCATCGCCGCCGACGATCCCGTGGGCCAACACCTGACCGCGCAGACCTGCCGCTGGCTGACCGGCTGCCAGGGCGCCGTGGACAAACTCCTCAGGGGCACGCGCGCCCTCAACCCCACCAACCCGCTCTCCATCTGGGACCCCTGGCGCTGCACCCCAACCCCCCACAAACCCGACCCGCAGCGTCTCAAAGACCTCGCCCTGGCCACCCTCATCCGCGCCCCCATCTCGGCCCCGCAAGGCCAACTGCGCCAAGCCCTCCAAGAACAACTCGCCGTCGTCCGCCTGGGCACCGACCTGGGCCACAACGCGGGCCTCAACCACACCCGCACCGCCCACCAAATCATCGACGCCGCCCTACACGCACTGCGCACGCTGGCCAAAGACCCGCGCCTGACCGCACAAGACCTCAAAGACGCCCTCGACGCTCTCCGGCATCTCGACACCGCCACCGCCCTGCCCCGCGTCGCCACCTACCAATCCGACGCCCTCCTCTCACTCTCCGAGCGCTTCAAAGAGGACGACCCCATCCCGCGCCCCCCGTGCGCCAATCCCCCCAAAGATCTGGGCTTCATCTGGAGGACCGTGGCCAACAACGCCCTGGGCACCGCCATGGCCTTCTGGCGCGACACCATCCAAACGGCGCAAGACCACCCCCTCTACGACACACGCGCCCCTGCCCTCGGCGCCCTCCTGGACAAAACCCTCCAGAGCGCCAACCCCCTCATCGTCCACAGCCTCCCCAAACTCGTCGCCCACGAACACACCCTCTCCGCCATCGACGAGCGCTCACGGATGACCCAAATCATCCTGACCCTGGAGCACCAAAAGCGGCTCACCGGATCCCTCCCCGCCGAACTCGTCACGCCACCCAAGAGCGTCCTCACCGACGCCCCCTGGACCTTCAAACAAGACCCTTTTGAACTCTCCAGCCCCGCGCTTGAGCGCTCTTTTGACACCAAGGGGTTTAAAGACGCCAAAGACAGCCTTACCTTGCGGTGAATCATACCAAAGCACAGACGAAAGGCTTGCTTTGGGGCGAGCAATAATGGATGGCAGGGACCTCGGGACGAGCGAAGCTGTGGCATCGCCACCGCGAGTGAGTCACGTGGTTCCTGACGCCATTAGGGCCGTCACAAAGCGAGTCGAGCGTCTGTGCTTTGGTATAACACTGTGAGGAGGTTTCATGTTTAAAGGAAAGACGTGCGCAGTGACCGGAACGCTCAAGACCATGAAGCGCTCCGAAGCCCAGGCAAAGCTCAAAGCCGTCGGAGCCATCATCACCAAATCGGTCTCCAGCAAGACCGACTACCTGATCGCTGGCTCTGCCGCAGGCTCCAAGCTCGACAAAGCCAGAATGCGCGGCGTCACCGTTTTAAATGAAGACCAATTCCTGGCCGCCCTGGAAGGCAAAAAAGTCCAGGACGTCGAAGCACTGGCCACCGTCCCCGAACCCGTCGAAGAGGTGGACCTTGGCGCCGCGCTGGTCGAGTTTCGACAGTTGGCCTACGGCACCCCCGACGCCAAAGTCTGGAAGCAAATCTGCGACCTGATGGACCGCTGCCCCGACGCCACCCTCCCCATGGCCGTCGACTACGTCGATGGGCTCATCGACCGCTGGGAAGGCAAGCACTCCATGTACGACTATGGCAACCGCAAAGGGGACGACGTCCGCGTGGCCCCCTACGCCTGGATTGAGCAAATCATGCTCGGCAAGGACTCGCCGCGCTGGCAGCTCATCCGCTCCATGAACTGCCACAACACCAAGCTGACCGGCAAAGTCGCCCAGAACATGCTCGAAGTCCCCAGCCTGACCAACCTCCAGGCCCTCCACGTGGGACGCAACAACCTCTCGGGGACCTTCTATAAGAAACTGCGGACCTGCCCCCGCATGGCCTCGCTGACCCACCTGAGCATGGCCCACAACCGCTTCAAATCCCCCCACGCCAAAGCCTGGCAAGGCCCCTCAGCGCTCAAATCCCTGCGCTACATGTCCGTCCACAGCGGCCGCTTTGACGAGCAGGAGCACTTTGAGACCTTCATCAAGGCCGACGCCTGGGCCGACCTCGAAGAACTCGACCTGGGCTACTGCAACCTGCGCCAGGGCGCCGCAGCGCTGGCAGGCAGCGCCATCAAGGCCCTCAAAAAGCTCGACATCTCGGGCAACAGCACCGGCAGCGACGCCGCCGCCACCATGCTCTCGGCCCCTGGACTGCGCACGCTGACCTCGCTCAACACCTACCACAACACGCTCAAGGGCGACGGCGCCGCCGTGCTGGCCCAGGCCCCCTTCCTGAAGACCATCGAGTACCTCAACATCTCCTACAGCTCCATTGGCGCAGACAACGCCCAAAAACTCATCGCCAACCTCACCAACCCGGCCATCCACACCCTCATCCTCAGCCGCGCGCGGCTTGGCACCAACGGCGCCGTGGCCCTGGCCAACGCCACCCACATGACCCACCTGACCGAGCTTGGTCTCTACGAAAACGGCATCAAGGACGTCGGCATGTTGGCCATCCTCGGCGCCAAACACCTGGCCAACCTCACCAGCCTCCAATTTGGCGAAAACCCCATCACCGTCGCCACCCTAGAAGGCATCGTCGAGGCCACTCACCTGACCAAACTCAACAACATCCACCTCTACAACTGCGCTCGCCTCTCCGAAGACGACCTGCTGGTCCTGACCGAAGCCCCACACCTTAAGAGCCTCACCAGCATCTCGCTGCCCCGACAGGACTACAGCGACGCCTTCAAAAAGAAGATCCAACAAGCCCCCCACTTCAGCGACACCCTCAAAACCAACCTCAAACGCAGCTTCCAACGCGGTTACTGACAAGATCAACGACACTCAGAGAGAAAAGTGCGACTCGCCCCGTTTCCGACAGCGCCCAAGGCCAAAGAACGGGACACACTCTGGAGTTTTTGACACACCGGGGGGTCCACCGGCACCATGGGCCGCGCGCTGGCAGGACGCTGGCGCATGTTCACCGCCGAAGTATGGTCGTGAAGGGATCACCAAACACAAAACCCCACAATGGGGCTGGCACGATCCCGGAGAAGAGACGCCAGGAGGCCAACGTTGTTGCACCCATCGTCCCACATCAGGGGCATCCATCCCCATGTCATCCACGTCCAACGCCTGCTGGGCACTCTTGGGCTGATTTGCGCCCTGGCCATGGGCTGCGGCGGCGGCGACACGTCCCAAAACAACACCCCCGCCAACACCGACTCTGCCCAGGAAAAGGCTGAGAAGACGGACGAAGCCCCCTCCAAAGAGGCCCCAAAAGCCGATGACGCCGCCTCCAAAGCCCCCGCTGCGGCAGGGTGCGTGCCTTTCAAGCCCGCCCAGGAGCATCCCGAGCTTGAACTGAGCGACGGGCAGCCGCTGGCCCAAGCCCTTGTCTGTCCCGATGAAAAGGCCCTCCAGGCTGCCATCGACGGGCGCGACCGGCACGAGCCCCAGCAGCGGCCCACGTCCACAAACCTCGCCAAAGACCCCATCAACCTCCCAACCGGCATCGCGCTCTCCGCCGACGCCGCCCCGCAGCCCGGCCAGCTCGCCTGGTTTCCCCCCACGCGCTTCAACGGCACCCCCCCGATGAGCCAAGAGCAGGTCGAACTCT
>CAKZKQ010000069.1 GCA_937123825.1 uncultured Pseudomonadota bacterium
ATCACCTGTGCTGGCTTCCTCGGCCTGAGACTCGTGGAGCCGCCTGGCTCGTGCTCAATAGCGCTGCCTGCCCTCGCCCCCGACGCCCTCCCACGTGCCCCCGGCACGAGTTCGGTTGTCAAAGACGATCTTGTCTCGTTCTCGTCACCACCGGGCTCGGTCCACAAGCCTCAACAGAACCTAGATGAACGTGCGTTGGCCAGGGGTGCATATTTGGAAGGGCTTTTCAGGCGTAGGGGCTGGTGTGGCGGTGGCGTTTTTCAAACTCCTGGCGCGTGCAGATGGTCTCGATGTCGGTGATGCGGTCCAGGGTGAGGACGCCGTCGAGGTGGTCGATCTCGTGCTGGAGCAATTCGCTCAGGTCGCCGCTGGCCTGGCGGGTGTCGGTGCGGCCGTCGAGGTGCTGGTATTCGACGGTGATCTGACAGTGCCGGATGACTTTGCAAAAGATGGACAAGAAGCTCAGACAGCCATCCCAGACCTCCATGGTGTCCTGGCTGTGGGCGACGATCCTGGGGTTGATCAGCGGCCAGGGGCTTTGCCCGTCGAGGTTGAGGAAGATGGCGCGCTGCAGCACGCCAATCTGAGGCGCGGCGATGCCCCGGCCATAGCCGGTCTGCGCCTTCCAGTGCGCCAGCGTGTCCCCAAGATCTTGGATGAGGTCGGCGACTTGCGCGCTGGTGGGGTCCTTGATGGGTTCGCAGGGCTGTCTCAAGAGCGGATCGCCCAGTTGAATGACTTGACGCAGCGCCATGGTGGTCTGGTTCCTCCGGGGTGTGGCGGCATGTGCGGCGCGCTTGTGATAGATTGATGAGGCAACGCTCCTGCACAGACCACCGCTTTGAGTTGTTATGGTACCCTCATCCCCCAACTCTCCCAACCCTCACAGCACTGAGATCGGTTTATGGCTGCGCCAGGTCAACGCCTTTGTGGGCCGCAGCGGCGACCTTGAGGCGCTCGACGGTCTGCTGCCCCAACGCGGCCCCGCATTGGTCACCCTCTTTGGCGCCGCCGGTGTTGGCAAGACTCGTCTTTGCGCCCAGTGGCTGGCCACCCGGGGCCGTCCGGCGCTCATCTGTGAGTTGGAGCACGCTCAGACGGCCCAGCACATCTGGGCGCACCTGGGCGAAGCGCTGGGTTTGCGCCAGCCCGACGACGGTCAGGGGGATGTGAACGCGCTGATTTTGGAGGCGCTGAGCAACACCGAGCCCAGCGTCATCCTGATGGACAACTTTGAGCACCTGATCCAGCACGGCGCGGTGCTGCGGTTGTGGTTGGAGCGGGCCCCGCAGCACTGTGTGGTGGTGTGCTCCAGGCGCCGGTTGGGCCAGCGTCAGGAGCGTTGCTATGAGTTGACGGGGTTGGCGGACGACGACGGGGTGGCGCTCTTTGAGCACCGCGCGCAGGAGTTGTTGGGGCACCCACTTGACGGGGAACAGCGGCCAGCGACCCGGACGCTGGTGCAGCGCCTGGAGGGCAATCCGCTGGCGATAGAGTTGGCCGCCAGTCAGGTCTTGCTCAGCTCTCCCGAGCAGATCCTGGCCAATCTGGAGCGCGAGGTCCTGGACATGACCAACGCCTGGGAGGATGTCCCGGTGCGTCAGCGCTCGTTGCGCGACGCGATGGTGTCCACCTGGACGGCTCTCGATGAGGATGGCCAGCGGCTGTGGGCGTTGTTGTCGGGTTACGACGGGGCCTTTGCGCTGCGCGACCTGCCTCGGCCCGATCCTGCCTTTGGCAGGCCGCTGCCTGCGCTCTTGCTTCAATTGCGCAACCACTGCCTCGTGCGGCCTTTGTCCAATGTGGGTTCGGTGCCGCTCTTCAAGCTCAACGCCGTGGCGCGGCACTTTGGCCGAGAGCGTTTGTCGCAGCCGCCGCCGGGTTTTGAAGAAGGCATCCTCAAGGCCGCCACCGAGGCGCTCGGCGCCGCCCTTTTGAGCGAAGACCCCCCCCAGCGCGCGGCTTTTTCGGCGCGGATCCCCGATTTGGCGCGTTTGGGCCGCCAGACCAGCGCGCCGCTGGCGTTGGAGGCGGCGACGCTCCTTCAGCGTGCGCGCCGGTGTTTGCGGGTTTTGGGACGAGATGACGACACGGCGCAAGATGATTTGCAGCGCTTGATGACGTTGGATGATGATCCGCGGCGTTTGCTCAGGGCCGAGGTGGAGGTGTTGTGGGGGCAGGTGCCGCTGGGCACGCTGGACACCGGGCGACTTGAGCAGGTGGGGCAGCGCGCGGCGCAGATGGGGGCGTTGGGGGCGCAGGGGAGTCTGGCGCTGCTCGAAGCCCACTGGGCCAGTCGTGACGTGCGCCTGGAGCACGCGCGGGCCTGTGCCCAGCGCGCCGTGGGGTTCTTTGAGCGCGCTGGCGATGAGATTCAGGCGGCGCGGGCGTTGATCGACGAGCTTCGCTTTGCCATGCACCTTCATCTGGCGGGGGTGTTGATCGATCTGGATGCCGTGGAGGCGCAGATGGTCAAGGCGGGGGCGCTCTGTGCTCGGCTTGGAACCGATTTCTACCACGAAAAATACGAGCAGCTGCGCGCGTTGCTGGCATTTTGCCACCAGGACGTCATGGCGGCCTACCGGGCGATTGAGCGCGGTTTGAAGCGGACCGCAGAGCATCAACGTGGCCCGGTGTGGCTGCATTGGCGCCATTACCGACACAGTTTTCTGATTCGCACCGACCAACACAAGGACGCCATTGAGCTTGGTTGGACGCTGTTGGGAGAGAGCAAGCGTCAGGGGGTGTTGGTGGAGACGCTCTTGTTGGAGCAGTCGATGACGTTGGCGGCGACGGGCAACTTTGCGGCGGCGCTGGAGCTGGTGGACGACGAGCGCAACCCCCAAACGATGGGCTCGTTTGCGTTGGGGCCTTTTGCGGTCCTGCAGTCGCTCGGGGCGCTGGAAGCCGGCAGGCTAGACAGCGCCCACCGGTTTTGCCGGCAGGCCATTGACCTCTTTACGCAGACCGACGCCCGCACGCGGTTGTCGTTTGCGCTGGGTTTGCAGGGGATGCTGTGGGCCAGGCAAGGGCAAGGCGCCAAAGCCAACGCGTGCATGGCGCAGGCGCGGCGCTGTCTGGTGACCTTTGATCCCGAGCAGCGCACGTCGCGGGCGCGGGCGCTGGACTGCGTGGCGCTCTTGATCGACCCGATGGACGAGGATGAGCGCGCCGAGCGCCTGAGGCAGCTTCGGCCCGCAGCCAGCCTGGGGCTGACGTCGATGATGGCCTGGGCGATGGTCGACAAGCTCCTGTCGGCCCCTTCGGTCAGCGCCGCCGCCAGCCCGGTCGATGCGCGGCTTAAGCTGGACCTGGACGGGGCGTGGTTTGAGGTGCCCGGTCAGGCGCGGGTGGACCTCTCTGGGCGCACGGCGCTGCGGCGCCTGCTGGCCGAGTTTGTGCGTCGTCACAAAGAGGGCCTGCACCAGGGCCTCGACATGTACGCCTTGATGGAGATCGGCTGGCCGGATGAGGTCTTGACGGTCGACAACGGCCCGGGGCGCGTTCGGGCGGCCATTCACACGTTGCGATCGTTGGGTTTGCGCGGTGTGCTGGTCAATAACGCCGGTTATCTCATCAAAAAAGACGCCTCTGTCAGCATTGTAAACCCCTGAAAACATTGACGTTAACGCCAATTAACGCGCTTTGACGTGACGCGGCCTCTGGTTCTGCACACATTGCCCCTGTTTTCGAGCAAAGCGGGTTCGGGCTGATGTGTCGGTTGAAGAACCGATGATGAAGAGGTTGAAGAGATGTTCAAGGCAGTGATGGGTGCGTGTTCAAAGGCCGCGTGTGTGGCGATTTTGGTGGTGTTGGCGCTGGGCTGCGCCGAAGGGGATATGGAGTCGGAGCTTGGCGAGCGCAACGACGCTCAGGGGGCGTGCGTGGAGCCGTCGGTGTTTGAGCAGCGCCACGGGGTCAACGTGCATCGGTTGCCGTCGGGCATCGAGCAGGCCAAGCGCCAGCAGTACAAAGATCAGCTTGTGGGCATGGAGGCGCGTTGGATTCGGGCGCTTTATTGGAACCCCACCGGCGGGATCAACCGCCAGCAACTCAAAGAAGATCTGGCCTGGGCCCGCGAAAATGGCATGCGGGTGCTGCTGACCTTTGATGTCAACGCCGTGCCGGGGTGGCGCAGCACGTCTCCGGGCTACCACGCCTCTGACCAGCAGTGGCAGGCCTACAGCCAGGCCTTCAACGATGAGTTGTCGTTGGCCCTTGAAGAGTTGGGCGGTGTGGTCGATGCCTGGCAGATCCTCAATGAGCCCAACCAGCAGGGCGGTCAGGTGGAGTTTCAGGGCTTTATGCACCCGAAGCGCTTTGGTCAGGTGACGGTCGCGGCCGCCGACCTGATCCACGCCACCTTGCCCGACGCGACGGTGGTCTCGGCCGGGTTGGTCAACTGGCGCACGGGCAACCGAAACCACGACGTCAACGGCCCTGCTTATATGGAGCGCGTGGTGGCGCATGTGGGGCGCTTGCCGGTCGATGTCCTGGCCTTTCACGCCTACGGGACCTTGCCGCCTGACGATGGTGGACCAGCCCACGGCGATCATTTTGCGCTCGACAAGCTGCAGACCCGCTTTGAGGAGCAGGCCAACGACTGGCGCCCCTGGCGCGATCGGGTCTCCAGCCTTGGCCAGGTCAAGCTTTGGGTGACGGAGTTTGGGGGGCCGCTGGACGTGGGCCGTCTGGCCGATGAGCCCAAGACCGAGGCCTACCGCACGGCGGCGCTCAACATTGGTTTTCGGGTTTGGCAGAACAAGGGTGTGGAGCGCGCCTTCTTCTTTGCGATGACCGACTTTGCGGGCCACCCCGGGGAAAACCTGGGCTTGCTGACCCGCGATCTGCGCCCTCGCGACGCCTACACCGCCTTTGACTCCCTGACTCCCGAGACCCGCGCCTGCTCGCTTGAGGAGATCGACACCACCGAGGGTGGGGACACGACCGGCGACGGGACCTGCGCCTGGAACTGCGGCGACGGGACGGTCTGCCGCCAGCAGCGCTGCGTGCCCGCCGGTGAGGTGCTCGATGGGTGCAGTTCGGACAGCGATTGCAACGCCGGTGAATGCGTCAATGGCTCTTGCCGCAGCGTCGATCCGCCCATGGTGACCGACGACGGGACTTGTGCCTGGGAGTGCGGTGGTGGGACGGTTTGCCGCCAACAGCGCTGCGTGTCTGTGGACGAGGCGATCGAAGGGTGCAGCTCGGACAATGACTGCGCCAGTGATGAGGCCTGCGTCAGCGGTCAGTGTCAGGCGCGTCAGACCGGCGACCTTGTGGATGACGGGACCTGCGCCTGGAATTGCGGTGAAGGGACGGTCTGCCAGCAGCAGCGCTGCGTGGCTGCCAACAGCGGCGGCGGTGATGATGTGTGCACCAGCGACAGCGACTGTGGTTCCAATGAGTCTTGCGTCGGCGGTCAGTGTCAGGCGCGTCAGACCGGCGGCCTTGTGGACGACGGGACCTGCGCTTGGAACTGCGGTGAAGGGACAGTCTGTCAGCAGCAGCGCTGCGTGGCCGCCAACAACGGCGGCGGTGATGACAACGCCTGCTTCAGCGACAACGACTGCAACGCCAACGAGTCCTGCGTGAGCGGTCAGTGCCAGGCGCGTCAGTCTGGCGGTGACGGGACCTGCTCATGGCAGTGCGGTGAAGGGACGGTCTGCCGCCAGCAGCGCTGCGTGGCCCCGTGACGTCCGTCTGGCCCCGGCGCTTTGGCGGCCGGGGCTTCATCCATTGCATGAACCACGCTGCGCTGAGGACAAAGACATGTGGAGTTGGAAGTTGATGAGGGCGCCGCTGGCGGTGCTTGGTCTGGGGGCGGGCTGTCTCCTGATGGGAGGCTGCGTGGAGCCGGTGGGCCAGGAGGTGGACGCCAGCGCGCAGAGCACCACGGTGGGGGTGCCCGGCGCGGGGTGCTTGCCCTGGAAATCGGGCCGTTGCCGGTTTGAGAACGGCTGTTTTGCCACCGAAGGGGTCTGTGACCATGTCTGGGGGGCGCTGCGGACCTGTGAAGGGGGCCACTGGCTGCCGGTGGATCGCTGCGCTGAGCCCGAACCCGAGCCGGAGCCTGAACCCGAAGGTCTGGGGTGTTCCCCGTGGGCGCAAGGTTATTGCGGGGTTTCACAGGGGTGTTTTGCACCCCCGGAGTCCTGCGGCGACGTGCACGGCGGCTGGAAGTGGTGCAAAGACGGGCGCTGGGTGCCGGTCGAAGGCTGCGACCGGGAGTCGTTGCGCACCAAGTTCACCTATCCGGTGGGCGACAAGACCTCCTGGCCCGCGGGTGGTTGGGACGTCTGGCAGGTGCTCTCGCACCACTGGGATGATCAGGGTGGCAACCACCTGGCCGAAGACGTCAGCGTGTCGGGCGGCGAGGACGCGGTGGACGCGCCGGTGTATTCGGTGGCCAATGGCACCGTGGTCTTCGCCAAGGCCAACGCCAGTAGCTACAAAAACGTGGTCCTCATTCGGCACGAGCTGGAGGACGGCCAGGAGGTCTGCTCGTTCTACGCCCACGTGCACAACCTCAAGGTGACTGCCGGGCAGTTTGTGGCCGGAGGCCAGCAGATCGCCCAGGTCCTGGACTGGGAGGACGCCGTCACCGGCGGCAGCAGCCGCAACACGCACCTGCACTACGTGATGCTCAGCGGGTCGTACTGCGATTTTGTGGCGCGCACCGGCACCGAGGACTTCAGCGGCTCGGGCGTGTGTGGCTACGACAAGGCCCCCGTGCACGATCTCGGATGGATGGACGTCGACGGCGCCCCAGAGACCTACACCGCGGTCGAAGACAACTGCGGCGCGTGGCGTTTCGAGGGCGGTTTGATCTCGCCGAGCAAGTTCATTGAGGCCCACCGCTGAATGTTCACCGCCAAATGGCGCCCTGTTTTGAAAGGATGGGAGCGCTCAAGAGGCCGGGGCAGCGGGTTGGGCGTCGATCCAGGTGCGGATGGCCTGGGGAAGAGGGGCCTTGGTCTGGGTTTTGTAGTCAAACCAGACGATCCGCCCGGTGCCCTCGGCGGCCACCGCGCCGTGCTCCTGGCTGACGATGGTGTAGTGGTGGGTGAAGCGGTCTGCGCCCGCGTCGCTGACCCGCGTGCCCACCGAGATGGTGTCTGGCCAGGTCAGCGGCAGGCGAAAGCGGCACTGTGTGTGGGCCAGGATCGGCCCCTGGCCGTGTTCTTCCATATGCTTCAGCACACCCATCAGCGCAAAGCAGTCCAACCGCCCGCTCTCAAAGTACTTGAAATAAGAGACGTTGTTGACGTGCCCAAAGGCGTCCATGTCGCCCCAGGCCACCGGAAAGGTGATGATCGAGGCGCAGCCAGTCAGCAGTGATTCAGTCACGTGGTGTGGTCCTTGTTGGGTGCGTGCGCTTGGGTCTGACCGGCTTGCGTCAGGCTGGTCTCCAGCATCCCCAACACCCCCATCGCCACCGCCATGTCCTGGGGTGTGATCGAGCCAAAAAGCTCGCCGCGCGCCCTGGACGCCACCGCCGCGAAGCGGTCGTGGAGTTCGAGGCCCTGGGGGGTGAGCGCCACCAGTCGGCGGCGCGCGTCGTCGGGGTCGGGTTGTCGGGAGACCAGGCCGCGTTTTTCAAGGCGCCCCAGGATGCGGGTGATGTTGGGTCGGTCGGCGAAGATGTCGTCGGTCAGCGAGACCTGACTCATGGCCCCGCCGGTGCGCAGCTTGTTGAGGCAAAACCACTGCTCTGGGGTCAACTCCAGGCCTTCGGCGGTGCCCATGTGCAAAAAATGCTTGCGCAGCAGCCGCGCCAGGCGGTGGATGCGGTAGGCGATGGAGTCGTGGATGTCGATGGGGTCGCCCGGGGGGCTGTGTGGATCCTGGGTCATCGCCTGCTCTCTGGCGCGGGGTGATACGGGCGGCCACCATAACACAGCACCCTGGGCCAGTTCGACCTGTGGGTGGGGTGGGGCAGGGCGAGTTGTGGGTGGATCAGAGCTGTCGCCCCGAGAGGATCTGGACGGTGTTGCGCAGGCTGCCGTCGTCGACTTTGTAGGTGCCGCCGCTGTCAGGCTCGGTCAGCACGATCCAGCTGCACCCCCGGGGGATGGGCGGGGTGACCCACTGGATGCAGAAGGTGTCCTGGGTCTCGATCTCCCAGTGGCCCACCAGTTTGTCTCCGGCGACATCGGCCTCGACGTCTCCGTTGGGGGCAAAGTAGGCCCGAAAGTCCTTGCCCATGATGATGCCCTTGTGGGTCTTGCCCTCCAGCGCGTCGCGCAGCGCCTGTCCCTTGAGGGCGTCGGCGCGGGCGGCGGCAGGCTGGCTGGCCGATGCCGATGAGGGCGCGTCGGGGGTGGCCGATGGGGACGAGCACCCCACGGCGGCGGTCATCAGCGCGGCCAGCGCGATGCTCAGCGTGGTGGCCAGACCCAGGTGCTGGAGGGTGGCGGCGGTGTGGTGGCCGGGCGACTGGGTGGTGCGACGGTGGTTGTTCATGGCGTTTGGCTCCTTGTGGAGGGGTTGGCGGGGCGGTCGGACGTTGGCGTGTGTGGCCCCGTTATTTGTTGCTTAGGCAACGTTAACTCTGGTTTGTTGCTTGAGCAACGGTTTTTTGTTGCTCAGGCAATCTTTTTTGCCGCCAAAAAGCACAAAAACGCACCTCAAACCCCGTTGGAGCGGGCTTAAACTGCGTCGGTGGTGGCGATGAAGATGTGGGAGGCGGTGTAAAAGGGGTCTAAATGGGGGCTTGTGTGGTCAACTCGAAGACGGTCAGGGGGTCAACGTCACCGTAAACGGCTCCATCGCGTCGCTTTCACCAAAGGTGGTGCCCACCACAATGATGACCTCGCCCGGTTCAATGACAACGTCCTCCAAGCGGCTGCGCTCGGTGCCCTCAAAGTCGTCGTTGCCCAGGCGGCAGCCGCGCGCGTCGGGGTGGGGGAAGCGGGCGTTGGTGGTGTAGATGGGGTTGTTGGGGTCAAAGGGGGCGTCGTAGACAAAGAGGTAGCCGTCCTGGTCGTTGCCCCAGTCGACCACCAACTGCGAAAAGCTGATGGCCTCGTCCTGGTTGTTGAGCAGCGAGACCGTCCCAAAGGCAAAGGCGCGCGGCGCCAGATCCTCGTCAGCCTCGCAGTCGTCGTCTGGCCGCGTCCAGCGCCGGCCGCTGTCTTCGCCCTGGAGGACCACCTGTTGGTCCCCGTCGATGAGCGTGGGCTCCTGCGAGCAGCCGCCGTTGATGGTCAGCGTGCGCCCGTCGTGGCAGACCGTTTGGCCATCGAGGTAATCGGGCTCCAGCGGGCCCTGGTTGAAGCCCACCGTGCCGGGGACATCCCAGTTGATCAGCCCCGTGCCGTCAAAGAGAGTGCCAAAGAGTATGGTCTCGGTGAAGATGGTGTCGTTGAAGGTGGCCGCCGAGAAGGCGGTGTCCAGCGCCGAGGCCCGCGTGAAGTTGGCCTCGGTGAAGTCGCAGCGTGTGAAGTTGGCGCTGTGCAGGATGGCGTCGGTGAAGTTGGCGCCCTCAAAGTTGCTGCCCGGCAGGTCAGCGCCGGTCAGATCGGCGCCGATAAGCTCTGCGCCGTTGAAGTCGATCGGGCCATCGGGGGTCTGAACCCCCAGCAAGATGGCGCCCGAGTAAAAGCCTGGGCCCATCACAGTCCCAGAGAGATTGACTTGGCTGAAGGTGGCGTTGGTGTAATCGGTGAAGTAGAGCGTGGAGCCGCTCAGGTCCATCTCAAATCCGCTGAAGCCCGCACCGCGCGCGTTGGCAGAGATGAGCGATATCTCGCGCATGGCGCAGTCGGTGAAGTTGGTTTCGACCAGCGAGGCGCCCACGAAGCTGGCACCGGTCAGGTCGCTGTTGCGTACCGAGGCGCCGTCGATGATGGCGCCTTCGAAGGACGCTTCAGGGATAAAGGTGACGTTCTCCAGGTCGGCGTTGCGGAGGCTGGCGTCGGTGAAGTCGGCAAAGACGCCCTCGGAGTCCCTGATGCGCGCGCCGTCGAAGTTGGCGTTCTGCGCCCCAACGTCATCAAAGGTGATGTTCTCGATTTGGACGCCGGTCATGTTGGCCTCAAAGAGGTTGGCGCCGGTGAAGTCGATGAATGAGCCGCGCAGCCGCGTCCAGTTGGACTCGTTGAGTTCTGCGGCGCGGGCGCTGCCTTCGTGCATCACCACGCGGGACATGTCGGCCTGACGGGCCTGGATGCCATCGATGATGGTGTTGTTCATGACGGCGTTGGAGAAGTTGGCTTGGGTGAGGTTGGCGTTGGCCCACCGGGTGTTGGTGAGGTCTTCGCCGCGCAGAGCCGCGCCGGTCAGGTCGGCCGAGTCAAAGATGGCCCCGTCGTAGCTGCAGTTGATGAAGGTGGCGTTCTGCAGCTCGGCGCTCTCAAAGGTCGCCGCGTCGAGTTCGGCGTCTGCCACCAGCGCCCCGACCATGTAGGCCCGGCGCAGGCTGGCGCCGCGCAGCGAGGTGTTTTGCGCGTCGTTGGCGCGCCCCACGATGACCCCGATCATGGTGGCGTCGTCCAGAATCACCCCATCGAGCGCCGAGCCGATGATGCTGGCGCCGTTGAGGTTGGCGCCGCGCAGCGTCGTGGCCTCTTGCCCTTCAGAGAGCACCGCGTCTTCAAAGATGGTCGAGATCAGCACCGCGCCGTCAAAGTTGGTGCCGTTGGCCTGGGTTCTGGCCAGCACGGCGTTGATCATGGTGGCGTCGCTCATGTCGGCGCCGTCAAAGATGGCCTCGGAGAGGTCGGTCAGGGTCAGGTTGGCCCGCTGGAGGTTGGCACCGGTGAAGTCGGTCCCGATCAGCAGCGCCCCGGCCAGGTCCAGACCCGAAAAGTCCACCCCGCGCACGTCGGCCTGGGTCATGTCGGTCTGCGCAAAGATCGTCCCCGTGAGCGTCACCGGGTTGTCCTGCGGTTGGCCCTGGCCGACAAAGTTGCTCTGGCGCAGGTTGGCCGACGAGAAGTTGGCCTGGGTCAAGTCCGCGCTGGCCAGGGTGGATTGGTTCAGGTCGGCGCCAAAGAGGTTGCTCCTGGCCAGGATGATTCCCGTCAGGTCCAAGCCCGAGAGGTCGGCGTTGGAGAAGTTGGTCCCCGACAGATCCAGCCCCCCAACGTCCACGTTTTGTCCGGCGAGCGTCACCCCAGAGAAGTTGGCCCCCACAAAGTCGATGGTGTCGCTGTCCTGCATCAAGTCCCCAAGCCCAACGGTCGCGCCCGACAAATCCACGCTCGCCTCGGCCAGGTTGGTCATGGCGACCTCCAACGTGGCTTGTCCGGTGGTGTCGGCCTCGATTTCGACCACGATGGGGTCGGTTTCAAAGCCGGGGCGCGAGGCCTGGATGGTGAAGAGGCCCGAGGGGAGGCCTTCGAAGGTCTCGGGGTCCTGGCCCTGGTTGTGTTGCACGCGGCGCGCGGCCGAAAAGCCCGGGCCGTCCACCCGCACGTCCACAAAGCGCTCTCCTTGGGGCAACCAGTCCGGTTGCACGTCCACCGTCAGCGCCAGCGCGGCGCTCAACTCGGCCTGGAGCGTCAATTCTTGCCCCACCAGCGGCTGGCCGCCGGTCTCAAAGCGGCTTTCTGAGCGGTTGTAGACCAACTCGATGCGCTCAGTACGGAATCCAGGCCGCGCCAGCACCAGCGTCTGGTCAATCGGCACCGAAGAGAGCGCAAACTGCCCCGTGGAGGCCGTCACGGTCGAGTTAAGTGGTTCTCCAGCGATCTCGACGGTGACCAGCGTGCCGCTGTGCTCCTGGCGGTTTTGCAGCAGCACCGCGCCGCGCACCGGGGCGGCCTCTTGTTGGTCCAGCGCCGAGTCCATCTCGATGGGCGCCAGGGTGTGCTCCGAGACGTTGTCCGGAATCGAGACCACGCGGGTGACGGTGATAAAACCGGGCCAAAAGACCTCAACGCCGACCGTGCCGCCCGTCTGGAGGGCGCCTGCAAAGACAAAGGCGCCGCTCTCGTCGGGGTTTTCAAAGCCTTCGACCCCCGAAATTCGCACCTCTGCCTGGGTAAAGTCGGGGCTGACAAAGTCGTCGGTGGTCAACTGGCCTCGGATGGTGATGCCCTGGTAGTCGTCGTCGCAGGCATTGCCAATCCGGTCGCCGTCGGCGTCAAACTGCTGGGGGTTGGCCACAAGCGGACAGTTGTCCACGGTGTCGACCACGGCGTCGTTGTCGTCATCATCGTCACAGAGGTCGCCCTGGCCGTCGCCGTCGGCGTCTTCCTGGTCGGCGTTCTGGAGGTCGGGGCAGGAGTCTTCGGTGTCGGGCACGCCGTCCCGATCCCGGTCTGCGTCCACGTCAGTCAGGCATTGGCCCTGACGGCAGACCTCGCCCAGCTCACAGTCCCGGTCGCGCAAGCACTCCAGCGGCTCACAGCTTCCCGTGTCGATGTCACAATATTCGGTGGCGCCGCAGTCGCTGTCGGCGGCGCAAGGGCAGTCATCGCCCTGGCAGACATCGCCAGGGGCACAGACCCCATCCTGGCAGATCTGGTCCACTGGACAGTCCGAGTTGAGGCGACAACCCAGGTCCTGGCCGTCCCCTTCATCCTCGCCGCAGCCGACGACGCTCAAAAGCATCCCCAGCAGGAGGCTGGTCCCCAACACATATCTCACGGTGTTCACCCTTGATCCTGGCGTTGATCGCGTTTTCCCTATGGATGGGGGTGAAGGTAGTGGATTGGCGGAGGCTTGTGAAGCGACGCGTCTTGGCCGGTCTTGGCGTCATACCAAAGCGCAGACGAAAGGCTTGCTTTGGTACTCAGTGGATGTGGAGCGCGTGGGTCTGGCCGTGGTGTTGGTGGCCCAGGTGGACCGTCAAGCCGGGCAGCGCCTGCTCCAAAGCGCGAAGCTGGGCCAGACTCCGAGCGCTCTGGGGCACATCCACGCTGAACGACCCTGGCTCTACGCCGTGCGACCAGCCCCAGTCGGTGTGTGAGGCGTCGCCCACGATCAACTCGGGGCCAGTGGGGGTGCGCACCAGGTAGGCCGTGCTGCCCGGTGTGTGGCCTGGCGCGTGGATGGCAAAGACCTGTCCGTCGCCAAAGAGATCCAGAACCCCCTCAAAGCGTCCGCTGGGATCGGCCTCAAAAGACCACTGCTGCAAGGCCCCAAAGCCATCCAACAACCGATCCGTCGTCCCTTGCACAAACATGTTCTTGAAGGAGCTGTCCTGGGATTCGCCCGGGCCGGTGTAGATGGGCACGTCTTTGGGGATGTCGGGCAGCCCCATGACGTGGTCAAGGTGGAGGTGGGTCATCAAGACGCCCGCCAGCGACTTGTCTTCGAGCCAGCGGGCGGTGTCCGTGTGGATGTGGAGCGCGTCGGTGTTCATCGCCGCCGCCACCAGCCAGGACACCGGCGCCTCGTCGGGGGTTTCAAAGACCCTGGCCACGCCCGTATCGATCATGAAGGGGCCGTGGGTCGGATGCTCCAGGGCGTAGAAGTAGATCTGGATGTCCTCCAGGCCGTCTTCAAGACCGGCGGCCTGAGCCTCGGGGTGGTCCAGATTGATGAGCCCTGCCCGATCCACGGCCCAATCTGCCGCCACCACCCGCGTCAGGCGCACCTGACCGGGTTGGGAGGCCAGCGCCACCATCTGGTCGCCCGACACGGCGCGGCCCATGGAGGTCGTCTGGGCCTGATGGCTGCTCAACGCACAGCCCGTCAGCGCGGCGGTCATCAAGAGCAGCGCCCCCACATTCAGGAGGGCGGATTGGCGGCGGTGGGTGGTGGGGTGGGTCATGGCGAAGCTCCTTGTGGGTGGCTGGGGCGAGCGTGCTCTCCAGCGGTGTTCTTGTGTCTGGGACAAGGTTGAGGCATGTGTTGGAGGATGAAAATTGGCTAAAAAGGCATGGAGCCATTCATTTATGGATATCTCGTGGGAAGACGCGCGGATTTTTCTGGCGGTGGCCGAGACGGGGAGCTTCAGCGCGGCGGCCAGGCGGTTGAAGTTGGGGCAGCCGACCATCAGCCGTCGGATCGCCGACTTTGAGTTTCGTTTGGGGCAGGTGCTCTTTCACCGGGGGCGTCGGGGGGCCGAGTTGACCCCGGACGGCGCCAGGCTCTTGCCGGCGGCGCAGCAGATGGCCCGCTGGGCGGTGGAGATGGAGCGCGCGGCGTCACAGCGGGGGCAGCAGCCGCAAGGCAAAGTGCGTTTGACGGCCCCGCCAGGGGTGGCCCACGACTTTCTGGTGCCGTTTTGCGTCCGATTTCAGCGCCGCAACCCGCGGATCAAGCTGGAGCTGCTCTCCAGCATTGAGTACCTGGATCTGAACCGCGGCGAGGCCGATCTGGCCATCCGACAGCGCCCACCATCGCAGCGTGGTTTGATGCTCTTAAGGAGCCTGACAACCCCGGTGGCCGCCTACGCCGCGCCGGATTACGTCCAGAGCCTGCCGCATGGCTACGGGCTGGCGGATGTGGACTGGATCGGTTGGGCCGCGCCCTACGACCATCTGCCGCCCGGTCCCCAACTGGCGGCGCTGATCCCCGACTTTGAGTTTGCCTTTACGACCGACAGCCACCTCTTGCAACAGCGGGCCTGTGCGCTTGGCCAGGGGGCGATGTTCATGGCCCAGCTTGAGCGGCCCTGGCTGCCGACAGCCGCGTTGACCCGGCTGGAGTTGCCCGAACTGCCCCCGTTGTCCAACACCGTCCACCTTGTCTGTCCCAGCAACGCCCGCTACATCCCGCGAGTCAGGGTCGTGATCGACGGTCTGATGGCGTTGTACGACGATGTGGAGCAGGGATAATGCCGCAATGAACTGGAGTGTTTGTTTGAACAGGTGACTTTAAGTGGTCGAAACATCACACCCATTGCCCGGGTGTGGCATCGCTTTGAGCAGGCAAAGACCACAAGGAGGACAGTCCATGATCGATCTGCACAGCTTCAACACGCCCAATGGCCGCAAAATCTCCATCATGCTCGAAGAGTTGGGGGTGCCGTACCGCGCCCACCTGGTGCACATCGGCCGGGGCGACCAGTTCAAGCCCGAGTTTCTGGCCATCAGCCCCAACAACAAGATCCCGGCCATCGTGGATCAGGAGGGCCCTGGCGGGGCGCCGCTGTCGATCTTTGAAAGTGGTGCGATCCTGATCTATCTGGCCGAAAAGTACGGCAAGCTCCTGCCGCAAGACCCCGTGGGCCGCTCCAACACCTTGCAGTGGCTCTTCTTTCAGGTGGGCAGCGTGGGGCCGATGTTTGGTCAAGCCGGGCACTTCACCCGCTTTGCCAAGGACGACATCCCCTACGCCAAAAAGCGCTACATCGACGAAGCCGGGCGTCTGCTGGGCGTGATGGAGAAGCAGTTGTCCAACCACAAGTTCCTGGCGGGCGACGAGTTCACCATCGCGGACATCGCCACCGCGCCCTGGATCGCGGCGCTGGATTTCTACGGGCTCTCCGACATGCTCGAGCCCTTCCCGCACGTCAGCGCCTGGCTCAAAGACTTCAGGGCGCGTCCCGCCGTTCAAAAAGTCTGGGACATGAAGTACGAGGGGTGACACCCCGCCCCACCCAACGCCGTCAACGGCAGCGCGGAACGGACTGGTTCCGCAATGTTGAGCTGATTTCCGACCGGAAGTGAGCGCTTCCGCACAGGGAGCGCGTGACCGGGCGAGCTTGCGCCGCCCGACGCTCTCCCACCACGCAGGGCGGCGCAAGCTCGCCCGGCGGTGGTGACTCCGGATGCACGGGTTGGGGGGAAGGGCAGGGCGGCGCTAGCTCGCCCGCCCTTCTGGCCGCGTCATTGGCACATGGGTGCTTCTTCGCAGAGTCCGGAGTCAAAGCCGCAGATGCCGCTGGCGCACTCATCGTCCGAGAAGCAACTCTGGCCGTCGGCTCGGGGGGCGCCGCAGACATCGTTTTCAAAGTCACAGACCAGCCCTTCATCGCATTCGCGCAGGAAGAGGTCGTTGCGGTTGCCGCCCCGGCATTCCTGGCCGTCGCCGCCGCCCGGCGCCACCTCGCAGGTGCCCGCGTTGCAGGTCAGCCCTTCGAGGGTGTTGCACAGTTCCAGCGCGTCACTGGAGCCCAGGTCACCAAAGCTGCACGATTGGCCGTTCTGGCGGATTTGCAGCGGACGGCACACCCCATCGGCGCAGATCAACTCGCCTTCACACGCTCCAAAGTCGCCGCACGCCTCGCCCTCGGCTTTGGGGACGGTGCACACGCCTTCGTCAGAGAAGTTTTCGCGTTGGCAGAAGAGGTCGTTTGCGCAGGTGATGACGCGGGTCAGCCCATCGAACTCGCCGCATTCTTCGCCTTCCTGGGCGCCGGTCTGGCGAGTGACCTCGGTGCAGGTGCCGTTGTCTGAGCAGATGATGTCTGGGTTGAGGGCGCCGCCGCATTCGCTGTCCGCAAAGCAGTCGTCGCCGATTTGCAGGACAGGTTTGCAGGTTTGTTCGCAAAGGTCGCCGCTGGAGAGGTCACAGAAGGTGCCGGCCTGGCATTCATCGCGCAGGGTGCAGCTGTCGCCTTCTGAGAGCGTGCCCAAAAAGGTGCGGTCGCATGCCGAGTTCTCTGGTCCGCCCAGGCACTCAGTGCGGATGGCGTTGATGCACTCGTTTGCGGCGTCGGCGTCAAAGGTCACGGTGCCGCGCTCGACGGCGTCTTCCAGTTCGGCGAGGTCGGAGAACCCCAACTCGATCAGCGCGCCGGGGCAGTCGCCGGTGTCGCGGGCCATGTCGATCAAAAGACGCGTGAATGGGTCGGTGGCGCAGTTGGCGTCTCGGTTGGAGTCGCAAAAGGCCCTTGCGACGGCCTCCTGGAGGTCGGCGGCGTTTTGGACCTGGATGTTGCCTCCGCCGCCGTTGTTGTCGCCGCTGTATTGGGTGTCGTCTCCGCAGGCTGTCATGCCCAGTGCGGTGATGATGCCCAGGCCAATCCAGCCTGCTTGGCGCCATTGTGATGTCATGGGTGTCCTCTTGCTTCCGGTGGTGGCCCGCGTGAGGCGAGCCTGTGGTGTCTTGTGGCCGCGGCGACGTGGTCCAGGTTGGCGTTGGGTGGGTCGCTGGGTGCCTTGTTTGGCGTTGTGGCGTGACCCGGTGTGTGCTCTGGAGCGCGCTTTGGCAATTGAGCACTGCGTCTTGAGCAATGTGTGTGCCACGAGGAGCAAATTTTTGAGAGTCCCGTTTTGATGGGGCTTGCCCGGTTTGGCTTGGGTGGAGCCCGCGGCGCAAGGGGCGCTGCACTGTGGTTTTGGGGATACTCTGCTGTGAAACGGCGGTGGGGGACCGGGCGAGCTGGCGCCGCCCAGCCCCTTTGGGCGCGGTTGTGTTACTGGCACACGGGGGCATCTTCGCAGACGCCGGTGTCAAAGCCGCAGTTGTCGCTGGCGCACTCGTCATCGCCGAAGCACGCTTCGCCGTTGGCTTTGGGGGCCTGGCAGATGCCAGATTCAAAGTCGCAGAAGAGCCCTTCATCGCAAGCTTGCAGGAAGATGTCGCCGTCGCCGCGGCAAGGCTGGTTTTCAGCGCCGCCCTGGGCGGCTTCACAGGTGCCAGCGGCGCAGGCGAGCCCTTTGAGCGAGTTGCACAGCTCCAGCGGCGCGCCGGGTTCGATCTCATCGGTGGTGCAGGACTGGCCGCTGTCTCGGATGCTCAGCGGGCGGCAGGTGCCGTTGACGCAGAAGGCGCCTTGTTCGCACTCGTCAAAGTCCTGGCAGCTCTGGCCCTGAGCGACGGGTTCGGCGCACACGCCATCGTCGGAGGTGGTCAAGCCCTGGCAAAAGAGGCCATCGGCGCAGGTGACGCTGCGGGTGAAGTCATCAAAGTCGCCGCAGGGCTCGCCGAGGGCCGCGTCGGTGGTGAAGACCAACTCGACGCAGGTGTTGTCGTTGCCGCAGACTTTCTCCACGCCGGGTTCGCCGCCGCATTGTGCGTCCGAATCGCACGCTTCGCCCGTGTCGGCGGCTGGCTTGCAGGTCTGCTGGCAGATGTCTCCTACAGCGGTGTCACAGAAGAGCCCAGGCTGGCACTCTTCGGCCTGCGCGCAGCTCTCGCCCTCGGTCAGGTTGCCGATGAAGGTGCGCTCACAGGCTTCGTTGGGGATTTCGGCGAAGCACTGGTCGCGGAAGGCGTTGAGGCAGGTTTTGGCGGCGTCGGCGTCAAAGGTGACGGTGCCGTTGGCGACGGCCTCTTCGAGCCCGTCAAATTCTCCAAAGCCGATCTCAAGGAGCGCGCCAGTGCAGTCGCCGGTGCTTTGTGCCATTTCAATCAGGAGCAACAAAAAGGGGTCTTGGGTGCATTGGGCGGAGGCATCACAGACCGTTGAGGCCAGCGCTTCGCGCAGATCGCCCACGTCCTCAACTTCAAGCGCCGATCCTCCATCCCCTGTGGTGGTGTCATCGTCGCACGCCGACAGGGTCACGGTTGCGGCCAACATCAGGATCAGTCCAGCGGATTGGTGCCATTTGAGCTTCATAAAGCAGTCCTCTTTCGTCTTGAAACATCATCGCACAAGGCCGTGGTGGCCTCGTGCTCAGCCCCCTGAGCAATGGCTGTGCCATCATCGGAGAAAGTTTTCGATGCCGACAAATAGGGGGTGGGTGCTGGAAGCGATGGGTTCCGGCGGTGGATGAGGGCTTGTCCACACGGGATGGGTTTGTGCCTTATGTGGCGGCGCGGATGTGCCACTGGGGTGTGTGTTGTCCAGGTGTGTCGGGGGGTTGTCCAGGTGAGCGCTGGCGAGTGTGTTGTGGGCGGATGTTCAAGGTTTCAGGGCGCGGCGCAGGATCTCGGGGCTAGGGCGTGTTTGCAAAATCTCCCATCGACATGCGGCCCGATGACACCGATCCCGTCGTCGTCGATGCTCAACGGGTCAAAGACCCGCCTGCGCTCACCTCCTCGGCCTCGATGCCATCGGGCTCGCCTGTCTCGGTCCCATTTTGCAAACACGCCCTGGGGTCGATGCGCTGGGTCCAGAGGGTCAGCAGGTCGTCGCGCTGGGTGGGGTCGGTGTGTTTGCCAAGCGCGGCCTGGGTGTCGCCGCAGGTCAGCGCGCTCATCAAGATGGGTCGGTGCGGGTGGTTGCCCAGGGCCTGGTGGAGGCGTTTGCGTGTTTTGCGATTGGGTGGGCCGTCGCCTCGGACCTCTTTGGCCCAGCGTTCAAGCAAGGTGGTCAGCTCGGGCAGCAGGTGCGCGGGGTCGAGCAGGGTTGGGGTGTGGACGGCGGTGTTTTGGATGTGGGTGACCATGCTGGGTGGGCCGCCCCATTCGGCCAGTTGTTCAAAATGGCGAGTGTGGGGGAGCTTTTCCAGGAAGATGACGCTTCCGGGTTGGGGGACGATGTTGAGGCCGACTGTGCGGACGTTGTGCAGCAGGCGCTCGGTGCGAAAGTGCCAGTGTCCGCTGAGGCAGATGCCGGGTTGGAGGTGGGCGACGCACTCCAGCAGGCCCTGGGCGGGGGCGGTGCGGGCGCCGCCTTGGTGGTGGAGGCTTTGGAGGGTGCCTTCGGGGGCGTCATGGAAGAGGACGATGTCGACGTTGTGGCTGTCACGCAGTTGGCGGACCTCATGGCGCGTGTAGTTTTTGCGTTTTGAGCCGCTCAGCGCCGCCTGTTGGTAGCTGCGCGGGCTGTAGCAGCCGCCCACGCCGCCGACCCGAAGGGTCTCTTTGCCGATCTTGATCTCCGCCACGCGCCCCCAGGGGATGAAGTGGAGACCGGGCAGGAGTTGGGTGTTGTGCAGGCCGGTGAGGAAGCCAAAGTCCTCGTGGTTGCCCGCGATGAACCAGGTGGGTCTTGGGGCGGCGCGCCGGGTTTGCCACCAGCGGGGGAAGTCCCCGGCCCCTTCGCGCTTGCGGGTGGCTTTGTCGACGTGGTCGGGGTTGGGCCAGATGCCAAAGTCCCCGACCTGGAGGACCACATCGACCTGGCGGCCAAGGTCCCCTTCCATCTCTTCGATGATCTGATAAAGCCGGTCGAGCTGCCCATGGCAGTCACCGGCGGCGGCGATAAGCACGGCGTCACTCCCTTTGCCAAACGGACGCGGTTGAAAGAAGTCCGAAGGTGGGCACGCGCCGGGCGGCGCGCAAGTGGTCAGGGAGTGCACCGATGACAGGGCCTGGGCTTATTGGTTGGGTGTGACCACCGGGGCAGGCTCGTCGTTGTCGTCCATGACCATGGGCATGGCGCCGTTGGTGATGATGACCTTGGTGTTGGGCGACACCGCCAGGGCCATAAAGGCCTCAATGGCGCGCAGCTTGAGTATCTCGTCGGTCAGGCCCTCGGCCAGGACCTTCTGAGCGTCTCGCTCTCCTTGCGCCGCCAGGAGCTTGCGTTCGGCTTCCTGGCGCTCGCGTTCGAGCACAAACTTCATGCGTAGGGCATCTTGCTCTGATTCCAGACGAGCTTCGATGGAGCGGGCCAGGCCTGCCGGTAGGCTGATGCTCTTTAGCAGGACCGCCTCGATGACAAAGCCGCGCTCCCCGACGATGGTCATCATCCGGTCGCGTATGGCGTTTTCGATCTTGGAGCGTTCTCCGGAGTGCATGTCTTTGGCCATGAACTGGGCACAAACATCAGCGGCGGCCGAGCGGAAGATGCTCAAAATGAGGGTCTCTTCGTATTCAGGGCCGGCGTTGCGCAGGACCTCGTGGGCGCGCTGCGAGTTGATGCGGTAGAGGATGGAGATCTCGGATGAGACGGAGACACCCTCTTGAGATGGTAGATCCAGTGTGATTTTGAGGTTCTGCGTGTGTGTGGGCAAACGCAGCATGGTGGTTGTGATGGGGTTGAGGAAGTAGAAGCCCGGTTGAAGGGTCTCATCCTGAAGCTGTCCGAATGTGCGCTTGACCCCCACTTGATCTTGGGTAATGACCGCACAACCACTGCCCAGCACAACCAGAACCAGGGCCAACAATGATGCTCTCCAAGTCCGCATAAGCACTCACCTCTACGATGAAGGGTTTTCTCAGGCGATTGTTCTGTTTGAACGCATAAATTGCCTGAGCTTTCGTCTGCGCAGAATTTAAGGCGATTTTAGACCCGATCCAGTGCATTTTAGTCATAAAATTTTAATTTTTATTCAGCGAATATTGTCTCCACAGCGTGTGTTTTATCCCTTGTCCTTGTCACAAAGCGCTGCCCCTGTGGCCCACTACGCCGACCGCCTGAGATCGGCAAAGATCATGGCGTGCCAGGCCCAGTCTCTGGGGGCGATGCGCAGCGTTTGAAGCTCCTGGGGCGTAAAGAGGCCCAGGTCCTGACCTTCGCTTTGGCTGTGGCGCAGCGCATCGACAGGGGTGTTCAACTGCCCCACAAAGAAGTGTCCTTCCACAAGCTCGCCTTGGCGATTGCTGCGCCGCTTCAGGCCCAGGCTGCGCATGGGCGGCAGATCCAGGCCAAGCTCCTCGCGGGCCTCTCGGCGCAGCGCCTCTCGGATGGACTCTCCGGCTTCGACCCCGCCCCCAAAGAACCCCCAGTGTCCCGGCAAGACCGGGGCGTCATCGGTGCGGTGCTGAAGCAAGACCCGTCCTTGTGGGTCGGTGAGCGTAAAGAGCGCCGAGCGGTGTTGGGTTCTGGGCGTAGGGACGGTGGGGATGTGTTTGGGGGTATCGATGCCCAACTCTTTGGCTTCGCGCAGGATGCGGTGTTTGAGCAACGAGGTGGTGTTGTTGAAGATGCGGGCGCCAGCCTCCGGGTCCGCGTGCAGGGCGCGGCCTTCAAGGAGCTTGGCCACGGCGCTCTTGACCCCCTGGTAACGCTCTCGCACGGCGTTGAAGCGCTCATCCCCAAAGAGATAAAACCCCGCCATGCCGCCCCAGGCTGGATATTGGGTCAACGCCCGGTAGAGCTGGCCCAGGCTCCAGGCGCTGATGTCTGGCATCCTGCCGGTGTCGATGCAGCCCGGCCCCAGGTGGGCGGCCAGGCAGTGCTCCATGCTCCCGGCGTGTTGGGTGTCGATGGACTCAAAGGGTTGGATGCTCAGGTCGTAGATGCAGCGATCGACGCCCAGCGCCAGCGCGACCTTGCCCAGGTGGTGGTTGAGGACGTTGTTGCCGCCGTGTCCACTGACAAAGTGGATGAGGCGCGGACGGGCAAGGCCGTTGCGGTCGTGGGTCCATGAGAGGGTGTGGTCCACAAAGCGGATCAGCCCGTCGAGGAAGTCCGCCGGTGGGCTGTAAGCCGGAGACCATGCCTTGGCCAGCTCGCCGATGCGGTCGGTGCAAAGCGGCACATGCCCCAGGTAGCGCGCCCCGGTGGCGTTGGCCAGCGCCACCGCGGTGGCCGTGGCGGTGCGATCGTCGATGTCCTGGGCCAACGCGGGCCCGTGCGCCTCATGGTGGTTGCCCAGGCTGAAGACGCCCACCTGGGAGGCAAAGCCGCAGAGAATATCGCGTGCCTCCATCGCTTGCGGGTCGAGGGCGGCGCACATCGGCGCGACGTCTTCCATGGCCGCCATCAAGCGGTGCTCTTCCAAAAAGCGGGCGCGTTCACGCTGGGGGTCATTGCCGCCGATGGTGTCAGAGGTGTTGGGGAGGTCTTTTGGGTCCACTGTCTTATCTCCTGCAATGGGTCAAGGAAGTCCGCCGGTGGGTTGGCGCTGGATTTCCCTAGCAGGGGGTGTGCCAACGCTGGCATGAGGGGGTGACCGCCTTGAGGTTGGTACGGGGCTTGCTGTGTTCCATGGGGTGAGAGAACACGTGGAGCAGACACCGATGGTTTTACTGACAAACATTGTGGGGCTGATCGCGACGATCCTGGTGGTGCTGGCGACGATGCCAGTGATCGCGGGGTTGTATCAATTCATGATGGTGGGGCTGAGCTTCTTTGTCTCACACCTTGAGCAAACGGCGCCCTGCCTGCCCAGGGTAAGCATCCTGATCCCTGCCTGGAATGAGGACGCCGTGATCGCCACCACGATCGACCGGCTGATGAAGCTCAATTACCCTGCCGACCGGCTGCGGGTCTACGTCATCGACGACGCCTCCAGCGACCAGACGCCCTATCTGTCCATCGAGAAGAGCAAAGAATACCCCGGTCAGGTGATCCATATCCGGCGCGTGGCCGGCGGCGAAGGCAAGGCGCACACCCTCAACTACGGTCTGGATGTGTTGTGGGCCAACGACTGGACCGAGGCCGTCCTGATCATGGACGCCGACGTCATCTACACCGAAGACTCGCTCCTGAAGATGGCCCGACACTTCAGCGACCCCAGCATCGGGGCCGTGACCGCCTACATCAAGGAGGGCAGCAACGCCCCCAACTACGTCCAGCGCTTCATCACCTTTGAGTACATCACCGCCACCGGGGCCTCGCGGCGCGCCCAGAACGTCATGGGCTTTCTGGCCTGCCTGTCTGGGGGCGCGCAGCTTCACTCGCGGGAGAACTTGATGGCCATCGGTGGCCAGATCTTCTCGGCCACGCTGGCCGAAGACACCTTTACGACCTTCTGGACCCAGCTGCGCGGCCGCCGAGCCATTTTTGAGCCCAACGCCCTTGTCTACGCCGAAGAACCCGACGATCTGGTGGGCCTGTGGAAGCAGCGCGTGCGCTGGGCCAGAGGCAACGTGCAGATCACCGGGACCTTCGCCGACCTGTGGGCCAACCCCGACATGCACCAGGGCATGGGTTCGCTCTCGATGTCCTTTTTGTGGTTCTCGATCTTCCTGATGCCCGTCTTCCAGATCTCGGCGGCGGTGTCCCTGGTGGGCCTCTTCTTCCTTGACCCCGCCTGGGCGTGGTCGCTCTTTCGGCTCTTCTGGCTGCTGGCCGGGATTGTCTATCTGGTGGTGACCTTTGTGTCCTACGTGGTGGACTTTGAGTCCGCGCGGAAGTCGTGGCTCGAAGGGCTCCTCTTTCCCGGCGTGGTGTCCCTGCTGGTCATGTTCCACGCCTTCTTTCCCCAACCCGGACAGTGGCTCGTGCTTCAACTCCAACTGCCCGATGGACACTGGCTGCTGACCTGCATCACGCTCTTTGTCTACGCCTGGCTCGGACTCTCCATGGCCGTGGCCTACAGCTCAAAAGTGCTCCAACAAAGCCCCCGATGGAGCAAACTGGCCCCCCCCGTACTCTACTTCGCAGGCTACGGCGCCTTCCTATGCGCCGTCACCTTCGGCTCCTACGTCAAAGAATTCCAAGGCGCCGCCATGACCTGGGACAAGACAGTAAAGACTGGCAAAGTCGGCTAGTTTGTAGCGGCCCTGATGGCGTCAGACACCACACGAGTCGCTCGCAATAGCGCTGCTATGGCTTCGCTCCCCGTGAGGCGTCT
>CAKZKQ010000070.1 GCA_937123825.1 uncultured Pseudomonadota bacterium
CCAAAACCAGCCGCCCACCCCCTTGGAAAGCCCACCAAACCTTCACCACCGCTCACAAAACCCATTGGAAAGCTCCACAAGGCACAGCCATCCCCCAACCAGCCCCCAAAAAACGAACCACTTTCGCCTCAATGCCCAACTCGTACCGGCGAAGCCAAGAACCCACCCATCACAAATGCTACAAGTGAGCGCAGCGAACGAACCAAAAGGAAGCGAGCAAAGCGAGCGACCGAACCAAAAGCGCAGCGCAGCAAGCGAACCGAAAGGGAGCCAAGCGCAGCGTCGGCGACCGAACCGCTTGGGCGCAAAGCAAGCCAGGCTTGCTTTCCGCCCAAGCATATGTTATGCCCCGTGGCCGACCTTGGGGTGGGGTTTGAGCCCCGTGGTCATCGGAGCCGAGCCGGTTTTGCTCTGGGGTGTCCCTGGTTGTTTTGTGGGGCCTTTGAGGCTAGAGGCTGAGTCATTGTGTGCCAAGCGTCGTGATGGTCCTTTGGGGGCGTCACAGGACAATTCACAAGCGGGGCGAGAGCGTGCGTCGGACAAGAGCCGGGGTGTGTTGTCGCAGGACGATGAGATCGCCCGTCAGGATCGGTTGGCGCGTCGAAAGATGATGCGTTTGACGGGGACTTACGGGACGATCGGGATTGAGTTTGGCGTGGGGTTGGCGGTGGGGCATTATGCCGGCCGCTGGTTGGATGATCGCTTTGAGACAGCGCCGACCCTGATGTATGTGATGATGGTTCTGGGGCTGAGCGTGGGTTTTGTGGATCTGTTTAAATTGGTTCGCAAAACGGACATGGATCGGCTTGATGACCCGGAGTGATCGCCTTGAGCAGTTCCAAGGACGATAAGCCTCCGCAGCAGGCGCCTCTGACGATGGAGGAGATGCTGCGTCAGGAGCCGACGGCGGTCAGGTTGTTTGATCGCGTGGAGATTTTCCTGGCGGTTGTGGGGGTGTTGACGTCGCTGGTGGCCACCTTGTTGGGTGATCAGTCAGTGAGTTTGGGGTGGGTCGAAGGGTGGGTCGTTGGCCAGGTGAACGTGGCGTTGCTGCGGTGGTTGGTGGAGCGGATCCTGATTTCGGGCGCGACCTCGAAGATGAGTGCGGTGGCTTTGACATTGAAGATGTCGGGGTTGCTGGTGGGCAGTTGGCTCTTGTTGAGCCTGACCCAGGCCAACGTAATGGCGTTTGCTGGGGGTTATGGCGTCACTTTGGCTGGACTTGTTGTCGGCAGCGTGATATGTGCCCCCCGACGTAAGGCTGAGGCTGACCTTGAAGGCAAGGTTGCTTCAGGAGAGAAGACAGACGTCTCCGGGTCTTGAAGGCCCGTTTGGAAGGTGAAGACATGGCTGGTGGTTCGATTCTCAATGCCATCCCGGGTTACTCAGACGCGCTCAAAAATGCGGCCAAGCCGCTTGGCGAGACCTACATGCAGCACAACGCGGTCAATCTTGAGCCGCTGGTGATGTTTGTGATTGCGCTCGCGGTGCTCTTTGCACTGGTCTTTGCCGCCCGCGGAAAGCTGGTCAAGACCCAGGAAGCGGTCATCCCTGACGAGAAGTTCACGGTCAGGACCTTCTTTGAATTGTTCCTTGATACGGTCATGGCGCTCATGACCGAGATCATGGGTGCGCAGCACGCCAAGCGCGTTCTGCCTTTGCTGGGCACGTTGGGCGTGGTGATCTTCTTCAGCAACTTCCTGGGCTTGATGCCGGGGATGCTGCCGCCCACCGATACGATCAACGTCAACGCCTCGATGGCGATCGTGGTCTTTGTGGTCACGCACATCGCGGGCATTCAAACCAACGGCATCGGTCACATCACCCACATGGCCAACCCGGTCGGGACGTGGTGGGGCTGGTTCCTGGCGCCGATCATGTTCCCCATTGAAGTGATCGGCCACATCGTGCGGCCAGTGAGTCTGACCCTGCGTTTGATGGGCAACATGATCGGTGACCACGCCGTTCTGGCCATCTTCCTGGGGCTGATTCCCCTGCTGGTCCCTGTGCCTTTCCTCATCCTGGGCTCGATTGTCTGCACGGTGCAGACGCTGGTCTTCTGCCTGCTGTCGATGGTTTACATCGGCCTGGCGCTCGAAGAGCAGCACCACGATGAAGAAGGTCACCACTGAGACACCCGGTGTGGTGCGCGGCCTTGCATAAAGCCGTGCGCAGCGCCGAGTTGAACTTTGCAATCAAGCAGTTTGTGTTCGTCCATATCCATCAAAGCTCCGTCCGCCCAAACCTAAAAACACAGGCGGACACATCAGGAGGCAAACCCATGACCAAGCGTGTTGTCCTTTTCCTTTCGACCTTCGTTGGTATGATGCTCGTCACCACCGCCGCCTTCGCCCAGGCCGGTGCCGCTGACAACCAGTTCACCCTGGCTGCCTACACCTCCCTGGCTGCTGGTCTGGCCATCGGTGTGGCTGCTTTCGGTGGCGCCATCGGTCAGGCCCGCGCGGCTGCCGCTGCCCTGGAAGGCATCGCCCGCAACCCCAACGCCTCGGGTCGCATCTTCACCCCCTTCATCCTCGGCCTGGCGCTCATCGAGTCGCTGGTCATCTACGCCCTGCTCATCGCCTTCTCCCTCAACGGCCACATCTCGGCCGTCGTCGAGAAGCTCGGCTGATATTCAGTCAAACCGAGCAGCGCGGTCGCGCTGGGGCCTGTCATCAGGCCCTGCGTTGATTCTCGCCGGGGGTTTATTCCCCCACCGTGGGAGCCGGTGGTCTTGAAGACCATCGGCTTTTGCTGTTTTTTGCGCCCCATCTGGGCCGCGGCCAGATGTGCGGCGGTGTCTAAGCCCGCTCTGCGATGTGTTTTGGGGGCTTTGGGGACTTCAGGTCGCGCTGGCAGGCTGTGTCGCTGGGGCGGGCTTTGGAGGGGTGGGGGTTTTCATGCCAAGCTGCAGGCGAAAGGTTCGGTATCAGCCGTTTGTTCTGGCGGCAAAGTCCATGGCCAACTCAATGGCGTAGCGCATGGAGCCCTCGTCGGCGATGCCTTGGCCTGCGATGTCGTAGGCGGTGCCGTGATCGACGCTGGTGCGGATCAGCGGCAGGCCCAGGGTGATGTTGGCCGACTGGCCAAAGTGGAGCAGCTTCAGCGGGATGAGCGCCTGGTCGTGGTACATGCAGATCACGGCGTCGTAGTCCCACTGGCGTCCTGGGGCGGCGCTGGCCATCAGGGTGTCGGCGGGCCAGGGGCCGCTGACGTCCCAGCCTGCGTCCCGGGCGGCGTGGATCGCTGGGACAATGGTGGTGATCTCTTCATCGCCCATCGTGCCCCCCTCTCCGGCGTGGGGGTTGAGCGCGGCGATGGCCATACGGGGCTCCTGAATGCCCCACAAGCGTTTTAAGTCCTCTCCGGTGGTCTGGATGACATCCACAATGCGCGCGGCGCTCAGATGGGCTGAGACGTCCTTGAGGGGCAGGTGTGTGGTGACCAGCGAGACCCGCAGGCGTTCTCCGGCCAACATCATGACATGGCGAGAGGCCTGGGTGCGCGCGGCCAGGATTTCGGTGTGCCCGGTGGGGGGGAGGCCTGCGGCCTTGAAGAGGGCCTTGTTCAAGGGGGCCGTGCAGATGCTGCTGATGAAGCCGTCTTTGGCGTCTTCGATGGCGACCTCCAGCGCGACGCCTTGGAGGTGTCCAAAGGCAGGCAGGTGGGCGCCAAAGGGGATGCTTTGGAGTGTCTGGAGGGTCTGGCGAGCCTGTGCGGGGAGCCGCTCGGAGACGTCAATGAGGGTGACGTGCCCGTCTGGAGGCCTTTTGACATCGCCCCGCTGGCGTCTCCAGGCGTCGAGGGCAATGGTGTGCAGCTTTGGCCAGGGGCAAGATGGCTGGGCGGCGGCCAGTTGCTGGCGAGTCTTTTGGAAGACGCTGGCGGTGCCGTAGATGATGGTGTTTTGGGCCAATGTGGGGTGGCGCAGTGCTGCCAGTAGGATCTCTGGGCCGATCCCTGCGCCGTCGCCCATGGTCAGACCCACGGGGGGGCCTGGTTTGGATGCGCGGTGGTTCATCGAGAAGATGTCCTGGTGTGTTGCTTGGCTGAGGTCTTGAAAGGCGCCCCGTGGTGATTGGGGCAGTGCGGCGAGTCCGTGATGCCGGGGTTGGCGCGGAAGCTGTGTGGGGCAGGGGTCAGTAGAGGATGCGGATGTAGGCGCGATCGCGGATGTTTTGCAGCCAGGTGTCCAGCTCGCGGTTGAGCTCCTGCTCGCGCATCTGCTGGCGCAGCTTGGCAATGCGCTCGGCCACGCGGGGATCGCGCTCAAACTCGATGCCGTGGACGCGGAAGATGTGGTAGCCGTTGCCGACATCGACGGGCTTGGTAATGCTGTTCTCTTCGGCGCTGAAGATGGCGGCGTCGATGGTGTCGCTCAGCTCGCCGGGCCGGTAGGTGCCCAGGAAACCGCCATCGGCGGCGGTGGGTCCGGCGCTGACCTCTTTGGCGACGTCTTTGAAATCCTCTTGTCCGGCGGTGACACGCGTGTGGGTTTTTTCGACCAGATCTTTGATGAGCGCGCGCTTGGTGTCGTCGGAGTCTTTGGGCACCGGGATGAAGATGTGGCTGACGCTGACGGCTTTGAGGCCGTTTTCGGGGTCTTCGCCAAAGGTCTCGCGGTAGACCTTCAGGACTTCGTCCTCGGTGATTTTGATCTTGGAGCCGACGCGGATCTGGATGACGCGGACCTTCAGGAGGTTGTCGTGCACGTAGCGGCGGTAGTCGCTCCAGCGGATGCCGCGAGAGCGCAGCGAGTCGCGGAACTGTTGCTCGCCGATGCCCATCTGTCCGTAGATGTTGCGGATCCAGTTGTTGACGTCGCCGTCCGAGACATCGATCTGCAGCTCGCGGGCTTCCTGGATGAGCAGGCGCGTGTTGATCATGTCCTGGAGGACTTGTTGGTAGATCTTGTCGGCGTCGTCGCGCTTGTGGACCTGTCGGGGGTCGATGCCAAAGGCAAAGAGGTAGGGTCCAGAGGCGCGCTTGAGGTCGTGGAGCGTGATGATCTCAGAGTTGATCTGCGCCACGATCCGGTCGATGACCTCGGCCTGGGCGTGCTGCGTGGTGGCCATCGCCCCCATGAGGCCAAGGGTCAGCGCGGCTAGGAGGGCGCCGATCCAGCGCCGCGCGCGTTGCGTGGCAGCCAGGGGTTTTGATGGTGTCGGTGTGGTCATGAATGCCTCAGTATGTCGCTGTGGGCGGGTTCCTGCGGTGGATGTGCCCGCCTTGCTCTAATCGCTCTATGTATGGTGTGTGGGCCAATCCTTCAAGGGGCGACCATTTTGGGGCGCGCGGGGATGACCTTGGGGGCGCCGTGATCGTGTTCGGTGCCTTTGGGCTGGTCTTTGGGAGGCTCTGGGTCCTCGATGGTGGCCAGCAGGTCGTCTTTGATCTCGATTTTGGCCTTCTTTTTGAGTTCGTCGACCAGTTCGCGCTCAATCATGGCGCGGCGCTCTCGGTAGAGGCGGTTCTGGATGTTGCGCTTGACCTCATCGAAGGTGCGCTCGTAGCGCTGTTTTTTGGCCGTCAGCATCAAGATGTGCCACCCGGCGGCGGTTTTGATCGGGGCGCTGATCTTGCCCACGTCTTTGAGCCCAAAGGCCACATCCGAGATTTCCTTGGGGACCACGCCGCCGTCCTCAGGCTTGGCAAAAAAGCGCATGTCGCCGCCAAGCTCTGCGGTGGGCTTGTCGATGGAGACGTCGCGGGCCTTGAGGGCAAAGATCTTGCGCTTGTGCGTGGGATCTTTGGCGAAGGCGTCCTGGAGTTCTTTGGTGACCTTCAGGGCGGTGGCCTCATCGGGCAAGACGATCTGGCTGGCGCGGACTTTGGCCGGGCGGATGTAGTCCTTCAAATGGGAGTCGTAGTAGGCTTTGAGCTCTTCATCGGTGATGGTCACCTGGCTCATGCGCTTGTCGAGGTCGGCGGCCATCATCTTGCGGACCATGGCCTGTTTGAGCTCCAGCACGACCTCGGGATCCTTGTCCAGGCCTCGGCGCATGG
>CAKZKQ010000071.1 GCA_937123825.1 uncultured Pseudomonadota bacterium
GTCGGTTGTGGCCGCGACCCTGTACCGAAGGGCCAGGCCGTCCGCCCCCGATGTGCTGGGCGTGGTCTGTGGTGCCCTGGCCGTGGTGATAATCTGGACGGCCTGGCCCCGGGATACCGCCGTGTCCAGCGCCGAGTTGTGGTCCGTCGCGCCCGGCGTCCCCAGCATGGGCACCGCCGCCATCGTCACGATCCTGGCCTTCTGGGCCATGTGCCACGACCTGGTGCCGCAAAATATCTGCCGGGCCGCTGCGCTGTCCGCGCTGGTGCTGTCCACCGCGACGCTCGGGCCGGCGGCACCAACCTCTGCCAGCGCGCCACCTGCGTCGACGATGACCGGGAAGAGAACGACAAGTGGAACCAGGCCGTGGATCTGGAGCCGGGCGAACACAAGCTCATGTCCTGCTCGGGGGACACAGACTGGTTTAAGATCGAGTTGACCGAAGGCGAAGGCTTTTTGGTCCACATCACCTACGACAACAAACCCGGCCAACTCGACTTGAGGCTCCACGACGTCAACGGCCAGGAGATTGACCGCGCCGGAGACAACAAGCTCACCGGCGACGTCACCATGGCCCGCGAGCGCGTCAACGAAGACACCATCCTCTATCTGAAGGTCAACCACACCACCGGCGTCGGCGTGCCCTACACCCTGGATTACTCCGTCTGGCCCGACGGCTTTTGCCTCAACGACGATCATGAGCCCAACGAGGTCGCCCAGGACGGCAAGGTCCTCCCGCCCCGTTTTCGCTGGGACATGAAGATGTGCGCCTTTGATGACGACTGGTACCGCCAGCCGGTCGAGGCGGGCAAAGAGATCAAGATCACCTTTGACATCACCAGCGGCGAACCCTTCCGCGTGGACATCTTCCGCGACAACGAAGAAAAACCCTTCTGGTCAGACGAGACCACCCTGGCCGCCAAGTACTTCAAGCACACCCCCGACCGCACCGGTGACCTCTACATCCGCGTCTCGCCGCTCTTTGCCCAAACAGAGACCATCTACGGCGTGCGCATCGAACCTCCCGTCCAACAATGAGCGCTGCGGTGCTCGCCTTGTACCCGATACCAAATTGCAGACGTCCAACTTACTTTGTCTGCATTTTGGTATGACCGACGTCGCTTCGATACAGGCACAACTCCACAAACAATGGGAATCTGGGTCCGGCGTACGGTTTGCAGTTCACCGACGGCGCTTCGACACAGGCACAGTGCGAAGGTGGCCCTGTGGGGCCGCCGAGTAAGATGGGCACTCAACGGCCGTTGACGTCAATCCGGCCAATGCTCCAATAAGTCGAATACTGCTTCTTGCTGGAGAAAAACTGCACCGACCACAGCCCCGGCGCCTTGATCGTGCAATCTATCTTGATCTGCTCGCCCTGCTTGACCTCACACCGCTCCCCCTTGGTCTTGCTGTCGCGCGCCGCGATCCGAGCCATCAGGAATCGGTCTTGAGGGTTGTCGATGACAAAGGTGACCTTGTCTGAGGCGGAGATCTGCGAGCGCTCGGGGCTGAGCAGGTCAAAACCCTGGGCGTAGAACTTGGGCCGCAGCAGCGGTTGGCGCATGAACGCACCGCGCGTCAGCGGCTCCTGGCGAAGCTGCCAGCGCGGGTCATCGGGAAGGTGGTCCAGTCCAAAAACATCGGGCCGCGTCAGGAAGTAGTTGGTACTGTATCTCTTGGTGAACTTTTCGCTGACCAGCCCGGCGCTCCAATCGGTTTCGATGAACCCGGCGTCCCAGGTGACGTCCATCAAATACCACTTCCCTTCGATCTTGACCGCGTTCCAGGCGTGGCCAATCCCATCGACGGTGCCGTCGGCGTCTCGGGCCACCCCGGTGATGTAGAGGATTTCGTCGCCGGTGTGCTTGCCCATCTCGACCATCAAGCGCGAATAACCGGCGCACACGGCGGTGCGGGTTTTCCAGATCGTGTCGATGTCTTGTTTGTGGACGTAGCTGCCGTCGCGCAGACCAGCGGCGTCGTAGGCGATGCGGTCGGCCACAAAGTCGTGCAGGGCTTTGACGCGCATCAACGGGTCGGTGACCTTTTGCGCAATATACTCGGCGGCAGCCTGAGGGCTGACCTCGGCCTCGGGAGGCATCTGGGTGACAATAGGATGGAGCTTGGCCTCAAAAGGCCACTGGCGCGCGTCTGCGTCCTTGGAAGGGCCTTTGTCGCCTTTGTCCTTGGTCTCCTTCTTGCCTTTGTCCTCGCCTTTGCTCGCCTTGCCTTTGTCCTTCTTGCCCTTTTTGGGGTCTTTGGAGGCTTTCTTTGTGGGCGAGGGTGTGGGAGTGGGGGAAGGCTGATCGTCGGGCTGAAATTGCTCGTAGGGGTTGTCGCGGGTCAGGTCGTAGAGCCATTCGAGCCCCTCGGCGCTGGCAAAGAGGACCTGACGGGTGTCTTCGGCCCAGGGCTCCTGGCGCTCTTCAAGCATCCAGTCACCGCGCGTGGCCAGCGCCGTGAAGCCTTCTTGGGGGAAGGTCAGCAAGAGCGCCGTCAGCGCCACCAGGTTGAGCGCCAGCGTGCGCAGGATCAAGCGATCCCAGAAGGTCATGAAGCGCTCGCGCGGAGGCTTGCCTTCAGACTGACGCTGGGCCTCTTTTTTACGCCAGCGCCACTGGGCGCGGGCGTCCCAGAGCAACGGAACGATCGGGAAGGCCAGCAGACCCGCCACACACGCCAGCCACACCGGTCCGCCCCGATAGGCCGTCAGCGACGACGCCACCCACACCCCCAGCAGCGGCACCATGATCACCAGCGCCGCCCAGATCAGCTTCAACGTTACTTTGAACGCGGCGCCCAGCCACGATCCCTTTGCTTTTGCCGTGTCTTGTTGTGGTTTGACAGACATGGCCCCCTCATCTCAAAAGCCCCATGTGGGTCACACGGACCCCACCAAAGAGCCTCTTAAAAAGTCATTGGCTTCAAAGAGCAGTATGGGGAAGACAAACCAACGACCGATTTTGTTCGCTCGATTTGCCAAAGCAGCTGGGACACACCGGCTCAAGGCGCCATCTCGGTGACGTTGATCAACACACCCTGGGGGTCTCGAAACCAGAGGTTGCGCCGTGCCGGGGCGTGTGGATCGGGCCCGTAGGCCAAGACCATGGCCCCTTGCGCCTCGGCCCGGCGTTTGACCTCTTCAATGCTGTCGGTTTCAAACTGGAGGGCGACCTCGGCCTGGCCGGAAGGTTGCGGTTCCCAGCAGACCACGTAGCAGGAAAAAGGCGCGGGGCCCAGGACCACAAAGTCTTCGGCCAGCGGCTGGGTCTCCAGACCAAGGCCCTTGTAAAAAGCGGCGGCCTGCTCGGTGTGTTCGGGGCGCGTGTTGATGGCGATGTTCTTGGTAAACCGAAGGATCATGGATGCTCCGCAAGTTGTATCGCGCGCAATCCGCCGCTCGCCGTTGCCCCATCACGGGGCTGCCTCAGACTGTGCGGAAGCACTTACTTCCGAAGATTCAGAGACGTCATTTAAAGCGGCGCGTGGGGACCGCGGGCAGTGACGGTTCTTCCACAGGTGCTTTGCGCAGCATATCCAAGGCCACTTCGATGGCTTTGTCCAGTTGGGGATCTTGACCGGCGGCCTCAGAGGCAGGGTCAAGATCGACCTCAATGTCGGGCTCGACCCCGTAGTTTTCCAGTTCCCAACCGTTGTTGTAGAAGAAGCTGGCGAACTCGGGCTGGGTGACCACAGTGCCGTCGGCCAGAAGCTCATTGATGTCGATGCCCACGGTGCCACCCCAGGTCCGACGCCCCACCAGCGGCCCCAGGCCGTAGGTCTTGAAGGCGTGGGCAAAGATGTCGCCGTCCGAGCCGGTGTATTGGTCGATGAGCGCCACCATCGGGCCGCGCACAGCGTCGGCGGGGTAGGTCGTGCTGCCACCGTACCGGGGCACCTCAAAGCCAATCACCCGGCGCTGGAGGCAGTCAATGATGAGCGAGGAGACAAAGCCGCCGCCGTTGCCCCGCACATCGATCAAGAGTCCCGGGCGCCGCGCCTGGGTCCGGAAGGCCCGCAGGAACTCGGACAGCCCCCGGCCCGACATGTCTGGCAGGTGCAGGTACCCCAGCTTGCCTTCAGAGCGCTCCAGGACGTGTTGGCGGTTGCGCGTCACCCAGTCTCGGTAGCGCAGCTCCAACTCATCTTCCAGCGGGCGGACCACCTGACGAAAAGTGTCTTCTTCGGGGTTGGCCGGCTGCACGGTCAACTCCACATCGACCCCGGCGCGCTCAAGCAGCGCACGTCCCAGCGAGTTGCCCTCTCCAAGCGGCACGCCGTCCACGGCGCAGATCCGATCCCCAGGGGCGATCTGAACGCCGCAGGCGGCCAGCGGACTGGCGCTCTTGGGCTGCCAACAATCGCCGCGCAGGATCCGCAGCACTTCCATAGACTGGCCATCCCATCTGAGCTCTGCCCCCAGTCCCCCCACGTCGTAGAGGTCGCGCAGCTCGGGGTAGTCCCCCTGAAACTCGTAGGCGTGGCTTGTGCCCAGCTCTCCTTGCAGCTCCCAGATCAGGTCAGAGAACTCGGCGCGGGTCTGGACCCGGTCCAACACCGGCAGATAACGGTCGCGGACCTCCTCCCAGTCAATGTCGGCCATGGTTTCGCTCCAAAAACGCTCTCGCTGCAGCCTCCAGGCCTCGTGGTACATCTGACGCCATTCGTGCTGGGGGGTGACCTCTAGCCTTATCCTGTCGAGGTCGATCCAACCCGTGTGGCGGTTCTTGCCTGGTCTGGCCACGTCTTTGGGGGGCTCTTCGCCGCTTTTTATCAAGCGCAGCCCCTCATCCACATGCATGAGCGTCCAGCCATCGCGCGCTTCATAAGCGTCCACGTGGTCCACCAAAGTGGTCAATTCGCCCGTTTTGAGGTCATAGAACATCAGACGAGATTGGTCCGAATCGTCCGAGGGCTCATCAAGCATCCCGCTCATGGGCGGATCGAGGAGCAAGATCTTGTCGCCGTCCACGACCAGCCCGTGGTAACCGCCCAGCGGCACGTCGGGAGACTTGACCAGGCGGTAATCCAGCCCTTCGAGGTCAATCCTGAAGCTGTCTTTGGCCTCTTTTGACTCCCCATCGCCCTCTTGCTCTTCAGCACCATCGCCGTCGCCGTCACTCTCGTCCGATTTGGCGTCTTTATCGGTGTCGTCGCCCTCTTCATCCTCCTCCTGCTCTTCAAGCCAGCGCGGATCGTAGGGCGACAGCCCATCGGCGGTCAGGACAAAGGTATAGAGGCCAGTGGAGTGAACCACCGCAGCCCCAAAGCGCGAGGCGTCGAGCATGGGGTTGAAGTCTCGCTCGGACAGAACGTGCAAAAACGGGCCACGAGCGTCAAAAGCCGGGCTGCGAAACGGCATCCCGTCGTCTGCCAGCCACACCCCTTCCCCGGTCTGCGTGTCGACGAGGCGCAGCTTACCGCCCTCCGAGGTCCAGTCATAACCGCAGACAAAGGCCAACCAGCGCCCGTCGGGAGACCAGACCGGGGCGCTGACGGTCAGCGCCTTTGGATCCTCGAAGAGGGTCTTGGTGGTGGCCTTGAGGTCTTTGTCGAGGGTCACCAGGCGCACCCGGTTGGCGATGTCCACCAAGGCAAAGGCGTGTTCTTTGGGATGAACGTTCCAAGCCCGGATGCGGCGCGGATCGGGAATCTCCAGCCGAGCGATCAGGCTGCCGTCGATGGGGTTGTAGATCACCGGGGCCTCCTGGCCCCCCTCGTCCGACACAAAGAGCGCCCACAGCTCATCGTGGGCCAACCAGGCCGGAAGGCGAAGCCGCACGCCGCTGCGAGGCCCCATCCTGCGCACGGGACCCGACCAGGCCCCCATGGCCACGCCCTTGCCCCGCACCGTCGCCAAAATCCCCTTGCCAGTGGGCAGCAGCGCCGTATCCTGGAGGTGTTCTCCGGGGTCCACAAAGCGCGGCTGAAGCTGGCGACCGCTGGGCAACGCCTCAAACGCCAACGGGCGTGGCTGGCCGCTGTCCAGATCAAGACACCAAAGCTGTGCCCCCTTCTGGTAGATCAACTCGCGGCCGTGGGCGCGCATAAAGCGGGCGTAGAAGTCGCGGTGGTGGGTGTGCTGGGTCAAGTCACTGCCGTCGGGCAGGCAAGACCAGACGTTGCCCCAACCATCGATGTCCGACAAAAAGAAGAGCCGACCGTCCACAAAGCACGGCTGCACGTGGTTGCCAGCCTTCTCAAGGCGCACGCGCTCAAAGTCCCCCGACCCCAGCGCACCGACCCACATCTCACCGGCTGTGCCACCCCGATAACGCTTCCAGCGCGCCGCGTCGGTGCTGTTGCGCCCCAAAACCACGCGCGTAGGATCTTGCGGGTCAAAACCCAGGTGCAGGCCGCGCCCCACAGGGAGTTTTTCGGGCTCGGTCAAGCGGTGCGGATCGAGCAGATAAAGCTGCCAACAGCCCCGCAGCGGCGCCTCATGGAGCGACGCCACCACCACGCGCCCATCGGGCGCAAACCCCACCGTCCGACTTGTCGAAGACATAAAGGTCAGGCGACGCGGCACCCCGCCCTGGGTCGGGATGGTGTAGACGTCGCCCTGGCTGTGGAGGTTGGAGGTGAAGGCGATCATGGCCCCGTCAGGGCTGAAACACGGCGACCAGATGCGCGCGGGCGCCGAGGTCAAACGACGGGCCGCGCCCCCAGCGCGCGGCGCCACCCAGAGGGCGTCTTCACACACAAAACAGACGTGCTCAGCGCACAGATCAGGGTGTTGGAGGTATCCAGGCATGCAAACCTTCTTGGTCACAAAGTGAAGGGATCGCCAGCGCCGCCAAAACGGGCGCAACCCGGCGAGGGTCTCACGGCAATTCCATCGGCGCCATCAAATTTATGGCGCAAACAGAGGGGCGCATCATAACGCGCCCCGCCACAACCCCCAAGACACATCCGCGCGACCGTCCCAGGTGCCCAAACCACACCGACCAGGGGCCGGCCTTTGACCCCCTGCGTCGCCACCTCAGGACACCGCCATGCACCCGACACCACACCGAGAGCAACGCCGCGCGCTGGCCAAACGCAACCTCCCTGGCGTCGCGCGGCTGGCCCGGCACCTGCGCCGCCGCCAACTGACCACCATGGACCTGGACGACCTGATCAGCGCGGGCGTGGTGGGCATGATGGAGGCCGTCTGGCGCTGCGATCTTCGCCGCAGCGCCCAGGCCGACTCCTACGTGCTGTGCCGCGCCCGAGGCGCCATCCTCGACGCCCTGCGCGCCAACGACTGGACCCCCCGCAACACTCGCCAGCAAGCTCGCCAGCTCCAACACACCCGGCAGCAACTGCGCGGACGCCTGGGCCGCGATCCACACCCTGGGGAGGTGGCCCACGCCATGGGCATGTCCACCGAACGCCTGCGCCGCGTGGAAGCCAGGTGCGCCCCCCAACAACTCGTCTCGTTGCAGGCGCTGGGCGATCCAGGCGATCAACCCGCCCTTGAGCGCCTCTTTGCCTCCCCCACCCCCGACCCCGAAGCCCAACTGGCCAACCGAGAGCTGCTCATGGCCGCCATCGCGCGCCTAGAACCCAGAGACAGGCAGCTGCTGCGCCTGCTTTATTTTGAAGCGCACTCCCAACAAGAGGTCAGCCGACGCCTGAACGTCTCCGAGTCGCGGGTGTGCCAACTGCACCGACGCGCGCTGGAGCGCCTTCGCAAACACGGCACCATCTTGCTGCGCGCTGGCGGCAGCGCCTGTGGTGGATGAAGCAGCCCCAAGGGTTGCACCCAACGCCGCCGTGCACATCTTGAAGTCCCGCGACCCAACACAACGCCAGGAGACGCCATGGACCAGCGGCGCGCCATCATACGGCTCCACGGAGAGCTCAACGACTTCCTCCAACCCGACGACCGACACCGAGACCTGCGTGTGCTCATGCAAGACACGCCCTCGGTCAAGGACGCCATCGAATCCATGAACGTCCCCCACGTTGAGGTGGGGCTGATCCTCATTGATGGACGCCCCGCAGGGTTTGAAGAGACGCTCCACGGCGACGAACGGGTCGAGGTCTACCCGCTGAGCGACACCCCCGACACAGCGGACGCACCAGCGCTGCGCCCCCAGGAGCCGTCACCGCCGCGCTTCATCGCCGACGTGCACCTCAAAAAACTGGCCCGCGATCTGCGCCTGCTGGGCTTCGACACCACTTACGCCGACAAGGATCACCACCACGATCCCCTCATCGCGGCCCAGGCCGCCGATGACGATCGGATCGCGCTGACGCGCGACGTCGGCCTGCTCAAGCGCAAGATCGTCCAACACGGGCGCTGGGTCCGCGCCACCGTCCCCAACCAACAGATCGTCGAGATCATGGACCGCTACGGGCTGGCCCCGCTGGCCGAGCCCTTCAAGCGGTGCCTGGTCTGCAACGGCCTGCTGAAACAAACCACCGCCGAGGAGGTCGAGGGCGAAGCCCCCGCCGAGCTGCTGGAGTCGGACTGTGACTTTCACCGCTGCCAGAGCTGCCGCCGGGTCTTCTGGCCAGGCTCGCACCACGATCGCCTGGTCGCCCGCGTGGAGCGCCTGCTGAAGGAGGCCGCGCGCCCATGAACCAGACCTTTTATGGCAACGTCGCCGAAGCCGGTCAGCGCCAGACCCAATACGCCACGCTCCACGCAGACGCCCACGGCCTCCACGCCACCACAAAGGCAGGGCAGACCCACGTCATCCCCTGGGCGCGGATCCGTTTTGAACTCGGCGGGCAGGACAACAACTTCCTCTACTGCCGCTCCACCGATCCCAACGACCCCAGCATCTCGTCCGACGCCCCCGGACTGCTCGAAGCGATCCGAGAAGCCAGCGGCCCAGCAGCCGCCGAGGCGCTGGCCGACATCGACAAAAAGGTGACGCGCTCAGGCTGCTTCAAGCGCACCTACTGGGGCTGCCTGGGCGCGGTGGTGATGACCACCTTGGTGGTGGTCCTGGGGGTGATCGCGATGACCCCCACTCTGCTGGGCCTGCTGATGGACGCCGTCCCTCTGGAGGTCGACCGCATGTTGGGGGACGCGGCCTACGAAGACATGGGTGTGGACGAAGGCCAACTCGTCACCGATCCGCGCGTCACCGCCGTGGTCCAGGAGATGGTCGACCGCATCGGAGAGCACGGCGCCGTCGAAGGCTTTGAGTACCGCGTGGACGTGATCCGCAACGACGAGGTCAACGCCTTTGCGCTGCCCGGCGGCCAGATGATGGTCTACACGGGCCTGCTTGAGCGTGCCGAGTCCCCCGATCAGGTCGCGGGCGTCATGGCCCACGAGATCGCCCACGTCACCATGCGCCACAGCATGAACCAACTGGCCGCCCGCGCTGGTCTGGGACTGGTGGTGGTGCTGGTCCTGGGCGACATCAGCGGATGGATGGCGCTGGCGGGAGAGGCCGCGGTCCTGGTCGCCAGCAACAGCTACAGCCGCGATCAGGAGTCCAACGCCGACGTCGAGGGCGCGCGCATGCTGGCCGCCGCCGGACTCAACCCCAAGGGGCTGATCGGCTTCTTTGAGCTGCTCAAGCTCGAACCCGGCAGCGAAATGCCCGAAGGGCTCCAGTGGCTCAGCACCCACCCCGAACACCAAGCCCGAATTGATCGCCTCAACGACGTCATCCCGACGCTCAAACAAGCCCCCAAACGCCCCCTCAAAGCCGACTGGGAGGCCATGAAGGAGGCCCTGGGGCAATAAACCTGTGTCACAGTCCACCCAAAGGGCGTTTTCAGGGGAGAGGTCAACGGGGTTGCACAGCACTGGCACCCAAGATACACCCCCCTACCGATGACCACACGCGCTGGCCGCCCGCAAAGCCTGGCCACGCGCTCCTGCTTTGGCAACACGGGGACTGGATCCATGAGCCACATGAGCACAGACAAACTGCTGCCGATCCTGGAAGGGCGCTTCGATCACCACTCGGCGCGCGCCATCTTCAAAAATGCGCTGGCCCACACCGGGCTCAAGCACAAAACCCACCTTGAAGCCGCCGACGTGGACGCCATCTGTCGGTGGCTCGACCGCCACCACGATCGCACCGAGACCATCCAGGAGCGCATGCGCCACCTGGTCGTTCACAAGAATGCCGATGCCCAGCGCTCCAACCCCGATCCCGACCGCGTGGCCGCATTCGAGACGCTCCTGGCGGCGCTGCCATCGGTCCACGAAGAGCCCGAGCCCACCGAAGAAGCCGTGCTCGACCCCACGATGACCCTTGAGCCCCTGCCCGAGCCCCAGAGCGTGCCGGTGACTGTGGTGCTGCGCGGCGTCCCCACCGAGCCGGGCGATCACGTGCGCCTGTGCGGGGATCTGGAGGGTCTTGGGGCTTGGGACCCTGAGGCGAGCGTGGTCTGCCACCCCGACGCCGAGAGCGGTCATTGGCACACGAGCCTGAACCTGCCCGAAGGACAAACGGCCCACTTTAAGGCCGTGATCATCTCCCCAGACAACGACCCCAGGTGGGAAGACGTCGCCAACCGAAAGGTGGAGGTCATGGCGGACACCCAGGCCGCCCTGGACATCACCTGGGACCAGGACTGAAAAGGCGCTGTCCGGCAGCAAATTTTCAGCCAGCCCTTAACACATTGGGTCACCGTGGTGTCTGATGATTGAACGACACACAGACACACACGAGGTCACGACCCATGACTTTTCCACGACCCACCTGGATGTGGGGCCTGCTTGTGCTCGCCGTCCTATGTGCGGGCTGCGCCGACGACGGCGGTGACAGCGGCGACATCACCCCCGACAACACACCCAACAACGACGTGGCCGACACCGCCGTGGCGACCCTCTCGCCGGTGGACCACCTCACCCGCGCGTCGATCGCGCTGCGCGGCCAGCGCCCCTCGCTCCAGGAGCTGCAACGCGTCGCCGAGGATCCCGACGCGCTGCCCGAGATCGTCGACGGCTACCTTGAAGAGGCGTCGTTTGGAGAGACCATCCGCGATCTCCACAACGAGGCCTGGCAACTGCGCTCCTTCTTCCATTCTTTTCCGCCCTTTGGTTCGCTGCGCGACGTCGAGGTGACCGAACTCAACCGCTCGGTTCAGGAAGCCCCGCTCAAGCTCATCGAGCACGTCGTCATGAACGACCTGCCCTATAGCGACATCGTCACCGCCGACTACACGCTGGCCAACGGCCTTGTGGCCGAGGTCTGGGGCATGGACTACGACGGCGACGGCTTTGAGTGGACCCAGACGCGCTGGCCCGAGCCCGGCAGACCCCACGCGGGCATCCTCTCGGACTCGTTCCTTTTTATCCGGCACGACACCACGCTGAACAACTTCAACCGAGGCCGCGCCAACACCGTCTCCAAGGCGCTGCTCTGCTTTGACTTCCTCACCCGTGACATCACCGTCGATGGCCAGGTCGATCTCTCGGACCCGGTGGCCGTCAACAGCGCCCTGCGCAGCAACGAGGCCTGCGCCGGGTGCCACCAGGCGCTCGACCCGCTCGGCGTCCTGCTCTTCAGCTACGAACTGCGGATCAACACCTTCCAGTTGCCCAACAACCTCGAAAACTACCCGCTGAGCACCTACCGCCCCCAATACGCCTCGGAGGTCCGCCGCCGCTTCCCCGAATACCGCGCCGCCTACTTTGGCGACCTCGAACCCGACAACCAACAATGGGGCGTCAAAGAACTGGGCGAGAAGATCGCCGACGACCCGCGCTTCTCCATGTGCGCCTCGCAGCGCTTTTACAGCTACATGGCCCAGGTGCCCTTGAACGAGGTCCCCTTTGAAGTCGCCGCCGACCTGCAAAAAACCTTCATTGAAAGCGGCCTCAACGCCAAAGCCCTGGCCAAAGCCGTGGTCCTCTCAGAAGCCTTCAAACAATCCCACGCCCAGGACGACCAAACCGACGCCGAGCACCTCATCGGCGTGCTGCGCACTCGCCCCAGCCAGATGGCGCGCCAGATCGAAGCCCTGACCGGCTTTCGCTGGACCACCCAGTTGGACGTCCCACTCATTGGTGAAACCTACGGCCACACCGACCTGATGACGGACGCGCTGGTGGGCTATTCGGTGCTGGCGGGCGAAACCGACTCCTTCCAGGTCCCCAACCCCTCACACGCGCCCAACACCACCACGGCGCTGGTGCAAGCGACGCTGGCGGCCGAAGCGGCCGGTTTTGTGGTCCTTGAAGATTTTGGCGCCGACAGCGAGCCCAAGCGCCTGCTGACCGAGATCGACCCAGCCCAGGACACCGACGAAGACTCTGTCCGTGAGCAGTTGGCGGTCCTGCACGCCAAACTCTTTAGCGAGATGGTCGAGCCCGACTCCGAAACGGTCACGCGCACCTACCAGCTCTTTGAGGCCGCCCTTGAGATCTCCAACGATCCAGGCCGCGCCTGGGCCACCGTGCTGACCGCCATGTTCCAGGACACTCGCTTTACGTTCCACTGAGACCAGGCAAAAGCAGGAAACAGCGCCTTTCCTGCGCCACACCACCCAGGAGACCCCGATATGACACGCATCAACCGACGTCAGTTTCTGGCCGGGGCCGCAGGTCTGTTGGCCAGCGCCCCCTGGTGGAGCCGCCTGGCCTTTGCCCAGGAAGGACCCGCCCACAAAAACCTCATCCTCGTCATCGCTGGCGGCGGCTGGGACATCAGCTACGCGCTCGACCCCAAGCCCGGCATCGCCACCGTCGACTCACCCCCCGGAGAGGTGAAGCTCTTTGACCAGATGCCCATCATGGTCGGCGACGATCGCCCTGCGGTGGAGACCTTCTTCTCCACCTTCGGCAGCCAAGCCGCCGTCATCAACGGCATCCAGGTCAACTCCATCGCCCACCCCGAGTGCACCAAGCGCATGATGACCGGCACCGGCAACGAGTCAGACCCGGACGTGGGCGCCATCATCGGCTTTGAACAAGGCGCCGACCTGCCCGTGCCCTACATGGCGCTGGGCAACGCCGCCTTCTCGGGGCCCTTCACCGGCACCACAGGGCGCGCGGGCGTCACCAACCAGCTCGTCGCCCTGCTCGATCCGCGCCTGGCCTACGTCTCCGACAGCCCGCACCGCGACCGCTTTGTCCCCACCAACGACGAGCAGGCCCTCATCCAGTCCTACCTGACCGACCGCGCCGAGGCCGACAAGGCGCTGCGCGGGCAGCGCGGCTACAACAAACGCCAGATCGAGGATTTTGTCTCCAGCCTCTCGCGCGGCGAGCGCCTCAAAGACTTCAGCGAGAGCTTCGGCGCCCGCGGCGCGCAGTTGACCCTCGATGAGCAGTTTGATCTGGCGGTGCAACTCATCGACGGCGGCGTCAGCCGCGCTGTCACCACACAGGACATCAACAGTTGGGACAGCCACCAGGGCAACCACCAACAACAGGCCATCCTCCACAACAACCTCTACGGCGCCCTCAACAACCTGGCCGCCAACCTTGAGCGCAGAAACCTCTTTGATGACACCATCGTCGTGGTCATCTCTGAAATGAGCCGAACCCCCAAGCTCAACCCCCAACAAGGCAAAGACCACTGGCCCATCACCAGCGCCCTGGCTTTTGGCGGCGGGATCGCGGGCGGACAGACCTTTGGCGGCACCAACGATCTGGTCGAAGGCCTCAACGTCCACATGGGCACCGGCAAAGTCGCCGACGCTGGCGGCACTGGCCTTGAAGCCCGCAACCTGATGTGCGGCGTCTTGAAGCTGGCCGGGGTCGATCCCACCACCTACTTCCGTGGCATACCGCCGCTTTTCCTGGGCTGATGGTCAAGAGGACAAAACGGCGTTTTCGATGTAATTTCAAACACTTGTAAAGGTCGTTGACACCTTACCAAGCCCCCACAGCGCCCAAAAAGGAAGACACACATGCACACCCAGACCACAATCTGGCTCATGGCCGCGGCGTTGATGATGCTGGGCGCCTGCGGCGACGCGGGAGACTCGGCCGATGACGATGGCAACAACGGCTTTGTCGACAACACCCCCAACAACAGCGCCAACAACGACGCGGTGTTGGAGGGGCCTTTTGAGTCCTTCGCCGAGCGCCCCTGTCCGACCGACAACATTTTGACCGCCGACAACTTTGGCGCGCCGTTCATGGCCAACTGGTGCAACGGCTGCCATCACTCATCGCTGCCAGCGGGGACGCGCGCCGGGGCACCGATCGGCGTGGACTTTGACACCATGGACGGCATCGAACTCTACGCAGAGATCATCTGGCTGCGCACCGCAGACCAGAACGAGGGCATGCCGCCTGCGGGGGGTCCATCCGATGAGGAACGCCGGATGTTGGGTCAGTGGTTGGCCTGTGAGTTTAAGTAGAGGGGCGATCAGCGTGGGGGCGCGACCTTGACCGATCGCACGGGTCGCCAGCCGACGTCGGCAAAGGACTTTTGACCGGAGGCCACCGCGCGCCGGCACGCGCCTTCCCACTGCGCCGGGTCGCGCGTGGTGAGGCATTCTCCGCCGACTCTGGCCTTCACCCCGGGCGCGACCTCATCCCAGCACCACTCCCAGACATTGCCCAGCATATCGTAGAGGCCATAGGCGTTGGGGGCCTTGAGGCCCACGTCCCTGGGTTCAGGGCCGCGATCATCCACGTGCCAGGCCACCGATCCCAACTCCACCCCGAGCCCCTGACAGCTCCAACAAGTGCTGGACCATTCGGTGCGCTGTTCACCGTCACAAACGCTGCACGGTGGGGGGTGGTCAGGCCCAAGGGCGTGGAGCCACTCGGCGGTCGTGGGCAGGCGCCAGCCGGGCGGGTAGACAAGGAGCACCTCGGCCAGACCGTCGCTGCTGTGGGGCATGATGGAGTAGGCCCCCATGGTGTGGCCGTAGAGTTCAAAGAGACGGTTGCAGGTTCGCACAGCGTCGAGCCAGGACACGCCGGTGATCGGGGCATTGGGGCGCCGGGTGAGCCACTTCGCCGTGGCGCCCAGCACCCTGGAGGGGCCAGGCAAGCGGGCCGACTGCAGTCGCCTCCAGTCGATCCGCGTCATGGGACGGCGCGCCATCCAAAAGGCTTCGGTCTGGGGTCCGCTGGGGATCCAGGCCCAACGCTGCAGATCGACCTTGACCCACTCTTGGGGAGCGACGCCGTGCGCGGCTGCGTAGCGCCACGCTTCGAGGTGGTCCACACCAGGCAGAAGCGCCAGCCGGTTGAGCACCTTGGCGACCTGTTGCAGGTCCTGGTCGTAGATGTGAGCGCGCAGCGCTGCCAGCGATCTGTGCAATTCTTCATTCACGGCGCGCGACGCTCGACTTCAATGTCATCCCCCCCACCCCAGGCGCTGTCCGCGCCGACCGAACGCAGCGAATAACCGCTGCCGTCTTTGGAGAGAGTATACAGGATGTCGTTGCCCCAACGATCGCGCAGCGCCGTTTGCTGCAAAAACGGCTTGTTCTCCACAAGCTCGTAGAGGTCTTTGGGCAGCGCGCCTTTGGCCTTGGAGACCGCGTCAATGGTGTCACCAAGGCGCTCCAGGCGCTGACGCGTTTGCACGACAGGGTCGGCCTTGGGCGCCTTGGGCGCTTCTCCTGGGCGTTGGGCTTTGGCCTTTGGCTTGACGGCCTCGACGGCCTGGCCTGCATCGGGTTTGGCGCTCGGCGCGCTCTGGGCAGCGGTGTTCTCTTGTGCCTGCGGATTTGGCTTGCTGCCACATTGCTGGGCACACCCAGCCAGCCCCACCACGGCACTCGCCATGATCAGCGCGCGGACATGTCCGACGATGCTCATGGTTGGCCTCCAGGAGGCTGCGCGGGCGCTGCGGGCGCCGGGTTTTCGCCTTCGACCGGCGTCGGGGGCGCGCTTGGAGCCTCTTTGGGGGCGGCAGGCGGCGCCGGAGCGTCTTTGGCGGGCGCCTCGGGGGCTGCGGGAGGGGCGACCGGGGCGCCGCCTTCCTGTGCGGGGGGTTTGGGAGCGTTTTGACGGGCCTTGATGGCGCGCTGTCGGGCGGCTTCTTCGTAGGGGAGCGCCATGGACAGATCCCATTCGAGGACCGTGGTGTCCTGGCTGGCGGTGAAGAGTTTTTGCCCATCACCGGCAAAGATCAGGTCGGTGACCCCGGGCTGGTCGATGCGCTGCACCTCGCGGCCGGTGGCGATGTCCCAGATGTGGATGGCCTCGGCGCCGATGGTGGCCAGGAGCTTGCCGTCGGGAGCAAAGACCATCCCCATGACCCCGACGGTGTTGATCTCAGAGGTGACGCGCCCCTTGTCCATCTTCCAGATCAAGAGCCGCCCTAGGGTGTCCACGCTGGCCATGACATTGCCTCGCGGGGCGTAAACCAGGTGATTGACGGGCTCCATATGGCCGCGCAGCGTGGCTCGGAGCTTGTAATTGACCGCTGACCAAACCCGAATGACGCCATCCGCGCTGCCGTAGATGATGTCTTCACCGTTGCCAGCCACGGTCATCGAGGTGATCGCCTGAGCGCCCTCCACCTGCCCCAACCTGGCCAACTCCAGGCCAGTGGCCACGTTCCACAAGACCAGCGCCCCGTCGGCGCCTGCGGTGACCATGCTGCGGCCATCGGGGGTAAAGACCACACCGGTGACGGCGCCTTTGTGGGCGTCAAAGCTAAGCTTGCGTGTGCCGTCGGTGATCGACCAGGTGCAGACGCTGCCATCGGCGCTTGAAGAGGCCATCAAGGGGCGCGTGGGAGAGAAGAGCAGGTCGGTGATCGCCCCTTTGTGCCCGCGCAGGACGTGCCGCGCGGCGCGGCTGCTCAAATCCCAGACGATGATCCCGCCGTCGCGGCTGCCAGTGGTCAAGAGCGTCCCATCTTTGGAGCGCGCGATGGCCGACACAGGCGCCTGGTGACCGTTGACAACAAAGCGCTCTTCACCGCTGAGCACGTCCCAGAACCGCACGGTGTGCTCCCCAGAAGCGGTCACCACACGCTGGCCGTTGGGATCGGGAGAGATGTGCGATACCTGGGCGCTTGGCAGGGCAAAGGTTTGAAGCTCCAGGTTCTTTTGCACATCCCAGATGGAGGCGTAGAGCGCCCCGCCGATCAGGAGGGTCTGCCCCTGGGACATGAAAAAGAGTTGCTGGGGCTCGGTGTAGGTCACGATGGGTTCAAGCTCCTCGCCGGTGCGCGTATCCCAGCGGCGCACGCGCTTGTTGCCAGCACCAGCCGCCAGCACGCGCTTGGTGGGCGAGTAGGCCACAGAGAGCGCGCCACCCTCCATGTCTTTGGCCCACCAGATGGGCTCCACCTTGCTCAAGTTCCAGACGACCACGGTGCCGTCCAGGCTGGAGGACGCCAATCGATTCTTGAAGGGTGAGAAGCTCAGGCCGGTGATGGGCTTGTCGTGCCGCGTCAGTTCGGCCACCAATTCGTTGCTGGCCAGCTCCCAGACGTGGATGGTTGGCCCGCTGCCAGCCAGCGCCAGGCGCTGGCCTTTGGTGTCAAAGGCCACCACAGAGACGTCCATGTCTTCAAAGAGGCGCAGCATGGTGCCGTCGGCGGTGTCCCACAAGAGCGTGCGCCCGGCGCTGTCCACCCCCACGAGGCGGCGGCCATCGGGAGAGAAGAGCAGGTGACGCAGCGCGCCCTGGTGGCCTTCAAACTCGGCGTGAAAGGCGCCGCTGCCAGCGTGCCACAGGCGCAGCGTGCCATCGGCGGCGGCGGTGGCCAGCAGGCGCGAAGGGCCGGGGGCGTGGGCCACGCGCACAACAATGTCATCATGGTGGAGGTCGGTGCTGCCAAGGCGACCCAGCGCGCCCAGGGGCAAGGCGCCGCGGTCCATCACCTGGGCCTGGGACGCGGGTTCGACCTCAAAGAACTGCGCGGGTTGGGCCAGGACCATGTCCCAGACAATCGCGGTGCCGTCTTCACCGGCGCTGAGCATCACGTTGCCGCCCAGACCAAAGTCCACGCTGGCGACTTGCCCGTGGTGGGCCTTGAAGTGGGTCAGGCGCTTTTCTGAAGGGAGGTGCCATATCTGCAGCGAGCCGTCGTCAAAACCAACGCCCAGGCGTTGGTTGTCGGGCACAAAAGACAGCGAGCGCACCCCGACGCTCACATCGAGCTTGAGCGGTTTGTGCTGGCCAGGGCCGAGGTTGCGGACCACCACACCGTCCTTGGAACCCGACGCCATCCAGAGGCCGTTGGGAGAAAAGGCCAGCGCCTCCACAGGCGCACCATGGTCGGCGTCAAAGCTTTGCTCGACGCTGCCGTACTTGGCCGAGCGAAGCTGGACCTTGGGGCCGAGCGCGGTGGCCAGATGGCGGCCATCGGCCGATGCGGCCAGCGCCGCGCCGACCTTTTCGGTGTCTTGGACGCGCGTGGCCAGGGCGCCGTTGCTCGCCTGCCACTTCATCAGCCCCTTGTTGGCGACGACGCCGTAGATGTGGGTGCCTTCGTGATCATAGAGGACGGTTTTGACCCGGCCACCAAGGCTCTGGGTCTTCCAGCGCTCCTTCCCGGTGGCCATGTCCATCACCTTGAGGCGATCGGCCTCGGCGATGAGCATGTCGCGGCCATCGGGCGAGATGGCTGCGTCGAGGGCGTTCTCTTTGCGCAGCATGCCTCCGTTGGCGGTGTCCCACAGGCGCAGCGTGCCAGCCTTGGTCAGCGTGTAGGCGATCACGCCTCGGTTGGCGAAGCCGGCCTTGGTGATGGCGCTTTGATGGTGGTTGAGCTTCAACCAGGGTTGGTCGAGCGAGAGGATCCACAGCGAGGCGGTATAGCCGTAGCCTGCGGCCACCACGCGGCCATCGCCAGAGACGGCAGCGATGCCCCGGGTCTTGAGCCGCTGGCGCCGCTTGCCTGCCGCAGCGTCCCAGACCTCGACCGAGCCCTGCCCCGAGACCACCAGCGTGTTCTTGTTGCCAAACTCGATGCGCTGGGCTTCCTTCAGATCGGTCTTGAAGACGCGCTGCCGGGCGCCGCTGTCGGCGTCGAGGATCACCACCGCGCCAGACTTCTCCAAAATGGCCAGGGTGTCGCTGTCGTCGGAGTAGGCCAGCGAAACGATGGGTTGCCGGGTGGGTTCAAAGCTGGCCAGACGCTCACCGCGCTGGGCGTGCCACAGGTGCAGCGTCCCCGAGGCGTCGGCGGTGGCCAGCGACTGGCTGTCGGGGGCGTAGGCCACCGCGGTGATGTCGGCCTTGTGCGCTTCGAGGGTGTAGATGACCTCGCGGCTCTCCACCTTCCAGATCCGCACCTTTTGATCGGGACCACCAGCGGCAAACGCGCGCCCTTTGGGCGAAAACACAGGCGAGACGGTGGCCTGAAGGGCGTCGGCCAACGGCGCGTCCTCATTGCCCGCCGAGGTCAGCAGCACGACCCCGTGATCCTGGGTTGTGGCCGCCCAGAGTCCATCTTGGGGCGAGACCGCCAGACCGCCGGTGAACCGATAGCCCCGGTGGTGTGGGAGGGCCTTGCCGGTGGCGGTCAGCCAGGACGGCACGGCGTTGGAGGTGACGGTGATGAGGGTTTCGGCCTCGGCGTCGAGCGCCACCCCAAGGATGGGTGACTGGGTGTGCAGGCGTGAGGTCCCCAGGCGTGCCACTGCCCGGCCAGGCAAAGGATCTCCAAAGTGGTCACCGGGCTGCTGTGCCGAGTCTTTGGGACTGGGGGAGCGAGTCTTGAGGGGCTGCGCAAAAGACGCGCAGCCAGCCAGCACCGCCACCCAAAGCATCAGACCAAACCACCTACGACCACTTGTCTTGAGCATCCTCATACCATCCACAATCACAGTTGGCTCTATTGTCGCCCGGTTTGATTTCCAACAACCGGCTGACAACACGCGTCCCACAGCGCGCTCTTCTTCTATCAACCAGACAGAAGGGGCCAAGCGCAAGCGTCATGGGCGTAAACCGCGCCGCGACGGCTCAACAGACACACAATCGGTTGCGCTCGCGGCAGGTTTCCCAGATGATGATCGGCGGCACAGAAGCCATCTTGAGGTAAGGGTTATGAGTTGGAACGTTGTGGGCGCCGCTGGCGTCTGCCGGGCGCGCTGGCGTGCGTCTGGCGTGGGTGTGTTGCTCTTGTGGGCGCTTTTGCTCGCCGGATGCCCCGCAGAGGTGTCATCCCCGGGGGGCTCGATCCCCGACGACCTGCCCGACGCCTCGCCTGAAGACGTCGCAGAAGAAGTGATCGAGGACGCTGCGCCCGAAGAGGTCGCCCCTGGCGATCGCGACGGAGACGGCGTGGTCGATCCCGAAGACAACTGCCCTGATGTGGCCAACGCCGATCAACTCGACACCGACAACAACAACGTCGGCGACGCCTGTCAGGACTCGGATGAAGACGGCGTGGCGGATCTGGACGACAACTGCCGCCAAATCCCCAACCCCGACCAACTCGACTCCGACGACAACGGCGAGGGGGACGCTTGCCAGGATGCCGACAGCGACGGCATCCCCGACATCAGAGACAACTGCCCGGGCGACCCCAACCGCAACCAACTCGACACCGACGGGGACAGCCTGGGCGACGTCTGCGACAACTGCCCCGAGGCAAACAACGCAGACCAGACCGACACCGACACCGACGGCACCGGCGATGCCTGCCAGGACACCGACGGCGACACCATCCCCGACTCCATCGACAACTGCCTGGTGCTGCCCAACATCCGCCAGACCGACACCGACGCCGACGGCACCGGCGACGCCTGCGACACCTGCCCGACGTTGCCAAACCCAGACCAGCTTGACTCCGACGGGGACACCGTGGGCGACGCCTGTGACAACTGCCCCACCACCTCCAACCCGGACCAGACCGACGCCGACATCGTCTCCATCTCGACCGAACCCATCGCCCACAACCCCCGGCCCATGCCGCAGCAGGCCGTTGTCCTGACCGACGACTTCATCTCTGAGGAGTTCTTGCTGGGCTTTGTCTTTGAGTTCTTTGGCGCGCCCATGCAAACCGTCCGCGTGGCTTCCAACGGCTTCATCTCCTTTGACGACCTGCGCGAAGACGACTGCTGCAGTGGGCAACGCATCCCGGACGCCGACGTCCCCAACCACCTCATCGCGGGCTTCTGGGAAGATCTGGACCCGGCGCTGGGCGGCTCCATCGTGGTCGGCCCCGGCGGAACGCTGCCCGACAGCCGGGAGTTCATCGTCATGTACAACGACGTGCCCCACTTCCCCGGACAGGTCCCGGTCAGCTTTCAAATCGTGCTGCAAGAGGGCACGCGGCGCGCAGAGATCCACTGCACGCGCTGCCTGAGCGACGGCGGCCTGCACACGCAAGGCGTGGAGGGTCCGGACGCGTCGAGGGCTTTGGCTTCGCCTGGGCGCAACCAGGCCGACTTCAGCGCGCAGAGCGACGCGGTGGCCTTCACCACGACCGTGGAGGACGAGGACGGCGTGGGGCGCGCGTGCGACCTGTGCCCATACGCGCTCGACCCGATGCAAGTCGACACGGACGAGGACGGCGTCGGCGACGCCTGTGACAACTGCCCGACGGTGCCCAACGAAGCGCAGACCGATACGGACGGGGACGGCACAGGAGACGCGTGTCAGACGTGAAGGTTGGACGCGGTGTTGGGGCGGCTGTAGGCGCGCGGGCTCTTGCGGCGCCGCGCGATGTAGCTCAGCACCGTGCGCGGGCCCATGGTCCCGACCTGAATGACCTCATCACCGTTGTCGATGTCCATGATGCCGTTGTAAAAGTCGTTGACCTCGTCATAGCGGTGGTAAAACGACTTGTCCCGAGTGCTCTTGTGGAATGGGCCGCCGCGCACGCTGCCGCGAAAGACAAAATGTTTGGGATCAAAGACGGCGTCGTCGTTGATGGCCACGTCCTTGCGGTAGTAGCGGTCGATGGTGCGGGCGATCTGCAGGTGCTGGTCTGAGGGCGGGTTGGGGTTGTAGGGCGATGGGTAGACGTTGCCAAAGTTCAGGGCGATGCTGCCCAGGCTGCTCAGGACACAGGCCACGTTGCTGATCCAGAACTCGCGCACGCCCCGATGCTTGAGGATGTACTGGGTCATGAGCTTGAAAGAGAGCTTGTGCGTCAAACCCTGGCCCCGATCCTCCGGGTGCACGCAGGTCAGCCCCATGTGCATCACCTCGCCGACCCCCTCGACGGGGATGAGCACGGTGGAGGTGAAGGCGCCGGCGCGGCCGTCGGGACGGCGAGCCACCACGATGACCTTGTCAAAGAGCGCCTCTCGGTCGGGCAGCAGGCATTGGTACTCGGGCAGAACGTCAAAGCACCCTCCGGCGACATAGCGCAGCTCTTTGACGAGCTTGAGCGCCTGTGTGTCGGACATCGTGGTGCCGGGTCGGTAAAGAAAGTCGATCCTGTACTTCTTCTTGCCGCTCATGACTGCCCCCTTCCTGCATGTGTCCAGCTTCCCGGCGTCCAGCACGCGCGCACAATGCGACGCTCAGTAAACCAGCGGCTGGCCGGCCCGCTCAGGCTCCCACCGGGCCAGCGTTTCTCGAACCCAATCCTGCGCCCGATCGCGCAGCGCCTCGACGTCATCCCCGCGCATCTCCGGGCCAAAACACACCGACAGGTGCATCTCGCGCTTGGAGAACCGGCGCAGAAAATGGGCCGGGAACGGATCGTCGCCCACCCAGGCATCGTCTGGGTCGTGGTACATGATCGCCGCCGGGACGATGGGAAACTCCCCTCGAACGGCCATGGCAAAGACCCCTGGCCGAAAATCCAACGTCCCAGGCCCGCTGGTGGTCGTCCCTTCAGGGAAGACCGCCACCGAGATCCCGTCGTCGAGCAATTCCCGCAGCGCCTGGCGCGAGGCTTTGCGGGATTTGGCGCTCTCGCGCTTGACATAGACCGTGTTGCCCACCGTGGCAGCATGCCCCAAAACGGGCCATTCGGCCACCTCTGCCTTGGCCAGGAACGCACAGGGCACCGCGCCCATGACGGCCGAGATGTCCACATAGGAGCGGTGGTTGGCGACGATGATCGCCCCGTTCTGGGGGCGCTGACCGCTTTCGTGGGTGACGATCCCCAGGATCCGCCTCAGATCCCTGGCCCACTGCGTGGCGCGACGCGCCGCGCGGTGCCTGTCGTGCCCCTTGAGCGACGCCAGCGCCACCTCCACCGCAGGGTGCCACACCGACACCCCCATCAACATCGCCATCTTCAACAGCGCCTTTGCCCGGACGCCCTCCAGACCTTCAGCAGGCTTCGTCGCCGAACCCGTGCCACCTTGTGCAGACATGCTCACTCCGTCATCGCTCCTCAAAGCCGTTCGTTTCAACCAACCATGTTAAAGCACGAACAGACTTCAGAGTGCTACCCAACGCCATACTCGCCCCAGGTCTCACCGGTGTGATCTTCTGTGAACAAACGGCCACGTCTTATCGACATGATGGTGTGAATGCCGTCAGCCCACCAGCGACGCGCCCAGGTGCCAACGCAACCAGGACCATGTCTGTGAAGGGTACGGACCACCGGGCGTTTTGGATCGATGCAAAAATTACAACTTCAACAGATTTTTATAACCCTGGTGTTGACATCATGACCCGCGACACCCTTATTGGAGGGGTTCACACCAAACCGTGCACACAAAAGGTCACATCAGGAGGCGAGCGATGGATGGTACCGAAGAGAGCGCAAAAGCTGGCGACGCTGGATTGTCGGGGCTTGAGACCTTTATGGAAGAGTTGCTCAGCACCCTGGGGGGTTATCTGCCCAGAGTGCTGGGTGTGCTGGGGATTTTGCTGGTCGGCTGGCTGGCAGCGCTGCTGGTGCGGGCGCTGCTGCGCCGGGCGCTGAAGCGTTTTAAGATCAACCAGCGGGTCTGGTCGGTGGGCAGCAAGGCCACCGACGTCGAGGGCGGCATCGCCGCAGGGGCCTACTACACGGTCTGGGCGTTGGTCTTGATGGCGGCCTTCAACGCGCTCAACCTCGAGGTGGCCAGCGAACCCCTCAAAGAACTCATCGGGCCGATTTTTGGCTTTGTGCCGCGGTTGGTGGCGGCCGGGGTGCTGACGCTGGTGGCGTGGCTGCTGGCGACCATGGCACGAGAGGGCGTGGCCAAGGCGCTGGGGCTGACCAGTTGGGAAAAAGACCTCAAGGACCACGCCGGGGTCAGCCCCATCAGCCAGAGTCTGGGCCAGGTCTGTTACTGGCTGGTGCTCTTGATCTTTGTCCCGGGGGTGCTTGAGGTCCTGGGGCTGAGCAACCTCCTTGACCCCATCCAGGCCATGATCACCCAGGGCCTGTTGATGCTCCCCAACCTCTTTGGTGCGGGGCTGATCGCGGTGGTGGGCTGGTACACGGCCATGCTCCTGCGCAACATCCTGACCAACCTGCTGGCCACCGCGGGCGCCGATGACTTTGGCAAGCGCCTGGGGCTGGGACAGGAGGTCAAGCTCTCAGAGCTGGTCGGGCGCCTGGTCCAGGTCATGATCGTCCTGCCGGCCTTCATCGCCGCCCTGGACACGCTCCAGATCGAGGCCATCAGCCGCCCGGCGACCAACATGCTCCAGACCCTGATGCTGGCGGTGCCCAACATCCTGGCCGCCTCGGCCATCCTGGCGGTGACCTTCCTGGCGGCGGGGCTGGTGACGCGCCTGATGACGGCGCTGCTGGAGCGGCTTGGCTTTGACAGCCTGCCCCAACGCTTGGGCCTGTCGGCCGAAGCCGCCGAGCGCATCCAACCGTCGGCCTCGGCGGGCAAGGCGCTCTACTTCTTTGTGATCTTGATGGCCGTCACCGAGGCCGCCAACCTGCTGGGCTTTGAGCAACTCTCGGATCTGGTGACGATGTTCATCCAGTTTGGCGGACAGGTGCTGCTGGGCGCGGCCATCTTGCTGGTCGGCTACATGATCGCCCGCGCCGTGTACCAGACCATCGAAAAGATCGGTGGCCCTTCTGCGCTCATGGCCGCCCGCATCGCGCGCGTGGCCATCATGGGTCTGGTGGTCGCCATGGGCCTGCGCGCCATGGGCGTGGCGGACAACATCGTCGATCTGGCCTTTGGGCTGACTCTGGGCGCGGTGGCGGTGGCCTTTGCGCTCTCCTTTGGCCTGGGCGGGCGTCAGGCCGCAGGGCAGCTGATGTCGGCCTGGCTGCGCAAACTCCACCCCGAAGACGACGACAACGCCCCCAAGGCTTGATCGCCCTTCAAGAAGACGCGCGCCCCAGCGCCTTTTGCAGCGCCTGGGCGCGCTCCGGGGGCAGCTCGGCCTGCTGGGCCAGCTCGGTGGCGCGCTGCGCCAGGGCGCGGTAAAGGGCGGGCAGATCGGCGCACGCCTCGGGCTTGCGCTTGGCCAACTTGTCGATCGCCCTCATGTGCTTGCGCACCGTCCCCACGTCTCCGCGCCGCACCGGACCGGTCAGCGCCCGCGCCACCACCGCGCGCCCCTGGCCAGGCGGCTGCTCGGCGTGGGCCAGCGCTTCAAGGTTGCTCAGCGTCCCCGACACCAACGGCACAAGCATCTTCACCGCCGTGGCTGTATCCACGCCGGCCTCTTGCATCAACGCACACGCCGCGTCCATGAGCACCGTCTGGTAATTGGCCGCCATGACCGCCGCCGCGTGATAGTAGACCTTGCTCGCCGATGCGATCGACACCGGCTGTCCCCCTGCGACCAACGCGACGCGCTCCGCGCAGGCCAGCGCCTCCTGATCCCCCTCGACCGCAAAAAACGAGCCCTGAAGCACCCGCGGGTCCCCGTCGTCGTGCGCCAGCGCCTGCAACGGGTGCACGCACCCCATGTGCGCCTTGATCCCTTTCGGATCGAGGATCTGGGCGGGCAGGCTCCCTGAGGTGTGCAAAAGCACCTGGCGGTGGCTCAAATGGCGCGCCAGCGCCCCGGCGGTCTTCTCCACCACGTCGTCTTTGACGCTCAAGATCACCACATCGGCCCGCATCAGCCCATCCGGCACCGCGTCGCCCGCCGAGACCTCCACGTCCAACAGGCGGCTGGTCTCAAACGCCCGCGCGAAGGTTCGGTTCCACGCCCCACAGAGCTTCAACTCACCGCCTGGATGATCTTGAATCGCGCGCCCCAGCGCCCGCCCCACGCGGCCTGCCCCATAGATAAAGACCTTCACAGCCCCTCCCCCTGCGGCCTGGATGCTCCATAAAGCCCGTGGCGACGGATGTACTCCAGGACGCCGCGCCCTGCCAGACCATCACAGCGCTCAAAGTCCCCCTTGGCCAGCAAACCCCGCAGTTGGGTCGAACTGATCCCGGGCAAGACCACCTCGGCGCCGTACCCTTCGGGCATCGGATGGCCCTCGCGGCCCAGGATGTGAAACCCAAAGTCGTTCTCCAACACATCCCAGGCCTTCCAAGAATGGCGCTCGGCCAGGATGTCGGCCCCGATGATCAGACTGAAGTCGTGCCCCGGATGCTCTTTTTGAAGGTGAAGCAACGTGTCAATGGTGCGGTTGGGACCCCCCAGGCGCTGCTCGACGTCCGTCACCCTGGCCCGAGCGGCGATCGGCGCAATGGCCTCCTCAAGCATCGCAAAGCGGTGCTCAAAGGCCTCCAAAGACTTGCCAAAGGCATGCTGGCCCACCGGCATGAACCACACCTCGTCCACCGCCCTGGCGCACAGCACCCAGGTCGCTGCCAACACGTGGGCCACGTGCGGGGGATTGAACGATCCCCCCATAATCGCAATTCTCATAATTGCTCCTCCTCACACCATCCAAAACACAACTCAAAATTCAAACCGAGCGCCTCACCGTGGGGCCTGAGGTCCACAATGACCACCCCCTGGGCAACGCCGCCGCTGACCCATGGTATCACACAAAGACCGCGTGGCCGTGATCACGGTTGAGGCAACCATGTGGATGGGTTATGGTAAGTCAGGCTGGAGCCCAGCATATTGATGCATTTGTCTTTGAACGACCCGACTGACACTGGGATGACTGTCAGACGGGATGAGGCAACGTATGGCAATCGCCAGACACTGCCTAGACCGAGTACCGTTTAAAAAGAGCCTTGCGAGGGCGAGAAATCACAGTCCAGTTCGAGGAGGAGAGCGCAGACGAACCGGGGGTTCGTCGAGCATCGACGACGAAGAAATGGGCTGTGATAGCCGTCATCGCTGGCTCGTTTTGAGCGGGACTCAGTCTAGACCCTTTGCACCCTGAAACGGTGGCAGCCGCTCGCGCTCCACAGGGACAGGCACCACCCGATGAAACAGGATTTCCTTGTTCCCACAAGGAAAACGAGGCATGTCCAACAAGAAATCACAGTTTGACTTCCGTCGCTACGGGCGTTTTGCCATCATCATTGGCTTGATCATCGGGGTGTACCTCTCCCGACACGCCATGGAATGCTTCAAGAAGCAGGTCGACGACTTTCAACTGGCAGGGGTCGTCGATGATGGCACCAGCACCTCGCTTCTGAGCGACGACGGCAACGTCAAAAAAGGCACCAAGGGCGACTACGCCGGCAACTTCAACAAAGGCGCCGGACTCTTTGGCTACATGGCCGAAGCCATCCCCTTTTGCATCGACCGCGCCCCCTTCAAGAGCCCCCTTGAGGCCTACTATGCCTTCTTGGCCTTCATGGGCATCGGCTTGCTCTTCACCATCATGGAGAAGCTGATCACGCCGACCTGGAAGAAAGAGCTGAAGAAAAAGGGCCGCGAAGACAAAAAACGAAAGCGAGAAGTCGACGACGCCGCCTCGCGCATGCTCAGCGCCCGCAGCAGCAAACCCAAGAAGGTCGAAGCCATCGACGTGGACATGGGCGCTGGCTCGGGTGGCGGCGGCGGCAGCGGCAAAATGGGCGATCTCTTGATGGGCAACAGCGACCACCACTCCTCCTCGGGCCGAAGTGCGCGCGGTGGCGCCCCCAAGAATCCCTCCAGAAACAAGGGCCCCAAAAAGCCCAAAAAGGGCGGCATGAGCGCAGACAAGCGCAAAAAGCTGGCCTCGCTCGGCCTGTCCTCTTTTGAAGAAGGCAACAGCTGGCTTGATGACGACGACGACGAGGCCCCGGCCTCCAGCTCCAAGCCGTCCAGGCCAGCGCCCAGAGCGCCGGCTTCCAGCAGCTCCGGGCTGATGAACGCCGGACCTGCGTCCGCCGACAGCGTCGCCCAGCGCGCCGCCCCCTCCAAGCCCAGGCGCAAGCTGCGCATCGGCACCGCGCAGGCCCCCGCCGACCCCAACGCACCCTTCGAGGACGAACCCCTCTCGGGCGCTGCCAACCTCGACCCCATGGAAGAGCGCTCCAACCTCTGGCTGCCCGGAGGCCGGGAGCGAGACCCCTTCCTCTACGTCGAGCCAGCCAAAGCCGAGCGCGCTGGACAGCGAGACGGCACGCGCATCAACCGCGCCATCGGTGGCCTCCAGGCCGCCATTGAGGCCGCCAGCGAATGGCTCGACGATGGCCAGACCGTCCAACTGCGCCTGCTGCCGGGTGTCTACCGCGAGAACATCAAGCTGCCCTCTGGGCTGGCCCTGGTCAACCACCACATCCCCCACAACCTCAGCACCGACGAGCTGCGCTTCTGGCTCACCGGGGATGAAGGCTTTGACCACGACCACCACGTCGTGCTTGCCCTACCGCCGGACGCCGACGCGTCCGCCCGCGTCATCCACAGCAAAGACACCAAAGACATCGTCGTGGCGGGCATCCACATCGTGGGACGCTCTGAACTGGACGACGACGGCGACAAGCACTTTGGCGGCGGCGTCGCCCTCGAGCGCGTCCAACACGCCGACTTCTTCCTGTGTCACATGGTCGGCCACCGCCTGGCGGGCGACGGCGCCGCCATGCAACTGCGCGACTGCGGCAACCGACGCCCCGAAGACCGCGTCCTCTTGCAGGACTGCCTCATCGAACTCAACGCCACCAGTGGCCACGGCGGCGCCATCGCCGTCGAACGCTCCAACATCGTCCTGCGCGGCTGCGCCGTTCAAGCCAACCAGGCCGCCACGGCAGGCGGCGGCCTCTCCATCCGTGGCTGCACCGGACCCGTCCTGGTCGATGACTGCAACCTGAGCAACAACGGCGTCGAGCTGCCCGGCAAACTCCCCGGCGCCTCTCGCTCGGGCTGGAGCGGAGAGGTCGGCCACGGCGGCGGCATCTTTGTCTCGGGCAGCAGCCTCCACTTGCGGCGCACCGACCTGACCGAGAACAGCGCCCAGGGCTCCGGCGGAGGCCTCTTTGCCACCACCAGCCGCGTCATGATCGAAGGACACGAAGACCCCGAGCAACAACCCTCACGCATCGCCGCCAACGAGGCCATGCGCGGCGGCGGCGTCCTGCTCAGCGGTGTCCTGAGTCAAAACAAAGACAAACTCACCGCCCTGCGCGCGCGCAACGTCGAGTTCATCGCCAACCGCGCCCGTGAATCCGGCGGCGGCGTCGCCACCTTCCGTCTGGCCGCCCTCGAAATGAACGACTGCGGCGTGCTCCAAAACGCCGTCATCGCCGAACACGGCGAAGGCGGCGGGCTCCACGCCAACCTGGGCTCCAGGGTCAAAATGACCCGCACCGCCATCAACAAAAACGTCGCCCCCTTCCGAGGCGGCGGCATGGCCATCAGCAACTCCTCCATGCGCCTGCTCGGGGGCTGCTCGGTGACCGAAAACAGCGCCCCCGAAGGCGACAGCGGCGGTCTGGCGTTCTACACCATGGAATCCCAGTACATGGCCGAACTCAAAGCCCGCGGCGTGCTCGAAGACCCGGTCGTTTGTGCCATCGCCCCCTGCAACGTCCAGCGCAACCACGCCAAACACGGCGTCGGCGGGGTCTTCATCGGCAACTACTCCAAAGAGCCCACCAACTCCATCGCCTTCGCCCTCAAAAATCCCGACCTCATCGGGCAAAACACCATCGAAGGCAGCGACGGCTCCCAGGTCCGCTCCAAGCGCACCACCTCTTCCAAGCCCGTGGACCTGCTGGTCCTCTGGAAAGGCTCCATCCGAGGCTCGGACACCTCCCCTCCCAGCGGCAAACGCATCCTCAAATAGACCGCGCCCCGCTTAAAACGGTGCTCGGTGGTCTAGACCGCGCTCCTGGTCGTGCAACCACAACCCCTTCCACCAACACGACCAAGCCGCCCCCCATGGCTCGTCAGGCACACATCAGCCTGACGACCACGCACCCCACAGCCGCTCGCCCCACACAAACTTCACCACGCGCAACACCACAGACGCCTCTCTCCGGTCCAACCCGGATGCCTTTGATGGACGTCCCATTGCCCTGACCGAGGTCGGGCAATGGCCCAGGCATCTCCACCTTTCATCTGGGCTACGACGCACAAAACACACGTCAACGATGCGCTGATGCATGGATCAGGCAGTCATACCAAAATGCAGACCGTCACCGGGCAAGCCGCGGGCCTTCGTCAGCGCAACCGCTCCAGAAAGCAACATCCTGAAGCGACCAAACGGAGCGCAGCTCAACCACACCTGATGAAGAGTCCATCAGGGTGTGTCTTATGAAGATAGAAAGAGACGGGAAGAGATAAAGAAGGGAGAGCCACCCACGCACTGTCACGGGGATGGCCCTGAGAGCGCCTCAGGCGCTCACGCACGCACGCGACCGATGACCGCTCGGCCAAGCGCAGCCAACGCCGCCAGGAAGGCAAAGAGCGCCAGCGGGGCACCACTGCCACCGTTGTTATGCTGGCCAGACTGCTGGCAGCCCGAGATGGCCTTGGGCACGGCGGCCGTCTCAATCTCGGCCGCGCAGTGGTCGGGGGGCTCCAGACCAAGATCGATGTAGTCGGAGCAGTTCTCGGGCAGATCGGGCGTCTCCACCTCGGGCGCCGACACGATGAAGACCGCGCTGGTGCTAAAGGGGCTCTCATCGCGGTTGCCACCAGCATCGCTGATGGCCTTGACGCGCCAGGTGTAACCACCGGGCTCCAGCACCGAGTCGGTGAACTGGTAGGCCGTCATGCCATCGCCACCCTCTTCAACCGGGATGTCCGAGGCGACCGGCACACCGCTGTCGTTGAAGATGTCCAGCGTGTAGGAGAGCGCATCCCCATCGGGGTCGGTGGCGTTCTCCCAGACAAAGTCCACATTTTCGCCGCTGTCGAGCAGCTCGCCGCCAGTGGGCGACAGGAGCGTGGGCGCCGACGGGCGGCTGTCACCGACGTTGATCCGGAAGGCGGTCGGATCGCTCCAGGGACCAGCTTCACCGCTGGCGTCCACAGCGCGAACCTGCCAGGTGTAGCTGCGATCCTCGGTCAACTGCGCGCTGACGGTCATCTCGGTCTGATCGCCAGCTTCGCCGTCGGGCAGGAGCCCTTGGAGCGACACCACCACGTTCTGAGCGCCAGCGGTCACGTCGGTGACCTCCAGGTCGTAGGTGACGGCTTCGCCTTCGGGGTCGGCCACGTTGTTCCACTCAAACGCCGGGGCGACGGTGGCGATGTCGTTGATGGGGGCCACGGTGGCCACCTGCGGCGGCGCGTTGTTGACGTCGCTGAAGACCAACTCAAGGATGGTCGCGGGGCCAGCGCCGACAAAGTCGCGGGCGCGCACTTCAATGAAGAAGCGCTGGTTGTCGCTCAACGCAATGTCCGAAATGTCCTCGCTCCACACCACGACCCCGTCTCCCTCTCCAACCTGGAGGTTGCGCGCCTGGCGCAGCACCGTGCTGAAGTCTTCGCTGGTCGCCAGACGGAAGTCGTAGACGGGGATGTCGCCGTCTTCGTCGCGGGCCTCAGAGGCCACGACCATGAAGTTGGACAGGTCAGAGATGATCGCGTTGTTCTCGGGGAAGAGGAACTCGCTGGCACCGGGACGGACCTGCTCGACGTTCACCGTGAACGTCTGGCTGCTGCGCCCGCTCAACTCGCTGACCTCACCGTCGATGTCCAGCGCCTGAACGGTCCAGATGTAGGTTTCGTTCTCATCGAGGACACCGTTGGGCAGACCGTTGAAGGTGGTCAACGCGCCGGGCTCAGGCAGGATGTCGTTCTGGGTGAAAACAGTCTCGTCGTCCTCGTTGACGATCGTCAGACGGTAGCTCAGCGCCTGACGCTCGGGGTCAATCGAGTTGGTCCACACGAAGTTGGGCGTCAGCGTGGCCGCAGAGATGACCGGCTCGCGGGCTTCGGGCTCGGAGGGCGGCTCCGAGAAGAGCGAGTAGATGAAGCAAGCGCTGGGGTCCGAGAAGGCGCTGAAGCCAGCCCCATCAAAGGCCGCCGCACGCCAGCAGTACTGACTGTTCTCCTCAAAATCAAAGTCGAGCGTGGCGCTGGTGAAAGGCAGCGTCTCGGGCACGTCGTCCTGGACCAGGACCGGGTCGCCCTCGATCCGCTCTTCATAGAGTTCAAAGAGGTAGGTCAACCGGTCGCCCACGTCGGCGTCAAAGGCGTTGTTGACTGACAGGCGCACAGGCTCGGCGGTGACCACGTCACCATCGACCGGCAAGCGGATCGAGGGGGGCGGGTCGGGCACGTTGCTGACGCAGGGGTTGCGGCCAATGATGCACTCGCGGGCGTTGGTCAGGCCATCGCCGTCGGCGTCCTGATCGCCGTCGGGGACGTTGACGTCCAGACACTCCGAGAACTCCTGCTCGCAAAGGTCGGGGGCGCCGTCCTCATCCTGGTCACCAAAGCCAACGTTGACCGTCCAGGAGCAGAAGGCCTGCTCGCCGTCGTCATCAGACACGCGGATGGCAAACTCCACCGAGCCGTCGAGCTGCTCGGTGGTGAAGGTCAAGCGGCCTTCCTGATCGATCTGGGCCTCGCCGGGGCGAATGACCGTGTAGGTCAGCGTATCGGCCGAGCCCGGATCCTGGACATCGAAGGCGTGCTCGTAGAGCACACCGGTCTGCGCCACCGTGGGCGGCGTGCAGTCGATGGACGGGGGCAGGTTGGCGGACTGCACCGTGATGGTGTCAGTGCCAACCGCCAGATCCTCATCGGTGACCGTCACCTCGACATCGAAGGAGCCGTTGTCGGGGAACTGGTGCTGGACGGTGAACTCGTGGTTGCGCCGCGCGACGTCGATGTTGTTGTTGAGGCAGACCTCGTCGGTGCCATCATTAAAGTCGAAGCAGACCTCCAAATCATCGTGGCCGGGCTCGATGACGTTGACGGTGTAGGTGATGTTGTCGCCTTCGTTGACCGGCGCCTGGGGCTCGAGCGTGGCCACGGGCGCCACGTTGAGCACGGTCACCAGCGTCTCGTCCTCATCGGTGCCGCCTTCCTGGTCATCAACGGTCAGGGTGACGGTGTAGCTGCCTTCATCGTTGTAGGTGTGCACCGGCGCGGTCAGATCCACGCCGCTGTCGCCGCCTTCGTCACCAAAGTCCCAGGTAAAGACCAGCTCGTCATCGCCGGGGTCGGTGCCAGCACCATCAAAGGTCACCGGGGAGCCTTCCAGGCGCTCCAGAATGAAGTCACCAGCGCTGGCCGTCGGGGCGACGTTGGTGAAGTTGACGCGCACAGTGTCCTGGACACTGCCGCCGTCATCGTCACGCACGGTCACGCGCGCGGTGCGCTGGGTGTCGTTGGTGTAGGTGTGGGTGACGGTGGGCACGTTGGTGTTGGCCGTCTGACCGTCGCCAAAGACCCACTGATAGGTCAGCGTGTCGGCGGGCACGTCGGCCGCCGTCACATTGAAGGTCACGGGCTGGCCTTCGGGGCGAGTGATGTTGTTGCCGAGCTCTGCGGTGGGGTCGACGTTGGCGACGGTGGCGTTGGCGGACACCTCGGTGCGGCCGTCGTCGTCCAAGACCGCCAACTCGACCGTGAACTGGTCGTTGTCGGGGAAGGTATGGGTGACGGTGGGCACGTTGGTGGTCACCGGCTGGGAGCCGTCGCCGAAGTTCCACTGGTAGGTCAGGTTGTCGGCGGCCACGTCGTTGGCGGTCACCGTGATGTTGGTGGCCACGCCCTCGGCGGCGTTGAAGTTGTTGAAGGTCACCTGCGGCAAGACGTTGGCGATGGTCACCAGCGCCGACTCGGTGGTGGTGTCGGTTTCATCGTTGACCGAGAGGGTCAGGTTGAACTGGCCGTCGTTGGCGTAGGTGTGGGTGACGGTGGGCACGTTGGTTTGCTGGCTCTGGCCATCGCCAAAGGTCCAGGTGTAGGTCAGCGTATCATCCAAACCGGGGTCAGTGACGCCGGCGGTGATGGTCAGCGGCACGCCTTCCTGGCCATTTTGCGGGTCGAGTTCCACGGTCGGAGGCACGTTGTTGACCTGCACAATCACCGAGGCGTTGCCTTCGGCGTCGTCCACGTCGGTGGCCACCACGCTGATGGTGAACTCGCCTTCGTTGCGGTAGGTGTGGTTGCGGACAATCGGTGGGTAGTTGCCGTTGTTGGGCTGGTGGGTGATGGACTCGGTGGTGCCATCATCAAAGTCCAGGTCCACATCCAGAACATCCAACCCCAGGTCTTCGGCGGTCGCCGTCAGACGCACGCTCTGACCTTCGTTGATCTCCGCCACGTTGACCTCGGCGGTCACCAGCGGGATGCCGTTCTGGACCACGATGTCAATCGAGTCGGAGCCTTCACCGTTGTCTTTGTCCTCGACGGTCAACGTCAGGGTGTAGGTGGCGCTCTGGGTGAAGGTCAGGTTGACCTCTTCGAGACGGCGGCCCGAGTCGGCGCTGTTGAAAGCAAAGCCATTGTTGCAGCCGGGGAACTGCCCCTGGTTGCAGGTCACAACCCAGGTGTAATCAAGCTCTTCGTCGTTGCCGTTGGCGTCACCGGGATCCACAACGTTGGAGGTGAAGCTCACCGGGATGCCCTGGCCGACAGTGCGGTTGTTGCCCAGGTTGACCGCGGGAGCGACATTGGTGACCGTGATCCTCGCGTCATTGTTGCGGCTGCCGCCGTCGCCGTCGCTCACCGTCAAGCGCACGTTGAAATCGCCGTTGTCAGCGAAGGTGTGCTGAGGATTGGTCAGGTTGACCCCAGAATCGGTGTTGCCATCACGGAAGTTCCACGAGAAGGTCAACACATCATCCACACCAGCATCCTGGGCAGAGCCGTTGAAGGTATAAGGCGTGCCCTCTGCCACAGAGTCATCGGGACCAGCGTTGACGTTGTTCGGTCGGACGTTGGACACATCGACAGTGCGGTTGATGACAGTGTTGGTTCCTTCGCCGTCGGCGATGGTCAGCGTCACATCAAAGTCGCCGTCGCCCTCATCGCGGTAGGTGTGGCGCTGCACACCAGGGCCCGCATCGGCCAGAATGGTGCCGTCACCAAAGTTCCAGGTGTAGGTCAGATCATCGGGATCTGAACCGGGCTCGGTGGCCGAGACGTTGAAGGTCAACTCTTCACCCTCATCGCCGTCGTTCGGCACCACCAACGTGTCCGCGTTGGGCTGGACGTTGTTGACGGTGGCCTGAATGGAGTCGGAGCGCGAGACCGTGCCATCGGAGACCGAGAGGCTGACGGTGAAGTTGCCGGGACGGTCGTAGGTGTGGGAGACGCTGTCGAGGTCTTCGCCCGTGACAGGCGCCGAGCCATCACCAAAGTTCCAGGTGTAGGTCAGGGTGTCGTTGCCGGGATCGACGACCGTGGCCGTAAAGGTCCGGTTGACGCCCTCGTTGACGGTGATGTTGTTGCCCAGATCCACCGTGGGAGGCACGTTGGCGATCACGACCGTCACAGTGTCGGTGTCCTCACCGCCGTCTTTGTCTTCGACGGTCAACGTGACGCTGTAGGTCCCCTGGTTGTCAAAGATGTGCGTGGGCGACAGGTCTGCATCTTCGGTGGTCCCGTCGGTGAAATCCCACTCAAAGGTCAGCGTCTGCGTGTCGGCCACGCTGGGATCGCTGATGATGCCGTTGAACTGCACCGGGGAGCCCTCGACCCCCTCAAGGTCCGCGCCGGCGTTGGCCGTCGGGGCCACGTTGCTGACGATGACCGAGACAGTGTCCTGAGCTGTGTCATCCCCGTCATTGACGGTCAAGTTCACGGTGAAGTTGCTGATCGGGTCGCCGCCGTCATCAAAGAGATGCGACGGATCATCGAGGTTGACCCCGGTGTCGTTGGGGGTACCGTCTCCGTAGCTCCAGGTGAAGTTCAAGACATCGGCTGGAGACTGGTCGGTGGCATTGCTGTTGAAGTTCAGCGTGGTGCCTTCTGCGATCGTGATCGGATCATCGCCGCCGATGGTCACCACCGGCGCCACGTTGGTGACGGTGATGGCCAGCGTGTCCGAATCATCCAAACCACCCGCGTCCGTGACCGTCAACGTCAGCGTGAAGTTGCCGTTGTTGACGTAGGTGTGGTTGATGCTGGTCTGGTTGTCGGCACAGACCTCCTGCGAGCCATCGCCAAAGTTCCAGCAATACTCCAACGCCCCGGGCTCGGCGTCCGCCGCCGCGGCGTTGAAAGAGAAGACCGTGTTCTCCTGGCCGTTGAGGTCACCGGCCAGGGTGTTGATCACCGGCTGGTCGTTGACCGGGTTGACGGTGATGTTGAAGACGGTGTTGTTGATCGTCCCACCGTCACCATCGCTGACCGAGAAGAGGAAGACATCGCTGGTCGTCTCGCCGCCATCGTGCTGGTACGAGATGCGGTTGTTGTTGATGTCCGCCTGGGTGAAGGTGCCACCCTGGGCGATGTTGGCGCCGTTGTTGCGCAGGTTGCCGTTGGTCGGCGCCGTCACCACTGTGTACTCGATCTCGGCGTTGGTGTTGTCGGCGTCGGTCACCCGCAAGCGGCCCTGACCGATGGTCGCCGTGGCCCCCTCATCGAGCGTCAGGCCGTTGTTGTTGTCCAACACCGGCTCGTCGTTGACGGGGTTGATGGTGATGTCAAAGGTCTGGTTGGCGACAGACAGACCGCCGCTGTCGGCCACGGTGAAGACAAAGCTGTCGCTGGTCTGCTCGTTGCCGTTGTGCAGGTAGGTGATGTCACCGGCGTTGATGTCGCCCTGGGTAAAGGTGCCGCCCTGGGCAATGTTGGCGCCGTTGTTGCGCAAGTTGCCGTGGGACGGCGCCGTGTTCAACGTGTAGGTGATGTCTGCTGCGCCGTCCTCCTCGTCCGAGGTCTGCAGCAACGCCAGGCCAATGCTCCCAAAGGTGCCCTCGTCCAGCGTCAAACCCTCGTTGGCCACCACCACGGGAGGATCGTTGACCTCGTTGATGGAAATGTTGAAGGTCCGGTTGCCGATCGCACCGCCGCTGCCGTCAGCCACGCTGAAGACAAAGGAGTCGGTGTTGTTGTTGCCGCCGCCGTGCAGGTAGGTGATGTCCCCGGCGTTGATGTCCGCCTGGGTAAAGGTGCCGCCCTGGGCAATGTTGGCGCCGTTGTTGCGCAGGTTGCCCTCAGAGGGCGCCGTCACCACCGTGAACTGAAGCTCGTTGTTGGCGTTATCAACGTCATCCACCCGCAAGAGCGTGTTGTTGATCGCCCCTTCCTGCGCCTCGCCGACCGTCAACGTGTTGTTGTTGGTCAACACGGGGTTGTCGTTGATGGGCGTGATGGTGATGTCGAAGGTCTGGTTCTCGATCGTGGTCTCACCATCGGTCACCGAGAACTCAATGCTGTCGCTGGTCGTCTCGCCGCCGTCATGGTCGTAGGAGACCACGTTGCCAGCCTCAAGGTCGGCCTGCGTAAAGGTCTCGCCCTGCGCCAGCGCCACCGCGTTCTTCTTCCACTCGCCGTTGACCGGCAGCGTGGTCACCGTGTAGACGATCTGCGCATCGGCCGTGTCGGCATCAGAGGTGTCCAGGTGCGCCGTGGTGATGGGCTCATCCTGCCCCTCACCCACAGTCCGCCCTGCGTTGGTGTCAATCACCGGCGGATCATCGATCGCGGTGACCGTAATGCTGAAGGTCTGGGCGTTGATGGTCGTGGTGCCGTCGGTGACCGAGAAACCAAAGCTGTCGCTGGTCGTCTCGCCGCCGTCGTGCTCGTACGTCACGTCACCCGCGTTGATGTCGGCCTGGGTGAAGGTGTCATCCTGGGCCAGGTTGGCGCCGCTGAGCTTCAAGGTGCCGTTGGCCGGCGCCGCCGTCATCGTGTAGGTCAGGTTGGCAGCGGCGGTGTTGGGGTCGAGCGTCTCAAGTTGCCCCTGACCCACCGTCCCCTCGGCGCCCTCATCCACCGTCAAACCGCCATTGGTCGCCACTGTGGGCTCGCCATTGACCGTCACCGTGATGGAGTCCGAATCCGTCAAAGGCCCACCGTCGCCCGTGTTGCCCTGGTCATCCACGGTGATGGACACCGTGCCGTCCCCTTCAAAGTCGGTCGTGGGGATGAAATCCAAGTTGTTGAGCGCGTTGTTGATGTCCGCCAGCGCACCGGTGAACTCCATCGTGGCGTCGTCGGTGCCGTCGCCCTCATCAAAGCTGAGCCCGGCATCCCCCGAGAGCGACGCGGTGCCGTTGGTGACCGAGATCGTCACCTTCAGATCCCCGCCAGCCTCGTCCACGTCCGACACCGAGATCCCACCGATGGTCGCCGTCGCGTTGGCGTCCGTCGTCTGAGCACCAGGCACTGTCAAGACCGGATCGTCGTTGACCGCGCTGACCGACAAGGTCAACACCTCCAACGCCGAATCGGTGTCGGGATCCACAACGAGGACACCAATGGTGCGCGAAGTCGTCGTGGGGTTCTCCGAGGTGTTTTCGTAAGAGAGCGTCTGCAACACCGACTGGAAATCGGCCACAGTCCCAGGGCCCGTCACAGAGAGCAAACCGCTGTTTGCGTCGTAGCTGACCACCAACCCTGTCCCCCCGGCGTCGGCCGCGAGGATCTCAGCGGCGCCGTCGGGGAACGCCTCGGCTGTGCCCGGATCGTTGTCGTCATCATAGCCAATGAACATGGCCTGAAGCTGACCGTCGTCGTCGTTCAACGTCGCGTCGGGCGTCAACGACACCTCGGCGTCGCCCTCGGTGAACGAGGCGGTGGTCGTTGTCCCACCACCGACGCCGTTGAGATCGGGCGTGTCGGGGGCCACGGCCTGCTTGACCGTCTCCAGTGGGCGCTCACCGGGCGCTTCCTCACCCGGCGCACAGCCTGACCACGCCAGCGCACACAGCGCCGCCACGAGCCAGGCTCTTGCGCTCAATTGACCAACCTTGCCGCGCCTGCCCAGCGCTGACCTCAGATGAATGCCTTGGGGATTTTGCCGCATAGGGTCCTTCACTCTTGTGGGAGTGGTCCATCGGTGGGCGCCAAAGCACCCTTTCAAACCTGCTTCAGGCACGCTGCGCCGGGATCACCACCCCTCACACAGCCTCGCGCAACCAACGCCCTCAAAGACGTCGGCCGTATCTTAACAAATACACCCAGCGTGCACCAATGACGATGACCGCAAACCGCAGCCCATCACCTCGCACGCCAACACGCCCGTCACGAGCCCGGACATGACCTCGCGCGTCCACACCAACCCGCCCAACACCGCCGTCAAACCCACACCACACACCAAATCAGAGACCACACCGGCACATTGTGCGCCGCCGTCGTCCCTCATAGAGCGCATCCATGAGACTTCAAAGCAGTTGCCGAGACAATTGTCAGACAGAGCTTGGACGCCATTTATGACGATAGCGTCCCAGACAAAGAATGCAAACTCCAAACGCGCATATCGCGCACCAAAGTTGCTATGTTTTGGGTACGTTGCGGCGCTGACCTCGGATTACCGTGTTGAAGTCCTCTTCGGAAGAGATCACATGGGCGCCGCAGCCCTCGATCTCTGCGCGCCAGATCTGACCAGCGCCGCCGCCGACCATCACCAGCGTCTCGCGGCCCGCCACGCCACAAATCCGGCCCACCTCGGACAAGCGCCGAGCCTTGTCCTGATGCTGGGTCAGGCTCACGCCCACAATCCCCGGGCTGACCTGCCCCATCGCCGCCACAATCCCGTCCACGGGCATGTCCGGCCCCAGATAGACCGTCTCCCAACCCCGCGCCGACAACCGCAGCGCCAGATAGAGCAGCCCCAACTCGTGACGCTCCCCCTCTGGACAGGCCAACAACGCCCTGGGCCGACCGGCCCCCGGCGCCGTCACCGCGCTGAGCATCGCGATGAGCTTCTCGCGCACAAACGCCGCCGCGAAGTGCTCTGCCGCCACCGAACCCTCACCGCGCCTCCAACGCTCTCCCAAAGACACCAACGCCGGCGTGAAAATCTGCTCGAAGGTCACCTCAAAAGGATAGAGCGGCAACAACGGGCGCAACACTCGCTCGGCCGCGTCCCGATCCAACGCCACAAACGCGCCCGTCAACTCGTCCACCACCGCTCCAAAGGGCGACGACGCGTTGGCGCCCCCATCCACCACCGGCGGATCGGTCACCACCGAGGCCTTGGCCTCGCCCTGGAGCACCTGGGACACCTCACCGATGCTCAGCCCCGTGTCGAGCATCGCCTTGACGCGGTGGAGCACGGCCACGTCTGCTTCGCTGTAAATCCGCTGGCCGCTGGCAGAGCGCTGCGGTGACACCACCTTGTGGCGCCGCTCCCAGGCTCTGATGGTGTCGGCGGCGATGCCGGTCAGTCTAGAGACGGTCTTGATGCGGTATGTCATCTGGATACGGCACGAAATGAAAAGGGACAGGGCAATCGATGAGCGCCATCGGCCACAATCGCCAGGACACGCGCTGTGCGGGTCAATGCTCGGCACAATGTGGACACGCTTTGTGGCGGTATATCACGCCGCGCTGCGGCGCGCCACCGTCACAGCGCCCGCGGCAAAGACCAAAGTCGCCCACCAGGGCAGCGCCGCAGTCCTGGCCGGGCTCTGACAACCACAAGACTGGGCCTCGACCGGGGGAGCGCCGTCGTCGGGACCAAAGAGCGGGGCCTCAAAAAAACCCATCGCCGCCCCCTGACACACCCCCGCGTTGCCCACGCCCGCCGGGTAGATCGCGCACAGACCATCGACGTCGTCCGCCTCCAGCGAGCGCTTGCCCAGCTCCTGCAGCGGCGCCCGCGCAAACATCGTCGCGTCCTGAGAAGCGCTGTGGTCGAGCCCCAAAAAATGGCCCGCCTCATGGGTGACGGTGTTGGCCACGTCCACCACCGAACGGGTCGGCTCATCGGTGGTGGTGAACTTGAAATCGCGGCCGTTCATCTCAATGTCCGAGTCAAAAATACGCCCCGAAGACGGCGAAAACGTCACAGTCGTCAACGCCAACACGTCATCCTGGTTGTCCCAGGTGTCGTTGCGAAAGACGATGACGTTGACGTTGCCCTCTTGCCCCGTGAAGGGGTTGTAACCAATGCGGTCTTCGTCGGTGAACCCGGCAAAAACAAACTCAATGTCCGAGCACGCCGGGATGTTCCAGGCATCAAAACTGGCCAGGATGGCGCTGTTGGCCCGCTCATTGTCGGTGTCGTCCGTGCCCACCTCGTTGATGTGGTAGCGCACACAGCGGCTGTTCCAGAACACCTCCTTGGGCTCCTCGTTGGGCTCACAAGCGTTGGCGCCGCCGCTGGGGTTGCAGGTCAAGGTCCGCACAAAGGCTTCGGCTTGGGGCATCCCAACGCAGCACGCCGCCGCTGCACAAAACACCGCCGCGCCGCGACGACGGCCCAACACCGCCAACCCCAAAACCAAAAGCCACGCCGCCCCCGCAGGCACGCCGCCACCGCCGCCGCCAGCGGCTGTGGCACAACCACCACTGCTGGGCGCAAACGGCTCGGGCTCGCACTGGGCGAAGAAGTCGGCCTCACAGTCGCCTGCGTCAGTGCGCGAATAAAAACCATCGCCCGCGCCCAGACACGCGCTCGAAGGCGACGATCCCAGAGGATAACTCTCGCAGACACCGGCCTCGTCGTCGGGATCCAGATCGCGCTTGATGGTCTCGCCCGGAGGCGCGCTGGCAAACATGGTCGAGTCGCGCACCGTGCTGTGGTCAAGCCCCAGGAAGTGGCCCGCCTCATGGGCCATGGTGTTGACCACGTCGATGGTGCTGCTGTTGCCGTTGGTGGACAGCGCAAAGTTGACGTTGTTGATCTCGATGTCGGCGTCGGCGATCCGACCATTGACGGGGTTGAAGGTGACGCTGGTCAAGGCCAGCACCCCGGCCGCGTGGGACCACTTCTCATCGCGCATGATGATGACGTTGGCGTTGGAACGCACACCGCCGCCCTGCATGAAGCCCACGCGGGTTTCGTCGGTCTGGCCGCCGTACACCAGGTTCAACTCCGAGCAGGACACCCGGTTCCAAACATCAAAGCTCTCCTTGATGGCAGCCTCAAAGGACGCCGCATCAAGATTTTTACCCGCGTTGGGGTTGAGGTGGTAACGCACACACGATGAGGCCCAGAAAATTGGCACCGGCTCCTGACCGGCCTCACAAGCCCGCACACCGCCGCTGGGGTCACAGGTCAAGGTCCGCACAAACGCGTCGGCCTGGGGCATTGCGACCCACACGCACGCCGCTGCGGCGAGCCACGCACAGGACCATCTGAGGGTCTTCATGGCTCACTCCACAGGTTTGAGGTCGACCTTGTCCATCCCTTCAAAGAGGGCCGAAAAATCGTAGCTGCGCGACAGATCCGCCCCCAAACGCTCCAAAAGCACCGGGTGCATCGCCACATCCACGCGCGACGCACTCAGCGCCACTTCCTTGATCAAGGTGTCCACCGGCACAGCGCCCAGCTCTTCGGGGTGTTCGTGGGTGATCCGCGCCACCAGGCGCTGACCATCGGGGGCGGGCTCCACGTCGGCCAGCGTCAACCCGGACAGGTCTCGCACGGCCCACATGCGCTCGTCTGGCCCCTTGACCACGCTGTACTTGCCCTGGGACATGCCCACCACGCGGTTGACGTTCGCCAACGAGGCCGGACGCTCCACAAAGAGCATCACGTCCTCACCCGGGACAAAGGCCGCCGTGCCCGACACCGCCTGGGCAAGATCGCCCACGCGGCCCCCAAGCACCTGCACCTTGACCACCTGACCGACGTCCACCTTGCCCATCACGGGCATGGCCACCTCAACCTCGACCTCAGTGATGATCCTCGAGCCTTCCCAGCGCGACTGAAGGCCTTTGACGCGCCCCATCAGGACCGCGTCAGCGCTCGTTGTCAGACCATCGACGTCCAGCTTGACCGCGATCGTCGCCGCAGCGTCAGACGGTGCAAAGACCGTGGGGAGAACCACGCACAACGCCAGAAGCAGCATCGCCAACAACGACCACTGGCCCACGCGGGAGCCATTGAAGATTTTTTTCATGAATTACCCTGAAATTCCACAAGCGCAGCGCTGAACAACGATCCTGGCGAGGCCACCAAACCGTCTCCATGTCGGCCACTGTCAGCACAATGTCCCACCTGGCCCATAGGTATGATAAGAGCCCAACGCAGCAATGCCAACTGCACAGACCCCAACTGCCCAAACAACCGCCCCAAAACAACCCGCAATCAGCGCGACTCCCACAACCTCAGCGCCGGCGCCTTACGCCGCTTGGGCGGGGCCGGAGGCCCCACAAACTCACCCGCGCTGGCCTTTGGCAACTCTGCGGCCGTGGGCATGTGCGCCCGGTAGCGCTGCTGCACGATCTTGGACAAAAGAATGGACACCCGGGACACCTCGGCAGGCTCCACGCGCAGCTCAAGGTACACGCCGTGGGTCCCATCGACCGCCGCCTTGATCCGCGCCAGCAACGGGCTCCAACTGGCCAGGCGCAACCAAACACTCTGGGCCAGCTCTTTCTGCACCGCGGGCCACTGGGACGCAAAAGCGCTCGCCGCTGCCGCGTCCTTGAAGTCCAACCGCATCCTCAACAGCGGCCGCACGTCGTCGTGCACGGTCAACCGAATCCCATCGGGCGACGGCAACACCGCCGCCTCGGCGCCAAGCTCCACCTTAAAACCCGCGATCTCGGCCATGAACACCGTGGGCAACCCCGCGATGCTGGGATCGGGCGACTGGGGGAAGTCGGGAAAGAAGCGGGTCTTGTTGCTGGCCACCGCCGCCGAGCGCTGGGCCAAAAATGGAAGGTGCTCATCGCGCGCAAAGGCCACCACACCCGGCGCAGGCAAAACAAAAATCCTCGGGTCACCCCGCTTGGCCCACCAAACCTCTTGCGGATCAGCGGCGCTCATCCCCTCGCGCTCCTCCCACTGGAGCGACTCGCCAGTGACCTTGTCCAGGTGCCTCTTGAGTTCATCGTCCGAGCGCCGCGCCTGGGCCAACAAGAGCGTCTGGGTCAACTCGGTAAAATTGGACGAGGCGATCATCACCCGATCATAGGCCTCAATCGGGCTCAACCCCGCGTTGCCCGTGACGCGGTTGCAGTCGGGGATGGCGTCGATCATCCGCGCGTAGTTCTTTCGATGCGGTGAGCGCCGCAAATTCTTCGCATCGACCACCACGGTCATGACGGCGTTTCCAGGCGACGCCGCCCCCACCGACGGCATCGCACGCACCGCAAAAGGCACCTCGCCTTTGTACGGCGCGCGAGGTCCCGTGGGCTGCGCCGGGGGTTTTGGAGGCGCCGGAGGCCCCATGGGCTCCTGGGGTGCTTTGGCGACCGTTTTGTCGGGCTTGGGCTCGGCGGCAGGGGCCTTGTCTTTGGCTTTGGGAGCCTTCCTGGGTGGTTTGGGCCTGGCGGTGTTGGCCTGCGGCGTGGGCGCACCTGCCGCTCGGGCGGACCGTTTGAGCGGCTTGGAGGCCTTTGGGGGCGACTTTTTGGGGGTTTTGGTCGCCGGTTTGGAGCGCTCGGGTGTCTTCGGGGGCGCCGCCACGGCGGCCTGCGGCAACACCACAGAACCCTTTGGCGGCGTGGCGGCGGCTTCTGCCAGCGCTGGCCTGGGCATGTCGGGCGGTGGCGGTGGACCCTCAGGGCTGTCCTGACGCGCAGGGGACGGATCCTTGAGCGCAGGCGGCGGCTTGACGTCCAAGCCCGTCAACTCCGACGGCTCGGGCACCTCAAACTTGATGGTGATGCGCTGGGAAGAGGTCGCGGTGCTCCACAGCGCCGAGGCCGCAAAGACGCCATGGACACCGACTGAAAAAACCACCGCCATCACCAGCCGCGCTCGAAAAGAGGCAGGCTTGGACGGCTTCTTGTGATGCTTTTGGGGTGTGGCCATAAACAAAGGGTCGCGGCGTTCACTACGGGCGTCAAACACTCAACCACAAGCGTCGCTCACCCGGTGACCATCAGAACAACCCGTAACGGCGCGAGAGATATTCTTCAACCTGGGCCAGATCTTCAGAACCAAACAGACCCTCATAGAGCATAAACTCATAGAGCTTAAAGCGCGCCCCGGAACTGAGGGCATCGGTATCTCCCAGGCGGTTGATGGTCGTCTCGACGCTGGGAAGCTCCCCATCCAGGGTGGTCACAAAGCGCTCGGCGCCGTTGTGACGCAAGAGCACCTCAAGCCCGTTTGGAGTGGGCAAAAAGCGCAACACCACAATCTGCTTGCCCCCCGCCAACATCCCCGGCTCGTCAAAGATCACCTCGGGAGCGTCCTGATCTTCCAATCGGGCGCTCAAGGAGAATGAACCGCTCCCGGTCGTCTGAAGGTAGAAATGGAGGTTGTCTTCGTTCTCGCTGGCGGCCGAGAAGATCGGCGAGCTGGCGTAAGTCCCCTCTACCAGATCCAGCACCAGCACAATCGCCAGCCCTTCGTCGGTCGACAACCCGCTGGTGGCCAGACGGTAGTGCCCCAGGCCATCAAAATCGGCGGTAATAAAGCCGCTCTGCGACGCCACAGCCCCCCAATAAGCCGTGCGGGTGATCGACGAAGAGCTCGCCTTTGGCCAACTCCAGATCCGCTCGCCGCGAACGGAGTTGAGCCTGGCTGACGTCAGCCAGGCTTCAAGGTTGTTCGTCGGCGGGCTGACCTCGTTGTCGAGCAGTTCAATCGCGGCACGCGAGTGGCCTTTGACCATGTAATCGGCCGTGGGAATGAGCTGGAAGATGACGGCCTCTTCACCCTCGACCCTGCCGTCGTCAATGGGGGTCATGGGTACGGTGACGCTCTCCTGCCCGGCTTCAATGACGATGTTGCGCGAGGGCAACTCAAAGTCCTCATCGCCGCCCGCCTCGCCAAGGAGCATGTAGCGCACCCCGATGGGCTGGCTCAGATCGCCTTCGCGCGTGATGGTCCACAGCCCCGAATCGCCGCCCTCGACGGCCGTGCTCACGGTGGCCTCCACATCCAGTCGTACAGACGGAGGCGGCGAGGCCTCTCCGTCGAGCCCAGCGGCGCGGTTGGTCTCGATTTCCTGCGGGCTCAGCACCCGGTCGTAGATCGCCGCCAGGTAGAGGTCTCCCAACCAGGGCCGCCCCCCGACGTTGAGATCCGCCACCGCAAACGGGTAGGTGTCGTTCCAGTTGCTGATGGAGGGGTTTTCCACGTCATCGGGCAGATCCAGGACCGTGGTATTGCCGTTGGCATAAACCGTCGCGAGGTTTTGCGCCCCGTCGTAGGTCATGACGACGTGCACCGGCTCATCAAAGTTGGCAAAGACATCCTCGACGTAGACGGTGTTGGGGCTGGAGCTCTCGCCGGTCCGCAAGCGAATGGCCAGATCCCCGCGCTGCTGGCCGATGGTCAGGTTGCGCGTGCTTGAATCCTGCTCGATGCCCAGGATGCGGGCCGGGCCAAGCTGGACGTCGTTGTGGGGACGCACCCAGAGTTCAACGGTGAAGGCGGCGTTGTCTTTGATGGCGCGGATGAGCCCGGTGGCATCCGTCTGCGCCAGCGTGGTGGCGCGGGGCATGGTCGCCCCATAGCCCGGGATCGTCACCAGCCCGCCGCGCACGGTGCCAAGATCCATGTTGGCCATGGGGCCATGGTTGGTCACCGTGCCTTCTTCATCCATGTCATCAAAGAGGTAGAGCACCTGCAGACCCTCTTGAACCCGCAACGGGTCTGGGGGCTCCTGGACGTCGGGCTCATCCTCAACGACATCGCCGGGACCAGGGGGCACATCCTCTTGCCCGTCAGCGTCCTCCATCATCGTCGGAACGTCTTCGGGTTCTTCAATGTCTTCCTCATCGGTGACATCTGGGGGCTCCACAATGTCGGGCGGATCATTGTCGTCAGGCACATCAACGCCAACGTCGTCGTCGGGCTCAGAGGCATCGTCGCCGGTGTCTTGATCGACGGCGTCAGGCATTGACGCATCGACGCCGGAATACTGCGGCGCCGCGTCAAATGCGCACCCACACAATCCAGCCAGACAAATCAAGACAACGCAAATCTTGTGTGCAGATGTCCTGTGCATGAGTTCCCCTCGTGTGCGCATCAGCTGAAATAAGCCACGTTTAAAATAACCCACATTAAAGTTTAGCCCCTATTGGTACTTGTTGCCAACGATGCACGCTCTGATACATTCACACACATTCGGGTGTCGCACTTTTAAGAAATCTGGCGCCCAAGAGGCGATCCAAACACGCTCCATGAACGATCTCTTGCCCAAAACCTGGTTCATTGGCGCCCTGCTGGGCCTGTGCTGCGCGTTGGGCTGTCAGGACGCGCCAGAGCGCGCCGTGACGACCGCGCCCCTGCCGCCGGCCCCACAAACCCCTGCGCCGGGCCAGGCCCCAACCGAGTTTTCCTTTGCGGACAAAGACAGCGTGTTGAAGATGGCCGCCGCGCTGCGCGAGGTCGCAGGCACAGAAGAACTCCAAGGTTGGCTGGAGAAGCACGCACAGTACCCCTTCGACGTCGACGGTGCTTTGCGAGCCACCAGCATCGAGAGCTTGATGGCGGCGCTGCGCACCGAACACCCGGAGTTGTCCAAAGAGTTGGCCCCGCACACCACCTGTGAAGCCATCACCCGCGCCGAACTCCTCGACGGCCAACCCTGGCACTTCATCGATCGCCTCGGCGGCCGCCCTCCCAAAGACGAACTGGCGCGCGACCTTGACCGGCTGGGGCTTAAGGGTAAGGACTGGTGGATCAACTGCTACACCGGCCAGGAGGCGGGCTTCTTCCTGATCGTCACCAACAAAGACGGCGCCGCGCGGCTGATCGCCCTGCGCAAGTAGCCTCCACAGCCCATTCAAACGCGCACGCACCACCACTCTGCGCCCCACACCGACCCAAACTGCCGTCGATTTGTGCTTCGCAGGGCCTGTCGGCACCTTGAGTCCTCCATCAAAGGTGGTAGAGTGCCCCCCGCAACGACCGAGACAGGACACCGGTCGCACCGCCTGACAAACCGGCCAGATGCGCTTTGTCAGGACAGAGCCAGATCCCAAAGAACCGCACACATCGGGGAGCACGATGAACCCACACATTTTTCGCAAATATGACATTCGCGGTGTCGTAGAAACCGATCTGACGGCCGACGTGGTGGAACACATTGGCCGTGCGCTGGGCACTCTGGCTCGCCGTGACGGCGCCACGACCTTCGGCCTCGGCCGCGACTGTCGCACCCACTCGCCCCAGCTTCGCGACGCCCTGGTCAAGGGCCTGACCGCGTGCGGTCTGGAGGTCCACGACTTTGGGATGATCCCCACGCCCTTGCTCTACTTTGGCGTGCACCACTTTGATCTGGGCGGCGGCGTGATGATCACCGGCAGCCACAACCCGCCGGAGTTCAACGGCTTTAAAATGATGGTCGGCAAGGGCACGCTCCACGGCGAAGACATCCAGGGCATGCTCAAGATGATCCAGGCTGGCGCCTTCATTGAGGCCGCCCAGACCCCTGGTGGTCACAAAGAGGTCGACGTCATCAGCGCCTACACGGACTACGTGGTCGGCAACGTCGAGATGGGCTCCTGGCCCGAAGGGCGCAAGCTGAAAGTGATCGTGGACGCGGGCAACGGCGTGGGCGGCTTTGTGGCCGTGCCGCTGCTGGAGCGGCTGGGCTTTGATGTCACCGGCATGTTCATCGAGCCCGACGGCACCTTCCCCAACCACCACCCCGACCCTGTCAAGGCCAAGAACCTGGTCATGCTCATCGACGCCATCAAGGCGCAGAACGCCGACCTGGGCATCGCCTACGACGGCGACGGCGACCGCATCGGCGTGGTCGACGAGAAGGGTCAGGTCATCTGGGGCGACCGCCTGATGATCCTGCTCAGCCGCGCACTGCTCGAAGTCGAGCCCGGCGCCACCATTGTCGGCGAGGTCAAGTGCTCCCAGACGCTCTTCGATGACATCAACGCCCATGGCGGCAACGCCATCATGTGGAAGGTCGGCCACTCGCTCATCAAGAGCAAGATGAAAGAGACCGGCGCGCTGCTGGCCGGCGAGATGAGCGGCCACATCTTCTTCAAACACCGCTACTTTGGGTTTGACGACGCCATCTACACCACGGCGCGCTTGCTGGAGCTGCTCACCGCCAAGGGTGGACCTTTGAGCGACTTGCTGGCCGATGTCCCCACAACCTACGCCACCGCCGAGATCCGCCTTGAGGTGCCCGACGCCATCAAGTTCGACATCGCCTCCAACCTGGCCACCAAGCTGGCCGGCGAGCACGAGGTGGTGGACATCGATGGTGTGCGCGTCATCTTTGAAGACGGCTGGGGTCTGGTCCGCGCCAGCAACACCCAACCGGCCCTGGTCATGCGCGCCGAAGCGCTCAGCCCTGAGCGCCGCGACGCCATCGAAGCCTTCCTGCGCAGCGAGATCGACACCGCCAGATCCGCGCTCGAGAGCTGACGTCTTGACCGTGCACCGGCCTCGTGGAAGAATTCTTAACCCGAGGCCACGCTCACACCGACACACAAGCCCACAACCTTCCGGTAATACAGTGAAAGAGTTTTTCCGCCTCAGGCACCCCCTCGCCCTCGTAGCCGTGCTCCTGATGACAGGTTCGGCCTGCAACGGCGCCGCCGACCTTGAATCCCCCTCGGAGCGCACCAGCGGCGTCGACCGCAACCGCGCCGGGGCCAAAGAGGTCTCCGTGGGCGCCACCATTTTTGACGACATCGACGTCGACAAGGGCGACACCACCGACTGGAAGTACGTCACCGTGCCCAGCCGCGGGGTCGTGACCATGAAGATCACCTTCGACAACCCCAAAGCGCTGGGGCAGATGATCGTCACCGACGAGCGCGGTCAGGTCTTGTCCATCTACAAAGACGAAAACCGGCGCGTCCTGGACAACATCACCTTCAAGGGCGAAACCGGCCGCTACTACATGCAGATCTTCGCCGAAGAGAACGCCTCGTCCTACTCCCTTGAGGTCACCTTCTCCTCGCTCTGAGCCACATCCCCCGGGCGCTGTCATGCCACAACACCGCGCCATCGCCCTTTGCGCCCTGCTCCTGGGTGCCGCCGCGCTCCTGGGTTGCCACATCGAACGCAACCCCGATGAGTACAGCCACCACCGGCACCATGGGCCTCTTGAAATCCCGCTCAACAGGCTCGTCATCGACAGCGTCGAACCCGGCTCTCCCGACAAGAAGTACTTCACCGTCACCCAGCCGGGGCCAATCCATATCCACGTTCACTTTGAAAACCCCAAAGCCAACGTGCGTGTCATGATTGCGAGCAGCGCAGGGCAAGACCTCACCGAAAACCCAACGCCCGACTCCACACCCCAAACCCGGCGCTTTGCATTCCAGGCCACACCCGGCGACTATTTCATTCAGATCCACGCCGATGACCTCAACACGGACTACACCGTTGAAGTCATCTCCAAAGAGGGGTAGAAACGCCAGTGACACTGTGCCCCTCAAACCCTTAAGGAGCCCCGCCATGCAACACTACACCAAGCTCTGTGCCCTGCTGCTGTGTGCCTGGGCGCTGACCGCCTGCCAGGTTGAGCGCGATCCAAACCGCAACGGCGGCGGCGATCACCTGCGCACCACCGCCATCAACATGCCCTTGAACAAGGTCATCATCGATCACGTCGACATCGTCGGCGGCGACCGCGATGACTGGAAGTTCTTCACCATCACCAACGACGGGCTGGTGCGCGTCGTGGCCAACTTTGACAACCCCGAGGCCGAAGCCCGGGTCTTTGTCATCAACGCCGTTGGACAGGTCATGAGTGACCTTGAGCTGCCCGAGTCCACCAAACAGGTCCGCCAGCTCCAGTTCCAGGCCAAACCCGGCAACTATTACCTCCACATCTACGCCGACGAACTCAACACCGACTACTCTGTCGAAGTCGTCTTCAAAGAGATGTGACCCCCACTTTGCGCGCACCCCGCTGCGCAACCCGTGCGCAACACACTTCCCACCTGCGCACCCTCCAGACAGAGCCAGAATACCACCCCCCCCAATATGACAGTCACTGACACTTTGGCACACAACGTGCCTGTCAGCAGACCATCTGCTCGTGACTTGTTCCACTCGATTGGGGAGATGGTATGACGCGTGTTCACAAGATCGTTCTGGCCCTTGTCCTGACCTTTGGCACCCTGGCGGCTCTGTTCTCAAACCCGGCTCCAGCCTCGGCGTCGGGCGGTTATGACCTGACCCTTGAGCCCGAGGGGCTTTTTTTAATGCCCGGACTGACCGCCGCAGTCAGCAACCAGAGTGACGGCAGCGGCGCCGTGGTGGGGGGCGAACTGAGCGTCGTCTACAGTGATTTCGCCTGGTATGGGTTTTATGTGGATGGGGTTTATGACACCCATAACAAGGCCGCGCGCATCAGCTTTGGCCCCGAGGTCGGGGTGGCCTTTGTGGGTTTCGATGGCGGGCCCATCATTGAGGTGGGGGACAAGACCCGCTTTGGCCTCCAGGGCCGCGCGGTCGTCTCGTTGGGGTACGTGGCACCCTACTTCAGGGCTGGCGCGGTGTCGCGCGACAACCACAACAGGGCGTTCTTTGAGTCCGGGGTTTTGCTGAAGGTCCCCATCACCCTTGATGGGGAGAACCCCTTTGGATTTTGAGGGCGCCCGGCCAGCGCGCTGACCGACCGGGCACAGATTGCGTCACTCGACCGGCTCGATGGTGGCGCGGATGATCTGGTCGGTGCCGGGGAAGCTCCAGATGGCATCGGCGCTGATCAGGCGGACGTTGCCGTCGCCTTCGGGGGTGCCTGCGTCGGCGTCGGCTTGGAAGGGCGCCTGGTCGGGACCAGCGGCGCCTGCCTGATTCAACTCAGTGCCCGCGTCCCAGGCCATCAAGCTGGCCTCGATGTTGGCGGCGATCATCGCCTCGGGCAGCGGCTGGCCGTCGCCATCAAAGAGCTGAACCGAGTCCACGCCCATGAAGATGTCATTGGACGGCACCACCATCGACACCATGCTGAGGAAACCGCCCGCGTCGGCGTCCATGGGCACCGTGAAGGTGTAGTTCATGCCGGGCATCAGCGGACCGGGGCCTTCGCCGCCGGTGGGCATCGCCATGGCACCGGTCGCCGCCACAGCATCGACCTGCTCAAGCTCGCCCACCAACATCATGGGCATGCCCGCCTCGGCCACCATCTCCAAACCCGGAGACGCGGTGGCGCCAGCCTGGAACATGGACGCTTCGTTGCTGTGGGTGGCCCAGACCACGGGAGTCAAGATGCCGGGAAAGGCCGTGTCGCCGCTGGTGTTGGTCACCGTCACGCGGAACTGACCTTCTTCGGCCACCACCTCCACGTCCACAAACCCGCCCATGCCAGGGCCAGCCAGATCGTTGGTGGTGTCGTTGTAGAAACGCACGCCGTTGTCAGAATCGGGCTCGCCGGTGTTGCCCATGGGCTGGCGGATGGCCTGGTTGGCGCCGCGGCCGGGGACCTCGTTGGCCTCAGTGCCCGCGTCCCAGACCGCCAGATGGTTGTCGATGTCGCGCTGGATCATCTCTGCGGGGCGCGGCTCTCCGGCCTCGTCTAGCAGCGCCACGCCTTCGGGGCCAAAGGCCAAAAAGGCGTCGTTGGACTCAACCACCATCGCGGCCAGGCTCAAGTAGGGCTCATCGGCCGTGGGGGTGACGCTGAAGACAAAGCGCTCGCCGGGCATGGCCGGGCCAGGGTCGGCGTCGGGGCGCTCCATGGTGCGCGGCATCGCGCCGACCGTCACCGTGGACTGATGCTCGCCCACCAAAGCCATCGGGGAGCCATCTTCGGCCAGAACTTCAAGGCCTGCGCTGGCGGGCTGGCCAAGCTCAAAGAGGGACCAATCCTGACCGTGCAGCGCCCAGAAAACCGGCGCCACAGGCGTCATCAACGCGCCGCGCTCGGTGGAGACGTTTTCCACGGTGAAAGTGAAGACACCGCCTTCCTCTTCGACGGTCACCGCTGCGACGCGATCGGCGCGCGGCAAGGTGCGCGTGGGCTGGTCAAAGGGCGCCACGGTGCTCTCTTTGGGGCCAACGTCCGGGCCAGCCTGACGGGGTGCCTGAGCCAGACCAAGGCCTGGGGCCTCGTCGCGCTCGGTACCAGCGTCCCAGAGCTCAAACATGGCGGTGATGTCGCGGGAGCCCAGCGGCTGGCCGTCCTCATCAAAGAGGGGGATGCCAGCAGGCACGGTGCTCAAGAAGGCGTCGTTGGACTGGACAAACATGGTCGTCAGCCCAAAAGCGCCGTCGTCGGGCAAGGCCTCAAAGGTCAACTCCAGGGTTTCACCGGGCAAGACGGGCGCGTCAAAGGTGGCAGCCTCAGAAACCCCATCAAGCTCGGCCAACTCCTCCTGGAGAGTGCCGGGGACGCCGTCCTCAGCCATGGCCTCAAGACCAGCGCTGGCGGGCTCTCCTGCCGTGAAGAATGGGCTGTTCTGGGTATGAAGCGCCCAGACACCGGGGGCCAACGGGGTGGCCAGATCACTGGCCTGGGCCGACACGTTCTCCAGCGTCAGCCTGAACATGGTCGGGGTCGGGGTGTCGTTGTTGGGATCGTTGTTGGGATCGTTGTTCGGATCGTTGTTCGGATCGTTGTTCGGATCGTTGTTCGGGTCGTTGTTTGGATCGTTGTTGTCGTCGTTATTGACGTCGTTGTTGGGCTGATTGTTGTCGTCGTTGTTCTGGTCGTTGTTCTGATCGTTGTTGACGTCGTTGTTGGCGGCGTTGTTGACCGCGTCGTTGTTGTTGTCGTCGTCATCGCCGCATGCGGCGAGCATGGAAATCAAGAGCACAGAAACCAGGATGAAGGAGCGACGGAAAGTCATTTAGGAGAACCTCAAGGCGTCTCGTCACGCAAAACTGGGGCTGTGGCCATCGGACAGTCGCCTCCAATACGCATGACACCACCACACAGCCCCTGGTCTGGAAGAGGGGCCCCGGATGATTTACACAGCGAGGTACGGGGAGTTTTCAGGGGGGTTACATAATTTTTTCAGGCGGATGTTGTCACAGCCTTGGATGCCGCCCTGGAGCGCATCAACGCAACGCCCACCAAAGCGAGCAACGCCACCATAAAAGCCCCAAAGTGCCCAAAAAGAAGGTGGGGCGTGTCCACAACGGCGCAGTGCATGTCCAGGCTCAAGAGCCCCACCAGCGCGGCTGAGCCTGCGGCCCAGGCCGTGGACCAGACCAGGGGGCGCTTGCCTCGCTGCAACAGCCGCCACGCCACCACGACGGGGGAGGCGCTGATCAGCGCGGTCGCAAAGCACTTAAAAGCGGTGTAGGCAAAGGGCGCCGAGTGATCGTGGGGCACCACTCCAGCAAAAGTCCCCTCTGGGGGAAAGAGCGCGACCCCCAACGGCAGCGCCAACGCCCCCAGGAGCAACCCCCAGCGCAGCGGCGCAGACAGCTCGGGCTTGTGCAACGGACGCAGCGCCGCCGCCAGCCCCAACCCAGACACCACCAGGAGCGCTGCCGAGGTCAACCAGACCCTGAACTCGGGGTTGGCGACCACCTTCCCCGACGCAAAGCGCGACCCCAGCGTCGCACCCAGCACCACCACGGCCACCACCGCGATCAGCGCGCCGCGCCGCGCCGGTGACATGGACTGCGCGCTCTCCAAGCGGCTCTCCTGCTCCATGTCGGCATCGAGCTGGTCAAAAAGAGCGTCCATTTCAAAGCCGGGATCATCACCAAACGCATCCATCGCGCGGCTCAAACCCAGTCCCTGGGGATCTTGCGGCTCAGTTGTGTTGTGGCCTTCATTACTCATTGGCACAACCTCTGCCCGGACGGCACCACCGCCACAGGCTCGAATCCAGCCTCCCCCTCCAACAACATGTTGTGGGGCAAGCTGGTGGTAGAACACTTCATTCACGCCACCCCAGCGTCAGGCGAAGTGTGCTGGTCCTACCCATGGTACGGCGATCATGTGATTTGGTTACACAACCCATCAAAGTTCTTTTCCCAGCGTGGTCCGCAACGACTCATAAGCCCTGTGAGCGCGCACCTTGGCGGCGCTCTGGCTGATGCCCAGCACCTGGGAGATCTCGGCGTAGCTCATCTCGGCAAACCAGTGCAGCTCCACCACAGAGCGCATCTTCTCGGGCAACTGCGCCACCGCGCGCCGCACCTGGGCGGCCTCGTCCTTGCGCTCGGCGTCTCGGTGCTCGGCCCCCTTCTCTGGAGCCTCGTCCAACGACACCATCGGCGTGCGGTTGCCCAGACGACGGCAATGGTCGCGGCGCAGGTTCAGCGCAATGGTCATCAACCATGGCTTGACCTTGGCGCCGGGACGAAAATCCGCGCGAGCCCGGTGAAACTGCATGAACGTCTGCTGGACCAACTCCTGCGCATCGGCAGGGTTGTAGATGCGCTGGCGCATCAACCCAAATAGGCGGCGGCTGTAGCGCTCAAAGATCACCCTGAACGCTGCCCGATCACCGCCTTGGTAGCGCAGCATCAACTCTTCGTCGGTCGGCTCACTCATGTCGTTGCGACAGATGCCTCACAAAAAGCGTCCCTAGAGATCAAACGCCACGCCGATGTGGATATCACCCTGGATGGTGGTGTCAGGAAAGAGCGGTGCCAGAAGGGTCGCGCCGATGTTGACGGGGCCAAGAGGGATTTCAAGGCCGAGCGACGGACCAACGAGCCCTTCGGTGGAGGTGTTGCGGTTTTCTGTGTCAAAGATCTTCTGCGTGATCTGGCCAATGCCAAGCCCAAAGCGCAGCTTCATCGCCTCGGACAGGTGCCACCTGGCATAGAGCTCGCCCAACGCCGCAAAATTGATCACCTGGAAGCGCCCTGCGACCCCCAGATCAAACGACGGGTTGAGGCCCACAGAGATGTCCGGACGGATGAAGAGCAGCGTCGGTGCCAAGCCAGGATCGGTGACCTGGGTGGCCAGCCCCAACCCCGTGCCCACATCCAGACCAAGGCGAAGCTTCAGCTCCTTGCCGGTCACCGGCGGCGGATCGTCGGTGGTGACCTCTTCGCCCAGCAGCTCCATGACGCTGTCGCGCAGATCGGTGTCCAGCGCCGCTTCCCCTCGCTCCACGGTGTAGAAGTCGGGCTCGCTGGACTTGAGGATGGTGTTGAGCAAAGAGATGTGCTGGCCCATGACGCGCTCGGTGACGCCGCCGGTGAAGGCCACCGCGCCCGTGATCTGATCGCGGTCCAGATCATGGACGTAGACCACCTGCCCTTCCATATCGAGCGGGCTGGCGTCGGTGACCCAGATCAGCGCGCCGACCCCCTGGGTCTTGAGTTCGCTCAGGAGCTCCTTGGCAGCGGGCCACCCCGAGCGGGTCTGCGGCAGCTTGTCGGGCCACCCCAGAAAGTCCAGCTTCTGGGTCAGATCGCCCCCAGAGAGATCCACGTCCATGGTCATCTCGGCCACGCCGGGCCACGCCGCCTGGAGTTTGTGCTTGCCCCGGGGCAACACCACCTGTCCCTGGCCATCTTCAATGTCCAAGACCTGCCCGCCCACAGAGACCAACACCCGGTTGGGGCTGGCTTGCAGTGTGAGGGTGGCGATGACGTCGTCTTTGGCGACCTTCTTGCGGGCGTCCTCCACCTCCTGGCGGAAGGCGGGCGGAAATGTTCCGGGATCGGGGCTCAAACCTGGGTAACGGCTCAGGAGGGTCTGAAGGCCACGACGGGCCTGGTTGCGCTTGCGGCCCTCGAGCTGGGCCCAGACCTGATAGAAGGCACTGCGCGCCATGCCGTCAAACGCGGGTGTGGAGTAGGGATCGGTCTGAAGCAGGCTCTCATACTGGTTGCGGGCGGTCTTGAATGACGTAGACGCCTCTCGCATGTTCAACTCAAGGAAGGCATCGACCCCCTTTTGATGAACCGCTTCGGCCTTGGCCAAGTCCTCATCGAGCTTGGCGCGCTCTTGCCAGGGCTCAAAACCACCAAACCTGACGGCCTCTTTGGTCCCCTGACCAAGCGCCTCAAGCCACTGGCCTGAGCCCACCACAACCTCGACGTTCTGATCCACAAGGACCACCGTGTCGGCCACCGCAGGCGCGGTCCACAGACACACGCAGCCAACCGCCAGCGAGAACGCCACACGGCGAGCGCTCATCCACATTATTGACAGGTCCTTCACAATCCCAGGCACGCTTCACCCACACTTTAATGAACCGTCACGCACCATAACACGTTTATGGTCCCGACGGCCATGGATAGAAGCATTGTTGGGTGTCTAAGGTCAGAAATCGGGCCTGCGCGCCCTCAAAAGGGCATCCAAAGGCGTCAAATGCACCCCCAAAACGATAGCCGACAGCCACAAAGGCACACCCATGAGCACATGATGCGCCTGCTTTGACATCAAAGCGCCACCATTGAGATCAGTATCGCAAACCGTGGTGCAAGGTCATCGCAGGGCCCACTGGCGCCGCTGCCGACACCGCCGGACCCTCAAGGTGAGCGCGCGCCACCGCCAGATCGCTCAGATCATCGATGTCCAGCCCTTCAACCGGCGACATCATCACCGCCCGCATGTCGCCACCCATCCGACACCCCGTGCGGCGCAAATGGTCGGTGCGGGTGACGTAAATCGAGCCGTTCTCCCGGTAACGCGGCGCGATCTCCTGGGTCCTGGGCCGATTGTGCGGATCGTAACCCGTCACAAAGCGGCCGTCGTGCACCTCGCCGCAAAAGAAGTAATCGATCACCGGGTGCACCCCGACCACCGCATCACAGCCAGTGTCCTGGAGCGTCTCCACCGCCCGCTCAATGATGTCCGTCCCCCTCAGCGGGCTGGTGCACTGCAAGAGCGACACCGCGTCGGGCGACATCCCGCACACCCTCCAGAGCCAATCCAAAGCGTGGAGCAAGACCGGCTCCGTCGAGGTGGTGTCCTGGGCCAGATCTGCGGGCCTGGGGATCGCCTCCGCGCCGTACTGACGCGCCACACGGGCGATCTCCTCGTCCTCCGTCGACACAAAAACATGGTCGATCGCCCAGGCGTCCAGCGCCGCTTCGATCGTCCAGGCCAACAGCGGCTTGCCCGCCAACGGCACAATATTCTTGCGCGGAATCCGCTTCGAACCCCCACGCGCTGGGATGATGGCCACACACTCCATCGAACGATCCTCCTTGACTTCAAAACCCATCGCCGCAGCGCCCACCAGCCCCCATCCAGGGACCCTTTCTTTCACTGGCGCCGGACCCGACACGCTTCGCCCACAACCCCCATCCATCCTTGGATCCGAGCGCAGACCGCCGAGCCTTCAATCATCGGCTACATCGTACTCATCGGCATGGAAGCACTTCAGGTTGAGCATTACTGAAGCTTTAATTTAGAAACGCCAAGCAGGCTTGAAAGGTGAGCGCACAGACCCAAAACGCACAAAAATGCGCCCAGCGAAGCGCTCAGGCGCAGCTCCAGACGCATTTGGGGTTGTGGACGGAAAGTTTTAACGGAAGGACTGGATCAAGGTGCCCACCACAAGGTGCCAACCATCGACCATCACAAAGAGCAGGAGCTTGAACGGCAGGCTGATCACCACCGGCGGCAGCATCATCATCCCCATCGACATCAGGATCGACGCCACCAACATGTCCACGATCAAGAAGGGCACGTAGAGCAGAAAACCGATCTCAAAGGCCGTCTTCAACTCGCTGATCACAAACGCCGGCACCACCACCAGCATCGGCACCTCTTCGACCGTCGCGGGCTTGGGGCGGCCCGAGACCTGAAAAAAGAGCGCCAGATCCTTCTGACGGGTCTGCTTGAGCATGAACGACCGCATCGGCACCGACGCCGCCTCCAACGCCCCACCCGTGTCCAGCTCACCAGCCACGTAGGGCTGATAGGCCTTCTGCTCCACCTCGGCCATGGTCGGCGCCATGACAAAGAGCGTCAAAAAGAGGCTCAAACCAATCAAAACCTGATTGGGCGGCGTCTGCTGGGTGCCCATCGCCATGCGCAGAAAGCCAAAGACGATGATGATCCGCGTAAAACACGTCATCGTCATCAAGAGCGCCGGGATCAACGCCATCACGGTCAACAGGACCGAGAGCTTCATCACCCCCGAGACGTCGTCCCCACCCCCGCCCAAGACCACCTGAACCCCAGGGGTCGCAGGCGTCGGCGGCGTGACCGTCGTGCCCAACTGCTGGGCCATCGCGGGCGCCACCATTAAGAGCAAAAAGCTGACCAGGAGCCCCGCAAAGACCGACAACCAGACCCTCCATGACGGCCAGCGCTCGGTCAACGCCACCGACAAGGGCCGCCCCTGGCCGCGCATCACAGACGACCCAGGGCGCGGGCGCGGTTGCGGATCGAGCGCGTCACATCATCCAGGTTCTCATCGTCCTTGCCCTTGGCACGCCCCCGGGTCGGCAGCGTGTTGGGGCCGCGCGGAGGGCGCGCCGCGCCGGACTGCGGACCCCGACGGATCTGGGCCCCAGGCGCGCTGTCCGAGACCGCTGCGGCGCGCTGCGCCATCCGGCGCTCCAGAAAAGACTCAAAATCGGCAGGCTCGGCGTCACCACCAGCCGTCGCGCCGCCCTTGGGCGTCGTGATCAAGCGCGCCACTGTGCGACGGCGAGGCTTCTCGGGCTCGGCTGCAGGCTCCGGCTCTACGATGGACTCCACAGAGGACTCTGCGGGCAACGGCTCCAGGCTGGCGGCCAACTCTTCGAGCGTCTCGGGGCTGTCCATCGGCGCTTCGGGCTCAAACGGGGCCAAATCCTGTGCCTGAGCACCCTGCCCCTGCAACTGACCCAGCAGCGACTTGAGCGCCTCGCCCAGCACCGGCGACCCCTCGTGGGCTCCATCGGCGCTGTGGGATGCCACAGGCTGGCTCACCGCGCCGGACTCACCCCGATAAAGGGCCGCTTTGTCCGCCGGGACCTTGTAGAGCATGCTCAAGCCCGCCTGACTCTGACCCAGGACCACCACGTCGCCCACAATGTCCACAATCATGATCTGCACGCCGCGCGCAATCCGATGCGTCGAGAGCACCTTGACCCCGCGCTTGACCGCCAGACGCCAGGGCGCGCCGCCGCCGCTGCCACGCAGCCGGTTGTACCCAACGGCCATCGCCATGATCAGCAGCAAAATCACCGCCAGGCTCAGCCCCACGCGGCCCACGCTGGGACCCTCGCCCGACTGCGCCAGCTTCAGCGGCGTGCCAGCCTTCTTCGTGTCCACCTTCAGCGGGGTCCCAGCGACTTCACCTTGCGCATCTTCACCGGGCGCCTCTTGATGGTCGCCGATCTCCTTGACCAGCGCATCAAAGGCGGCCTTGGCCTCATCGCGCGTCCCAGCCTCATCCACCGACGGCTGCTTGTCGGCGGGCTGCGCCGCCGCCTGCGCTGGCTCCAACGAGCGCCCAAAAGGCAGCACCACCGCAAAGCCCCCAGGCGCGGGCTCCACCACATGACCCTCGATCGCCTCGCTGGCCATCACATCAAAGCGCAACCGCACCATGCTCTGAGACTCGCCATCGGGAATCGCATAGCCCTTCTCCACCCGGTTGATCGCGTGCACCTCAAAAGGCACCTCAACGCCCAACGTGTCGGAGAGCGGCACGTCCACAAACGTCAGCCGCACCACCCGGTTTTTGACCTTGAAACCCACTTGCTCAGGCGCCAGAGCTTCTCCAGTGCTCGTGCGCACCAGCAAACGCACCATCGAGGCGTCCTCGCCGGCGTTCTGCAGCTCAAAACCCGTGATGGAGACCGGCTCGCCGGTGGCCGCCGAAACGCTGGACATAAAGGGCAGCTGCATCAGGGCCGTGACCGCAAAGAGCACCCACATGATCCCCAACGACAGGCCCACCCTCCAGCGCAAGACGCGCAACCCGCTGGCGTCTTCTTCGCGACGTTCGTGCTTCAATGGCAAAGACATCATGGCCCCACTCCTTTTGTATGGCTGACGTATCAAATGCGTGTCTGCCAAACACAAAGAGCAAGGCTGATGCCAAGGTCAGATCGTCAAAGTTTTGAAGCCACGATCACCGCCATCACCGGATCGACCAAATCCCGTCGCCCAACGTCAAACCACCAGCGACAAGAAGATGGCGCTCGATCTGACGGTTTTTCGCCGCTCTCATCCAACAGAACCTCACAAACAAAGAGCGGGTTTACTCCAGCTTGCGCACCTGCGCGCTCAAACGGAATGGCGACAACGACCGCTCCAGACAAAACCTGAAGAACTCGGCCTCAACCAGACCAGATTTAGCCTTGAAGAGATGAAGTTGGACGTGAAAAATAAGCAGGACGCGGCCCGGACCACAGGACGCAGCCGGACATCAAACACAATCGCACCACACAAACGGGGGGAGGCAGGAAGCGCTCAGCGCCCCAGGTCGAGGATCTTCTCGGTGGGGGCCACGATTTCGGTCAGGCGCACGCCAAACTTGTCGTTGACCACCACCGCCTCACCGCGCGCCACCAGCTTATTGTTGACCAGGACCTCCAGCGGCTCACCGGCGACCCGATCCAGCTCAATGACCGAGCCCGCTCCCATCTCCAGCAGATCGCTGATGGGCAAACGCGCCCGTCCCAGGCGGACGGTGACCTCCAACGGGATGTCCAGGATAAAATCGATGTTCTTCATGCCGCGGCCACGACCATCGGCCTCGGCGGGGGTCTGGTTCATCTCACTCATGACAACGTCTCCTTGTCTTCACACACCAACCGGTCCCAACCTCAAGACCCCAGGCGGCGCTCCACTTTGAACGAAAGCGTGTTGCCCACCGCCTCAGGCTGACCCAAAAACTTCACCTCACCCTCGACCGCCGCCACCAAAGGCGCGTCAGCGCGGGTGTCCAACCTCAAAATGTCCCCTTCGGACAACCCCAAAAGCTGCCGGACGTCGATCTGTGCCCTGCCAAGCTCCACATCGACCTCGACCTCCACACCCGGAAGGTGGTCGATGATCTGAGCCCCGCCGCTGCCCCCGCGCACATGGCCAGGGACCTGGCTGACGTTGGTCAGGCGCTCCTTGATGGGCTCGATGGTCGGCATCGGCAGGATGATCCCCATCGGCGAGCGAAACTCCCCAATCTGAATCTCAAAGACCGAAAAGAGGACCGACTCGGGGTCGTCGGCCAGATGACTCAACTCAGGGCGCGTGACGATCTGCGAGAACTCGGGGCGCAGGCGAGCCAGCGGGCGCCAGGCCTGATCGAGGTCCTCGGTCATGGGACCGGCCAGCCGACCCAGCAGGCGCAGCTCAATCTGGGTCAAGTCGCGCTCGGGCCCTTCGCTGGTCTCGCCCAGATCTCGCTCCCCGCCGCCGCACATGGCGTCGATCATGGCCAACAAGAGATGGCCATCGACGACCACCGCGCAGCCACCCGGCAGGGGCTTGAGTTGAAAGACAAAGAGTCCTGTGGGGCGCGGCACCTGGAGGATGAAGTCGGCAAACTTGATCACTTCGGTGCTGACCGCCTGAATCTCGCACGTCCGACGCAGCGCGCTTGAGAGCGTGCGCCGAAACGCCTTGCAAAACCGCTCGCCCACGATGTCCAGACCAGGCATCCCGCCGCGCATCGCCGCGCGCTTGCTGGTCAGATCGTAGGGTTCGAGCTTCTCGGGCGCCTCGCGGTGCATGACCCCGCTGCGCTCCAATGCTTCGTGTGACCCTGAGCGGGTCCTGGCTGCTACACCGTCAGACATGATCGCCCTCCCCAAGACGCGCTCTACTGGATGACAAACTCGGTGAAGTACACCTGCTTGACGACATCCTTCTTGAGCGACTCGTTCATCTGCTTGGTCAGCGCTTCCTGAATCATCTGCTTGGCCTCGGCCCCTTGCGTGTCGCTAAAGGACAGCCCAGCCAGGTAGCTCAAGACCACGTGGCGGATCGGCGCCTTGCGCCCCTCGACCGCTTCCACGGCTTTATCACCGGGCACTTCGATCGACAGGCTCAGCTTCAGATAGCGCGACGCGCTGGGCTCATTGAGGTTGACGATGAAGGGGTCGAACGACACCAGCGTCGGCGGCCCTTCAAAGCTCACCTCCATCTCCTCGGCGGGCACATCGGCGGCCTCTGCCGTGTCGCCTCCGCCGCCGCCCAGAAAGATAAACGCCCCGATGCCGCCCAGCGCCACCACGTTCACGGCCACGATGATCAAAATGAGCTTGTTGTTGCCAGGGGGTTTGATGTCATCATCAAGCGGTTCTTCTGCCGACATGTTGCCTTGCTCCCAACCTCAGCGCCCTCTTCACAGACAGGCGCAAGTGATCCAATGCACCCCACATCGACATCCCATGTTCCCATTCTTGAATCGTCACACCATTACTGCACCGCCCTCCTCCCACTGGCTCCATGATTGCGCTCATGGTGGCCGTGTATGACGGGATTAAAATCTTTCCAACGCTCAATGCACAAACCGATCACCGGCCACCACAGTGATCACCAGCACCGCTCCCTGCCGCCTGCAATCCCCAAACAACACACAGTCAGACCGTCGTTTTAAACGCCAAAAACCACACGCATGACCGCCCTCCGGTGTGTCTTAAGCGCCTCAAATACTCTAGCCCCAAACACCGTCGAAGCCGACCACCTGGGCCTCAATGTCATCACAAACCGCCACATCCCCAGCACCTGGTCTGTGTGGCACTGTTCTGGCATTGACGCTTGAGCACGGGCGGCGGAGCCCAAACTCCGCCACTGCCAGGTAAACCATGATCAAGACCGTGGCAGCCACGCGCCGATCTGTTCAACACCGCAGCGAAGGGACCCGAACCTGTGGGTTAGAGCAGTTCGGCGAGTTGGTGCCACTGTTTTGCGCACAACCGCGATGGCAAAGGTGTCCAGTCTCTTGTGTAGAGACGACCTGCACACCAGAAAACACACAACCCACCGCACCCACTCGCCCCGACCGCCCAGTCCAGGCCTCAACCCTGCCTTGCCACGCAAAATGGGATCCAGCACCGTCCTGACGGCATCAAATCGGCTATTTAGGCACACAAACGGCACCCAAAACCAAACAAACCCACCCTTTTCGAGCGCGTGGCATGGTTTTGGCTAATTCCTGGCTGTGTACGGTCAAGCACACAAGTGCCGACCACAGCACAGGACTTCGCACATGTCTGGCTCTCGGATTCTCTACTTGCAGATTGGCATCTTTGTGCTGACCCTCATCGCCCTCATCGCCAGCGCGTTGGCCAACAGTTGAAAGGGAGCGGCCAGTTCAGCGCTGGGGCACGCGCATCTCGAAGATGACGCCACTGGCCGAGGCCTCACCGGCCGCCTTGGAGGGCAAGACCGAGCAACTGAGCATGGCGGGCGGCACATCGCCCCGGTTGGCCATGTAGCGCACCACGTTGCAGGCCCGCGCGATGGCCAGATCCCAGCCCGTCGGGTAGAGATCCACGCGGATGGGTTTGGCGTCATTCTTGGGCACCACGCCCAACACCTTTGAGTCGACCTTCATGTCGCGGGCAAGCTCCGACAACTCTTTGAGCAAAACCAGCGACTCGGGCCGAATCCGAACGCGCCCAGGGATAAAGAGCAAATCACCCACAAGCTGAATGCGCAGCTTGTCGTCGGCCACGCGCACTCTGAACAAATCCCGGTAGCGGGGCTGGCGCAGGACATCGGCCACGGCGCGGAACTTCTCCCGGGTGGTCGAGCCCGTGCCGTAGGGCATCAGCGCGTCGACCTGCTGGGCGGCACCCTTTTGACGGGCTTCCTCCAGGGCCTTGTGCAGGTTGGAGGACATGTCCATGCGCTTGCGGCTCTCCTCCCCATCGTCGAGCACGTCCTCGCGGTTGGCCTCGAAGTTGAAATTGTCGTGGGGTTCGCCGTTGACCTCCCGGATCGAGGGCATGATTGGCGCTTCGGGGACGTCCAGCGACGTGGAGAGCATTGCGCCCGCCTCGGTCGTGGTCCCCAGCGCCCCCAAACGGCCGTTGAAGAACCCCACGGTCTCCTCAAGGACCTTGGCGTCCAGGCTCGACATCGAGAGCAAGAGCACAAAGAAGGTGATCAGGAGGGTGACCAGGTCGGAGAAGGTCGCCATCCACGCATTGGGATCGCCCTCATCAATGGGTTCCGGTGGTTTTTCACGGGCCATCGGTCTTCTTCTCCTTGGCGTCGCCTGGCCCTGCGGGCGTCCGAGGCCGGAACACGATCACCACCTCGTCTTTGGGCTTTCGCCCGTCGCGGGGGCGAAACTCCGCCACCCCTTCGGCCTCAATGTGCGCCGGGTCCACGTCGGCCGCCGTGATCAGGTAGCGCTGGACGTTGACGGCCCGGCGCGTGCTCAACTCCCAGTTGCTGGGCAAGCGGCTGTCTTTGGGGGGCGGGCTTGAGCCGGTGTGGCCCTCGATGACCAACACGCGGTCCATGTCGTCGGCCGCCGCCGCCAGTCGGTCCAGGATGGGAAAGGAGCGCGGCGAGATCTCGGTGCCGCCGTTGGGGTAGAGGGCGCCGCTGGCGATGCGCAGCTTGGGGTAGGCGCCGCCGACGTCCAGCTCCACCATCCCGCCGTCAAAGTCGCGCGAGCGCAGAATGCGGCGCATGTCCTTGAGCATCCGGTCGATGATCACGATCTCGTCGATGAGGGTGTTGTGCTGCTCCAGAATCTGGCCTTCGTTGTCGAAGACCAGGCCCCCCGGCAGGATCCCAAACGAGCCGCGCAGGCTGCCAAGCGCCTTGCGGGACTTGTCATCGTCGATGACCGCCATGGTCGTCAGGAGGATGAAGAAGGCCAACAAAATCACCGACAGCGCGGTGAATAGGGTCATGAAGTCAGCGCCGCCGCTGTCTGGCTCTGGCGCCTTCTTTTTTTTCTTCTTGCCGCTCACGCCCACAAACCCCTCTCAGAAAGACATTGAAGCGATTACTTGGCGTCGCTGTCGGTGCGCAGCTTCGGCGGCAGGTAGGCCTTGAGCTTCTGCTCGACCAGCCTGGGGTTGTCGCCCGAAGCGATCGACAAGATCCCCTCCAGGGTCAACTCCCGCAGTTGGACCTCTTCGGCCGAGCGGATCTTGAGCTTGCCCGCGATGGGGGTGAAGATCAGGTTGGCCATGACCGCGCCGTAGAAGGTCGTCAAAAGCGCAACCGCCATGGCAGGGCCGATGCTGCTGGGGTCGTCCATGTTCTGGAGCATCTGCACCAGCCCGATCAGCGTACCAATCAGCCCCAGCGCGGGCGCAAAGGCCGCCAACGTGTTGAAGATGTCGGCGCCGGTCTTGTGGCGGTCTTTGAGGTAATCGATCTCGGTGCTCAGGATGGCCTCAATGGCGCTCAGCTCCTGGCCATCGACCACAAGCTGAATCCCAGCCACCATGAACTCATCGCTGAGCTTCTCGACCTCGCTCTCCAGCGAGAGCACACCCTCGCGGCGCGCCTTGCCCGAGAACTCCACGACGGTCTGAATCCGCTCGTTGATGTCCTCGCTCTTAAAAAAGAGGGCATTTTTGGCGATGCCCACCGAGGCGATCATCTGACCCAGGGGATAGTTGATCAGCCCTGCGCCGATCGTCCCCCCAATCACAATCAAGGCCGATGCGGCATCGATAAAGAGGCCCACACCACCGCCGATCAACATCGACACCAGGATCAGCCCGAAGGCCATCACCACACCGATTACAGTTGCCAGATCCATGGACAACCTCCCTCTGCGTCTTCAACCTGCCCTGGCGACCAAACACACACACCAGCCATAAGGGCGATTGACTCCACTCATCGACACAGCGGTACGGGATCATGAATGCACGGTGCGATTGATGTCTTGAATTGAGCGCGGCAGGTTTGCAAACGTGTTCAGAAGAAGAGGCGCTTGAGTTTTGAGCCAAGGCCCTTGTCGGCACCGGCGACCACCACACTCAGGCCCATCATGCCGCGGCCACGGCCCGAGTCGTAGATGTTGCGCAGCCCCGCCGCCAGATGCTGGGCGCCGGGGTTCTGATCGGCTCCCAGCGTCAGCCCAACGGCGCGCAGCGGCACCCGCACGCGGTGGCGCCCAGACAAATCCAACCAGAGCCGACGGCCCGACACGCCGTGGCCACCAGCGGGCCGCAACATCCGGGGTTCGGCCCCAGCGGGCTCCAACGCTTCGGGCAGGTGGATCTCGATCCAATCGCCGTAGTGGTAACCGCCCCCACTGCTCGGCTCCCCCAAATCGACCACAAGCTCCAGGTCCTCGCCGATTGTAAAATTGACCTCAGGCGATTTGGACCTGGGGCGGCGCAGCGAGACATGAAATGTGATCGCCTCGGCCGGGTCCGTCAGATCATCTTCAATCCACGTGGACCACTGCACCCAGGCCAAACCCTGGCTGACCTCCACGCGATCGAGCGGCTCGCGCTCAAGCTCCGCGATCGACACCGCCCGGTCTCCGAGCTTGAGGCGAGTGGGCTGAGACGGTTCTCCGTCCATCAGGGCGTCGAGCGCAAAACTCCGCGCGGTGGTGTCGACGGTATTGGTGGCACCGCCGCGCCCCAGGTGCATCCGGCGCG
>CAKZKQ010000072.1 GCA_937123825.1 uncultured Pseudomonadota bacterium
CGCCTCGGCCTCAGGCACGACCGTTTCAGCGTCGCTGGCCGTTTCTTTGGGCGCCTCAGGCTCGGGTTGCTGCGCCACCGCTGCGGTGGACCACAACAAGGCCCACACCATGCAAGCGCTCGCCAGACCTCGTGGCATGGAGATGTTCATGATACCTCCGGGGGACTCATGTTTTGCCCCGCCAGGCCTCTGTTGCCAGGGGGAGGGACCGCACCAAAGTCCTCTTCAATGCGGCCCACCGAGGGGGGCTGAACGCGCTCGCTCAGAGGGGACGGCGAGTCTTTCGCCGGGGCCTCTTCTTGCAGGAGCACGCCGTTGCGAGCGATGACGTCCCGATACCACAGCGCGCTGTCTTTCGGGGTCCGCTCAAGGGTTTCGTAGTCCACCCAGACGATGCCAAAGCGCTGGTTGTAGCCAAAGGACCACTCGTAGTTGTCCATCAACGACCACAGGAAGTAGCCGGCCAGCGGGATGCCATCTTCAATCGCGCGGTGCGCCGCCACCAGATGCCCATGGACGTACTCGATCCGACGCGTGTCGCGGATGCGGCCGTCTTCATCGGGCGCCGTGTGGTAGGCCGCCCCGTTCTCGGTCACGTAGAGGGGACCGGGGGCGTAGGTCTCATGCACGCGCGCCAGGAGGTTGTAGAGCCCGTCGGGGTACACCTCCCAACCAATATCAGTCTTGGTCTCCTCGGGGGCCTCGGGGATGACCCTGGGGAGGTTGTCTTCTTCAGAGACCGCGTCGCTGCGCAGCACCCCACGAGAGTAATAGTTGATGCCCAGAAAATCCGTGGGCACGCCCATGATCTCCATGTCCCCATCGAGCACAAAGGGCAGCGGGTTGTCGGCCGGAAGCTCGCCGCGCTCCACACAATCCTTCACGATGTCTTCGGGGTAGGACCCCACGTAGAGGGGATCGAGGAACCAACGGTTGAACGACCCATCAAAGTGGCGGCAGGCGTCCATGTCGGCGTCGCTGGGCGAGGCGGGCTGGGCATCGACGAGGTTGAGCGTGATGCCGACCTTGGCACCGGGGCTCGCGGCACGGATGACGGGCACGGCCATGCCATGGGACAGGAGCATGTGGTGGGCGGCGGCCAGCGCTGCGGGTTTGTCCTTGCGTCCGGGGGCGTGGATGCCCTCCAGGTAGCCCAGGATGGCCGCGCACCACGGCTCGTTGTGGGTGATCCAGAACTTGACCCGGTCGCCCAGGCGTTCAGCCACGGCGCTGGCGTAGTGCACAAACGCATCGGCGGTCTGGCGCCGGGGCCAGCCGCCCAGATCCTCAAGCACCTGCGGCATGTCCCAGTGGTAGAGGGTCACACAGGGATCGATGCCCGCAGCCAGCAGTCCGTCCACCAGCCGATCATAGAAGTCGAGCCCCGCCTGGTTGACGGCGCCAGTTCCGCCCGGGACGATCCGGGGCCAGGCGACTGAAAACCGGTAGCTGTGCAGCCCCAGGCCCTTCATCAGCGCCACATCTTCAGGCCAGCGGTGGAAGTGGTCGCACGCCACGCGGCCATCGGAGCCGTCTTCAATGGCACCAGGCTTGGCGGCAAACCGATCCCAAATGGACTCACTGCGCCCATCGGCGTCGACCGCACCTTCGATCTGGTACGAAGACGTGGCGGCGCCCCAAAGGAAGCGTTCAGGGAATGAGAGCACTGGCATTGGGTCCTCCGGTATGGGATGTCTCGCTGGCGTGGAGATGACAACGCGATCGATGGTCCGGCCCGATCAGATGGGCTTTGGGCATGGACTGGCGGCACTGGTCCATGGCAAGGGGGCAACGCGGGGCAAAGGCGCAACCCGGCGAGGGGTTGACCAGTTCGGGATGGCCGCTGGTGGCGGGCAGTGGCTGGTGAATGGAGGCGCTCGCTTGCGGCGTCGCCGCCAGCAACAACCTGGTGTAGGGGTGGGCCGGCTCACTGAGGAGCTTGGCCGTGGGGGCTTCTTCGACGATTTGCCCGGCGTAGAGCACCAACACGCGGTCGGCCAGGTGGTAGGCGCTGGCCAGATCGTGGGTGATGAAGATGAACGACAGGCGGTGTTGCTGACGCAGCCGCTCCAAGAGGTTCAACACCCCCACACGGATGGAGACGTCCAACATCGAAGTGGGCTCATCGGCCACAATCAAGGTCGGCTCCACCGCCAGCGCCCTGGCGATGGCCACGCGCTGGCGCTGCCCGCCGCTGAGCTCATAAGGGTGACGGTCGGCAAAGTCCGCCGCTGGCTCCAAGCCCACCTCAGTCAAAAGCTCCAGCGCCCTGCCCCGTGCCTGGGCTTTGGTGCACTTTCCGTGGCGCAGCAGCGGACGCACAAGGTGGTGGATGATGGTGTGGACCGGGTTGAGCGAGCCAAAAGGGTCCTGAAAGATCATCTGGACCTTTTGACGGTACGACAACGAAGCCCCCCGGGGCTCCTCCTTGAGGACATCCTGCCCCTCAAAGAGGATTCGACCAGAGTCGGGCTGCTCGAGGCGCATGATCTGCCGGGCGATGGTGCTCTTACCACTGCCCGACTCACCGACCAACGCCACCACCTCGCCGCGGCCCACCTCGAAGTCGACCTCGTGCAGCGCCCTGAGCTTTTGGCGGCTGCGGAATCCCTGGCCAACGGGGTAGTACTTGCTCATCTTCTCGATGGAGAGCACCGCTTCGGGCTTTTTTGTGTCCACCCCCATGACAACGTGGCTCCTTTGTATACAGTCAGGTGTCGAACCACTTTGTTCGACACCCAAACAAACTATCAACATCCCCCAACAAGGTCAAGCACGCAGGTCAGCAAACGCTCCAGCCGCAGCACCAACGCTCTGCCACCTGCGCCAACCCAGGCGAACGCCAGCAGTCGTCCCCGCGGCCGGTGCCATTGCGTTCGTCGACGTCTCTGAAACCTTGACCATGGTCGATCCCGGTGTGTCCAAACACTCGTCATCGGTGAGCTTTGGAACACCTCTGGAGCAACTGTCGTGGTGCGGCGTGATTTCTTGGGGGGTCGGATCGTAGAGGTGTCAGAGACGTTGACCAACTCCGTGTTTATGGGGGTTGGTCGACGTCTCTGACACCTCTACAAACACGACTTGTGGCCAGCACAACGGTTGTGGTTTACTATGTCATCATTGGAAACAAGGGTGTTGGTGGAAACGCCCTTTGATGTTCATCCCCAACCCAAAGCACAGATGTGGACAGACCCATGCGAACCTCATTGTTGCTGAGCGTGTGCATTGCGTCGTGTGTCTGGAGCCTGTCGGCGTGTGACAACACCCAAGAGGCCGATCCTGTCCAGGCTCAACCGCCCGCCGAAGGTCTGGCGTCACCCGAAGACTACCCAGCCGACGCTGAGGCGGGAAAAGTGGCGCTGCGCCGCCTGACCCAGACCCAGTTTCAAAACACCATCACGGATCTTGTCGGCGATGAGATCGTGGTGCCTCAACTGGCCGAACCCGACCTGGAGATCGGGGGGTTGCTCTCTGTGGGGGCATCGGGGGCAACGATGAGCGCCCGGGGGGTGGAGTCGCTCGAAGACATCGCCTTTGCGGTGGCGGAGCAGGCGCTGGCCAATGACGCTGTGCGCGCCCGGCTGGTGACGTGCCAGCCATCAGGACCGGGCGATGAAGAGTGTGCGCGCGAGTTTGTGCAGACCATGGGGCGGCGCGCGTGGCGCAGGCCGCTGGATGACGAGGAGGTCGACCGGCTGGTGACGTTGGCAGGCAACGCCGCCGAGCGCCTGGACGACTTCTACGGGGGCGTGGAAGCGGTGCTGGCGGCGCTGCTTCAATCGCCCAACTTCATCTTCCGGGTGGAGATCGGCGTGGAAGACTCGGGCCAGCGCCGGTTTACCGACCATGAGTTGGCCACCCGGCTGAGCTTCTTCTTGTGGAACACCACCCCTGATGATGTGCTCCTGGCCGCGGCCGACGAGGGCAAGCTCTCGACCGACGAGGGTTTGTTGGAGCAGGCCGAGCGGCTCTTGGAGTCTCCGCGGGCGCGTCAGGGCATGCGCAACTTCTTCACCGAACACCTCAAGCTCTACGAGTTGAATCGGCTCATCAAGGATCCGACCATCTTTGAGCACTACAACGCGCAGTTGGGCGACGACGCGCGCGAAGAGACGCTCTCATTGCTTGAGCACGTGGTCTTTGACGCCCAGTCGGATTGGCGCGACGTGATGACCACCCGCGAGACCTTCGTCAACCCGAACCTGGCGGCGCTCTACAAAATCCCGTCGCCGACCACCGAGGGATTTGGTTTGGTTGAGCTGCCCGCAGACGGGCAACGCGCAGGCTTGATGGGCCACGCCTCGTTCCTCAACGCCCACGCCCACCCGGTGTCGTCTTCGGCGACGCTGCGCGGCATGGCGGTGCGCACCATTCTGCTCTGCCAGGAGATCCCGCCCCCACCGGTCAACGTGGACACGTCCATCCCGGAGCCGTCCGGCGAGGCGCCCACTTTGCGCGAGCGGGTCGCGGAGCACTTGGAGAACCCGTCTTGCGCGGGTTGTCACAGCTTGACCGACCCGATTGGGTTGGGGCTGGAGAACTTTGATGGCGTGGGGCGCTGGCGCGACCTGGACAATGATTACCCGATCGATCCATCGGGGGATCTGGACGGCACATTCTTTGACACGCCCATTGAGTTGGGCGCCGCTCTGCGCAACCACCCTGACTTTGGGCCATGCATGGTGCGGACGCTGGCGCGCTACGCCACCGGACGTGTGGAGGCCTTTGAGGAGCGCAACATCATGCATGTCCTTGAGGAGCGCTTTGAAGTCCACGGTTACCGGGTCAAACCCTTGATTCTTGAGTTGGTCATGAGCCCGCTCTTCCGCCGCCCTGGCGAACCCAAATAAAGCAAGAGGAGGACGATCAGATGAGCAACAAGTACAAGCTCAGCAGGCGCACATTCTTGCGTGGGATGCTTGGCGGCACGGCGTTGGCGCTGGGGCTGCCGCCGTTGGAGGCCTTTTTCAACAGCAACGGCACCGCCTACGCGGTCGATGGCGCTTTCCCGAAGCGTTTTGGGCTCTTTTTCTGGGGCAACGGCATGCTGCCCGACCGCTGGATCCCGCCCACCACCGGAGAAGACTGGGAGATGTCGCCTCAGCTGGCGCCGCTTGAGGCGGTGCGCCAGCACATCACGGTCCTGAGCGGCATGGAGGTCAAGACGGGCAACACCGACCCCCACTTCTCTGGCCCGGCGGGCTTCCTCAGCGGGGCCGACGTCAAGCATGAGGGCGGCTCCCACACCACCATCAAGAGCCCAACGCTGGACCAGATCATCGCCGCAGAGATCGGCGGTGAGACGCGCTTCAGGTCGGTGGAGGTGGGGATTGAAGAGGGCGTCAAGGGCCTGTCCTACAACGGCCCCAACAGCGTCCACCCGCCCGAGTCCGACCCAGCGCAGCTCTTTGAGCGCCTCTTTGGGGCAGGATTTCGGGCGCCGGGCGACGAGCCCATCATTGACCCCCGGCTGAGCATCCGACGCAGCGTCCTGGACTCGGTCTCAGAGGATGTGGGCAGGCTGCGGGGACGGCTTGGCGCTGCCGACAACCAGCGCCTGGACCAACATCTGGCCTCAGTGCGCGATCTGGAGCTGCGCATCGCCCGATTGGAAGAAGACCCGCCGAACCTGGCCGCTTGCGTGCGTCCGCAACAACCCGGCGCCCTGCCCCCCATCGACGGTCGCCCGCAAATGAGCCCCAGGGCGCGGGTCATGGCGGACCTGGTGACCATGGCCTATGCCTGCGACCTGACGCGGGTGATGTCCATGTGGTACTCGCACCCGGTCAGCGACATCCTCTACCCCAACGCCAGCGCAGGCCACCACCAGTTGACCCACGATGAGCCTGGCGACCAACCACAAGTTCATGAGATCGTCGTCTCCATCATGAGTGACTTCTCGTACCTGTGTCAGTCCTTGCGGGACATCCCTGAGGGTGAAGGCAACCTCCTGGACAACAGCATCTTGCTGGCCACCACGGATGTGTCTTACGGGCGCACCCACCAAATCGACGAGTACCCCATTGTGCTGGCCGGTTCTGCGTGTGGTTCATTGCGCACAGGCTTCCACTACCGCTCCCAGACCCAGGAGAACACCAGCCACGTGGCCATGTCCATCTTGAGGGCCATGGAAGTGCGGGCGGCAGAATTTGGCGAAGGCCCAGGTAAGGTGACTGAAGGTCTGTCGGTGATTGAGCCATGAGGCGAGCAAGGGAGGAGACGGCTGTGAGAACGGTGCAGGCGTTGGGGTTGGCGTTGGGGTTGGGATTGGCGGTGTCGGGCTGCGGTGACGATGACACGCAAACCGAACCGGTGGCCGAGCAAAACCCCTATGAAGGGGATTACTTTGAAGACGGCGGCTACATCATGCCGCGCTCGCACGTCAACGTCGTGCGCGCGCTGGGCATCGCCGGGGAGCTTGAGCCGGGGGTGGCCGAGGGGTTCGATCTGGATGAGCGCTCCAGCCCCCCGGGCGAAGAGGACAGTTGCCAGCACGGCGACGCGGTCAGCCCCGATGGTCAGGAAGGGATCGACAACCAGTTTGGCAGGATGTGGCCCGCGATCGAGCCCCTTGTGGGAGAGGCCGTCGAGGGGCTCTTGCAGGGTGCGATCAATGAGGGGCGGATCTTGATGATGATGGAGTTGGCCGATCTGGACGATCTCCAGAACGACGACAACGTCACCTTCAACATCTACCGAGGGTCGCTCGACCCCCAGATCGGCACCTTTGGGTTGATCGCACCGGACCAGACCTTTCGAATCGACGACAGCTTCCCGTTGACCAGCGTGGAGGGCTTGAAGCTGGAAAACGGCGAGCTTGTGGCCGGTCCGGTGCCGATTCAGTTTCCAATCGACATTCTGGATGCGCGCTTCAACATGAACATCCAAGACGCGCTGGTGCGCGTCCAGATCCACGATGATGGCTCGTTTACGGGCGTGATCGGGGGGGCGTTTAGCGTGCCGGACGTCATCGGCGAGCTGCTGATGACCGGCGCGGCGGCCGAGACCAGGCTGGTGGCGCCGGCTTTTGAGGCCAACGCCGACATGGGCCGCGACGAGGATGGGACCTGCAACCTCTTGTCGGCCGCGTTTGTCTTTGAAGGCACCACCGCCTTTGTGGTCCGCGACGCTCAGGATCCCACAGGGGCGCCCTGAGCAGCCCAAACACAATCGTCACTGCCCACCGCCCCAAACTTGTGTGGGGTGGTCACCAAACCCGCACCACAAAGCGCGCAGTTCAGCTCTTCCACAGGGGATCAACGCGCTCGCGGATCATATCAAACGAGAATCCTCGCCGCATCAGCCGCTCGGTAAGCTTGCGGGCTTCTTTGAAGTTTTTGGGCTTGCCCTTGATCCGAATGAATTTGGCGATGAGGGCGTCCATCTGCTCGTACTGTTCTTCTTCAGTCACGGTCTTCTCCTTATCTTTGGCGGCGCGGTCTGCGCCCTCTTCTTTGGCGCGTTGCCACAATGCAGAGGTATGATCCCGCACCAGCCCTGGGCCAAAACCACGGCGCATGAGCTTGGCCGAGAGCTTGCGTACGGTGTCGTAACAATCTGGCAGCCCCTTGGACTTGACGTGGCGCTCAATGAGTTCGGCCACAAGCTGCTCTTCGGGGTATTTCTCCTCGTAGAGCTCGTCCATGGTGCGGGTCACCAGATCTTCATCAAGGTGTTTGTTGAGCAGTTCGCGCTCCAACCTGCGACGGCCCATGGGCCGAGTCAGGATTTTGGAGCGGCTGAACTCCCTGGCAAAGCGCTCATCATCGAGGTACCGATAGTCCAGCAAGCTGGCGATGACCTCGTTGACGACCGCCTCTGTGGCGTCATCGCGCTCCATCAAACGGCGACGCAACTCCTCAATCCCGCGGTCCCGGGCCGCGAGCAGACGAAAAGCGCGCTCCATGATGGTGTCGCGGGTGGCCGGTTTGGGCGGAGGCAGCTCCCCGTCCTCGGAGCGCCTACCCCAGGGACCTTGCCGATTGCCACCGCGCCGTTTGCCTTTCCAACTGCGCCCACCGCGTTTCCTACCGTATGCCATCAAACCCTCTCCAAACCTGGTATCAGCGCTGACAACGGTCCCTTCAAACGTGCAAAACGCACCCCTGAAGATCACAAGACCGCTCCTCTGTGGTTGGTTTGGCATGGCCCTCCATCAAGCGCTCCTTGGAGGGCATAGCGGTTGCGGTGTGTGCTTGGTTCAACCCACAAACAACTGAAAACAAGTATAGTCACCACAGCACATCGCACAACCCCCGATCGACAATAAAGGTGCCTTTATGTTCATGTACTGCAGCGCCACACGGCATCAACCAGAAAACCTAGGCCTGGTCGCGCAGCGAGCGGACGAGGCTTTGCTTGTAGAAGGTGTCAGGCATGTCGTCGATGAGGGCGCGCAGCGCCTCCAGGCTCAAGAAGCCCATGCGAAAGGCGGCCTCCTCGGGGCTGCCCACAATGAGGCCCTGGCGAGTCTCGATGGCGTGGACAAAGCTGCTGGCGTTGAGGAGGTTCTCGGGGGTGCCGGTGTCGAGCCAGGCGATGCCGCGCCCCATGGGCCGGGCCGAGAGGGTGCCCTCATTGAGGTAGAGGCGGTTCAGGTCCGTGATCTCAAGCTCGCCGCGCGCCGAAGGCTTGAGCGTGGCGGCCTTGGTTGCAACTCCGGCGCCGTAAACGTAGAGCCCCGGCACAGCCCAGGGAGAGCGGGGAGAGGCGGGCTTTTCCTCCAGGGACAGGACGTTGAAGTCGCGGTCAAACTCCACCACGCCATAGGCGCTGGGGTTGGAGACCTGGTAGGCGAAGATGGTGGCGCCGCGCGGCGCGTTGGCGGCGATGCCCTGACGCAAGAAATCCAGGCGCCCGTAGATGAAGTTGTCACCAAGCATGAGCAGTGCGCCGCTGTCCCCAAGAAAGTCTGCGCCAATGACCAACGCCTCGGCGATGCCCCTGGGTTGATCCTGGGTGGCGTATTCGATCTCCAGACCCCACCGGTGGCCATCGCCAAGCAACTTTTTAAAGTGGGGAACGTCCTCAGGGGTCGTGATGAGGAGGATCTGCCGCACGCCCGCCAGGATCATCGTGGTCAACGAGTAGTAGACCATGGGCTTGTTGTAGATTGGCTGGAGTTGCTTGCTGACGATCGACGTCAGCGGGTGCAGGCGCGTGCCGCGCCCCCCCGCCAGCAAGATGCCCTTGATGTCCTCTCCCATGGATCTGCTCCTGTGCCTGCACAAAACCCCTCTCAAGAGGGCCCATCAGCGGCAGCTAGACGCTCGCCGTACCATATGCGCTGAAAATCGCGGTGGGCGCCGCTGGTGACGTTCTGGAGCCATGGGTTGTTGTCCAGATACCAACGCACCGTGTGCTTAAGCCCATCATCCAAACCCACCGACGGGGACCACCCCAGGGTCTTTTGGATGTGCGAGATGTCCATGGCGTAGCGAAAATCGTGGCCAGGGCGGTCGGTCACAAAGCGAATCAAAGCGCGCGAAGTTCCCACAGGACGCTCCAACTGTCGGTCGACCTCATCCAACAAACGCTGAACCATCTCGATGTTGGACACCTCGGCCTGACCACCAATGCAATACGTCTCATCGGGCGCCCCCTCCTCCATGACTTTGAGCAACGCCGCGCAGTGATCATCGACGTAGAGCCAATCACGGACGTTCTGGCCGTTGCCATAAACCGGCACAGGATCACCGTCCACCGCGCGGGTGATGACCACCGGCAAGAGTTTTTCGGGGAACTGCCTGGGGCCATAGTTATTGGTGCAGTTGGTGACGATCACCGGCAAGCCGTAGGTCGCCGCCCATGAGCGGGCCATGTGGTCGCTGCACGCTTTGGAGGCGGCGTAGGGGCTGCGGGGGGCGTAGGGGGTGGTTTCGGTGAAGAAACCCTCAGGTCCAAGCTCACCAAAGACTTCGTCGGTGGAGACGTGGATGAAGCGGGCATCCTGGCGCCCCTTCCAGGCCTTGGTCGCCGCCCGCAAGAGCACCACGGTGCCCTCGACGTTGGTGCGCACAAACTCAAGCGGCGAGACGATGGAGCGGTCGACGTGGCTCTCGGCGGCCAGATGGAAGACGGCGTCGATGGTGTGCTGCTCAAAGACGGACGCGACGGCGTCGGGGTCGGTGATGTCGCCGTGGATGAAGGTGTGCAGCGGATCATCGCGCAGCGAGAGCAGGTTTTCGACGTTGCCCGCGTAGGTCAGCGCGTCAAAGTTGATCACGCGCCACTGGGGGCGATGTTTCCGCAGGTGGAGCACCAGGGCCGAGCCAATAAAGCCCATCCCTCCAGTGACAAGAACGGTCCGGGTCGTTTGCTGCATCATCCCCTCAGGACGGTGATGAGCGCCTCGGCGACGCGCTGGGCGTCGGCCAGGGGCAGTTGGGCGTAAAGTGGCAGGCGGATCAGCCTCGACGCCACGGTATCAGTGTGGGGCAACGCTTCGCAACCGCTGTGGGCCGGTGCTTGATGGAGCGGCTCGTAGTGCGAGGTGGCCTTGACGCCGTGTTGTCGCAGCGCCGCCAGAACGTCGCGACGTGCGGCGGCGTTGGGGACCAGGAGGGCAAAGACGTGGGCCGGATGTTGTAGGCCGTCGGGGATGTGTTGGAGTTCGATGCCCAACTCCGGGGCCACCGGTGCCAGCGCGTCGCGGTAGGTTTGCCACAAGGCGGTGCGTTTGCGTTGGATGTCCTGGGCGCACTGGAGCTGGGCCCAGAGGACTGCGGCGAGTATGTCGGAGGGGAGGTAACTGGAGCCGATTTGGCGCCAGGTGTATTTGTCGACTTCGCCGCGCAGGAAGCGGGAGCGGTCGGTGCCTTTTTCGCGGATGATTTCGGCCGCCTGGGCAAGCGCGGTGTCGTTGAGGACCAGCGCGCCGCCTTCCCCGCATGAGATGTTTTTGGTCTGGTGGAAGCTCAGTGCGCTGACCGGCGCGAAGCTGCCCATGGGTTTGTCGTGCAGGGTGGCAAAGAGCCCATGGGCGTTGTCTTCCATGAACTTCAGGCCCCGGCTGCGGCACCAGTCGGCGATTTGGTCCATGTCGGCGCTGACACCGCCGTAGGGCATGGCGACCACGGCGGTGGTGTGTTCGGTGCAGGCGGCCTGAAGCTCGGCCAGGCCCATGGAGAAGGTTTGGGGGTTGATGTCGGCAAAGCGCAGGCGCGCCCCGCGCAGCGCCACCGCGTTGGCCGTCGACGAGAAGGTGAACGAGGGCATGACGACCTCGTCCTGCGGCCCCAACCCCATCAGCAAGACGCCCAGTTCAAGGGCGTGGGTGCCGGAGGTTGTCAGCAAGACCTGGGCTTGGGGACCAAAGTGCTGGGCAAGCCACTGTGAGGCTTGGCGCGTAAAGGGTCCATCGCCCGAGATGTGGCCACTGTCCAGGGCCTGACGCACCAGTTGCGCCTCGTTGGGCGCCTGGAAAGGTCTGTTGAAGGGGATCATCGCGCACCTTGAGCCCATTGCAGAGCCCGCACATGGGTTGGCCATAAGAATCGGGTGCTCAGAGGCTCTCACACACAGCCCCAGGGCTGTCAACCGACGGGCAGGCCCCGGGCATGGAGTTGGGGCATCAGCGCCTGCCAGCCTTCAAAGAGGATGGCGTCCACACCTGCAGCGCGCGCGGCTTCGATGTTGATCGGCAGATCATCGACAAAGACCACGGGTTGGCCGCTGTGGACCAGCGCCCCAAGCTCATCAAAGGCGCCAGGATCGCGCTTGAGCATGCCGCGCGCGTAGGAGAGCAGGTAGCGGTCAAAACCTCGGACGACCTCAAAGCGGCTCAGCGCCCCGCTGAAGTGGATCGGGTCGGTGTCGGAGAGCAACCAGACCGGCCCGCTGGCGCGGCATCTTGCCAGCCCCTGAACCGCCCCAGGGATGACCTCAAAGATGTCCGCCCAGGCGTCCATGGCCTGGGCCACCGACAGTGCATCATCGCCGCGCCATTGCACCAGGTGCTGTCCAAACGCCACCGGACCCGTCAGGCCGCGATCCAACGCCGCTTTGTCCGGGCCGCTGCCAAACGCCTCCAGAGCTTGCTCAGACTCAAGCGCGCTGCCCTGCGTCAAGCGCCTGGCAAAACGTTCAAAATCGACATTGAGGATCACATTGCCCAGATCAAAGACCCACAACGGCATTTGAACATCATCTTTCATTAAAAATACTCCCTAGACCGTGAAGACACGCAGGCCGGGGCACAATGGCTTGGAGAGGCCGCGCATGGGCACAAAGTTGAACGGGCTTCGTTTGTAAAAGAATTGTCATCGGCGTGCACGCCAATGTTTATTTGGGTTACACCTGACGCATCACAAGGGACACGCGCTCCCCTGATGTGACCCTTGAAACCACGTTGAGTGATCTGGCATGAGCATAAGAGATCCAAAAATCAGCTTCAAACAACCCGCCCCTTTCCGCCGGGCATTGAACAAGCGCATTCAAGAGTACTTCAAGACCGAAGGCAAAAGTCGCCGTGACGTCCCCCAGATGTACTTGAAGACGTTCATGATCATGCTTTGGTTATGGAGTTCATACGCGCTGCTTGTCTTCGGCCCAGGCGGTACATTGCTGACGATCGCGATGGTCATTTCCCTGGGCATGGCCACCGCCGGCGTTGGATTTTCCATCATGCACGATGGAAACCACAAGGGTTACTCCCAAAACCGCGTGGTCAACGCTCTGGGGGCGTACACTCTGGACATGCTCGGCGCCAGCTCCTACGTCTGGAGCCACAAGCACAACAAGATCCACCACTCACACACCAACATCGACGGTGTGGACACCGACATTGACCTGGGTTTTCTGGGCCGCATGACCCCCGAGCAGCCTCGAATGGCCATGCACCGATTCCAGCACATCTATCTGTGGTTCCTCTACTCCTTCCTCTCGGTCAAGTGGGTCTACTTCGACGACTTCAAGGACGTCATCCGTGGCCGCGTCGGCCAGGTCACCATGCCTCGCCCCAAAGGTAAAAACCTGTTGGTCTTCCTTGGCGGCAAGGCCCTCCACGTGACCATCGCCCTGGTCATCCCGATGATGTTCCATGACTGGACGCTGGTCCTTGGCCTCTACATGGCCATCTTGGCTGTCCAAGGCGTGGTCATGGCCACCGTCTTCCAGTTGGCGCACTGCGTCGAGGGCGTCTCCACAGCAAACGTCGAAGAGCAAGAGACCTACATCGACAAAGAGTGGGCCGTCTGGCAGATCGAAACCACCGCCGACTTTGCCCCCAACAACTGGTTTGTGACCTGGTACGTCGGCGGGCTCAACTACCAGGTGGTCCACCACCTCTACCCCTCCATCTGCCACATCCACTACCCCGCGCTGAGCAAAATCCTGGCAGAAGTCTGCGAAGAACACGGCGTCAAATACCAAATCCACCCCACCTTCACCGCCGCCCTCTTCTCCCACGTCCGCTGGCTGCGCCGCATGGGCCACCCCTCCACCGTCCAGACCTCCCAGCCCCAGCTCGCCACCTGATGCAACCGCATCCGAATCCCGCCAGCGACCTCATCAAGTCTAAGGCGGTCGATTCCCCTGCGCCCGCTTCCCCCTATACCCCAACCCCGTACATCTCTTCTGTGACCCGAGCACTGTCGCCCTTGCAGTGGGAACGCGCTTGATTTGTGACAGGTGGCTTTGTTGGAAGGCGCAGGCAGTTCGAGTCAGGCGATCGTAGCGCTCGCTAAGGGGTCACGTCGCTGGGGGTTGGGCTTTGTTGAGTAAATGCGCTTGATTTGGAGCAGGTGGCTTTGTTGGAAGACCCAGGCAGTTCGGGTCAGGCGATCGTAGCGCTCACTGGCGGGGTCACGTCGCTGGGGCCCCTGCCCCAGCCACG
>CAKZKQ010000073.1 GCA_937123825.1 uncultured Pseudomonadota bacterium
TCGGTGGGAGCGAAGCCATAGCAGCGCTATTGCGAGTGACCACCGTGGTGTCTGACGCCATTAGGGCCGCCCCAAACGTGGGGGCTGGCGCCAGTCAGGGATGCCCCACACTGATTTTGGACATCGAGGAGCGCACTTTTTTCACCATGTCGTCGCGTTGGAGGGCGCGCCATTGGTCGAGGGCAAGGCAGTAGGCTTGTGCGGCGCGTTGGTGGTCGCCGGCGGCGGCGGCCAGATCGCCGGCCAGTTGTGCGGGCCAGGCGATGTCGGGGTCGTGGAGGTTGGTGGCGCTCAGCAGTGTCAGAGCCTGGCTGTGGTGGTGATCCCAGGCGGTCCAATCTTCCATGGCGGCGGTGGTGGGCAGGATGTTGGCGTGGACGGCGCCGAGGAAGACCTTTCGGCCGGCGCGTTCAAGGACTTCGCGCACGGCATCAAAGAGCCTCCGGGACTCGATGTAGCGGCCTCGTGCCAGAAGGACAAGGGCGAGGTTGAGCCTGGGCAGCGTGGTGGCTCCGGAGCCGACGGCTTCGTAGAGGGAGAGCGCTTGTCGGTATCCGGTTTCGGCTTCATCGAGCCGTTTTTGGTAGCGGGCGATTTCGGCCAGGGCGTTGAGGCAATGGGCCTGGCCCAGGAGGTTGCCCAGGTCTGTGAAGTGCTCGCGGGCCATTTCGGACAGGTGCCCGGCACGTTCAAGATCGCCTTGTGCCTGGACGAGCTGGCTCAGGCCACGCAGGCTGTCGGCCATGCCGAGCGTGTCGCCGAGGTTGCGGTAGATTTGCAGGGCTTGTTCAAAGCACGCGATCCGATCCTGGCGGCTGGCGCGGCTGCCGCGCATTTGTCCAAGGGCACGCAGGCAGTCGGCGACGCCGCGTTGATCGTCGGCGCTGCGGCACAACCCCAGGGTTTGGCGGTAGAGGGCGGCGGCGTCGGTGGGGTTGCCCTGGGCGCGGGTGGCGTGGGCCTGGCAGACCAATGCGCGGCGCAGCGCGTCTGGGTCGCGGGTGCGCTCGGCGTGTTGTCGGGCGCGTCTGGCCCATTCGACGGCGTCGGCGGGGTTGCCGCGTTGGACATGGATGCGTGCGCGCTGGGTCCACAGCCACGCCCAGCGCGCGTCCTGGTCCTCTTGGGGCAGCGCGGTGATGGCTTGCTCGGTCAGGCGCAGGACACGCGTCGCCGAGCGGTAGTCGCTGGCGTCGATGAGCGCCTCGACGCTGCGCACCAGCGGTCCCAACGCGCCTTGCGGTTCTCCGGCTTCCAGTAGGTGGCGCCCCAGGACCTCGGGTGGGGTGCGCTCAAGCCGGGCCAGGAGTCTGGCCAGCGTGCGGTGGTGCTTGGCCCAGCGTTGTGATTCTCGGGCGCGGCGCTCCAGGCACTCTCGAACCATGCTCTGGGTAAAGCTCCAGCCGCCTTTAAAGGGTTCGGCCAGGTTGTGGGCCAGCAAGACGTTGGTGGGGTGGGAGAGCTTTTGGTGTGCGCAGGCCGACTGCCAGAGGGTGTTGGGAACGTGTTGGCCGATGGCGGCGGCCAACTCCAGCGCCTCCATGGTGCCTTTGGGTTGACGGGCGACCAGGCGTTCCAGGCGCGCCATCCAAGCTTCGTGGAGGTTGTCGGGCAGCGGCGCTTCTTCGCCTTGGCGCAGGCGAAAGCCGGTGGGGCCTGGTTCCAGGACGCCTCGGGTGACCCAGTCGCCGACCAGTTGTACGGCAAAAGCGGGGTTGCCCTCGGTGCGTTCTTCGACGCGTTGGGCCAGTTCACCGCCGAGCCCCAGGAGTTTGCGCACCAGCGCGCGCCGGTCGCCCATGGGCAGCGGGCCAAGCGAGATGGTTTGTGTGGCTTGGTGGTGTTGGATGTCGCGCAGTTGGGCGGCGGCCTCGGGGCGCTCAGCCAGCGCTTCGTCGTGGGCGGTCATCAGGACCACGATGGGCCGCGCGTGGCGCCGTTGGCGTTCCAGCAAGACTTCGACAAACGCCAGCGCGTCTTCCCCCCAGTGGACATCGTCAAGCAGGAGCATCATGGGTCGCAGGGCGGCCATGCGCTCAAGGTGCCGGGCGATGAGGACGTGTCGGGCCCGCGGGCTGGCAAAGCGCACATGTTGCCCAGGGCCCTGCGTGCCGTCGGAGGGGTGGAGCAGCTCGGTCAGCGCGCTGGACTCGTAGTCGTCTTCCACGCCCTGGTGTGAGAGCAGGCGGCAGATGCGCTTGTAGGTCTCCTGGCGGTTGAGTCCGCGGCATCGGAGCGCTTCGGCGACCATGGTCATCAGGCTGTGTTCAGCGCTGGTGTTGGGTCCGTGGGCGGCCTTCCAGCATGTGGCGGCGCCGACCTCCGAGGCCCGTTCGGCGCACCACTCGGCCAGCCTTGAGGCACCAAACCCCGACGCGCCTTGGAGCAAGACCACCTGGGCGGTGTTTTGGGTGCAGGCATGTTTGAGCAGTGCCCACAACCGATCGCGCTCTTTCTTTCGGCCCACCAGCGGCACTTCGCGCAGGCCATAGAGCCCCAGCCCGACCCCTTGGAGTTGGGGCGCTGAGCTTTCCAGATCGGAGCGGCGCCAGTGTTTGGGCAAAGGCGGGCGCTCTTCCTGGCGAGGACCATGGATGGGGGTGAGCGCCTCATCTGTCCAGGTGCCCAGCGTCGCGCGGCTGATGCTGATCTCCGAGGCGTCCATGGTGTCGGCCGACGCCATCGTTGAGCCTGGCCCCGTGCCCACCTCGGTGTTCGACACCAATGTTTGTTGGTTCAGCGCTGGGATCTTGTGGGAGTCGAGCAGCGCGTGGGGGTCAACGTTGATCTCAACTTCCACAGGGTCGGGCAACTGCATCAACGCCCAAAGCGCGTCGGCTGCCATGCGGTAGCGGTCCAGGGGCGATTTGGCCATCAAGCGCTCGATCCAGGCGTCGAGCCCCTGGGGCATCGGCAACCGGGGGACCAGCAGCGGGGGCGTCTCCTGAATGTGCTTGACCGCCAACTGAAAGAAGCTCTCTCCGTCAAAGGGCGGCCGTCCGTTGACCAACTCGTGGGCCATGCAACCAAGCGCGTAGAGATCCGTCCAGGGGCCGTAATCGCGCCAGCGGCCTTCAAACTGTTCGGGCGCCATGTAGTGCAGGGTGCCCATGGTCTCTTCGGTGCTGCCTGCGCGCTCCTGGCCCCAGGTGGCGTGGGCGATGCCAAAGTCGGTCAGCTTCAGCCCTGGCCTTGAAGGCAGGTCGCTGCCCAACAAGACGTTGGCCGGTTTGATGTCGCGGTGAATGACGCCTCGGGCGTGGGCGTGGGCCAGCGCCTCAAGCACGCTTTGCAGGACATTTTTGAGTTCCTGCCAGGTCAGCGGCCGCGTCACGCCATCGAGCGCGCCCTGGCTGCACAGCTCCATGACCAGATAGGGGCTGCCCGCGCGCAGGCGGCCTTCTGAGGCTTGCTGGGCGGCTTCATCGACCTTGCCGTGGTCAAAGAGCTGGATGATCTGGGGGTGGTTGAGGCGCGCGACGGCGCGGACTTCGTCGGCAAAGGCGCTGATGTAGCGCGGCTTGCGGGCGCTGCGGGCGGTCAAGACCTTGATGGCCACCCGCGTACCGTCTTTGAGGTGACGGCCGCTCCAAACCTCTCCCATGCCGCCCTTGCCAATGGGCGCTTCGAGCTCAAATGGCCCCAGTTGCAACGTCAGTCCTGTGGCGGCTTGCCGCGTTTGATCAAGTTCAGGCCCCCCGTGTAAGCATACGAGACAAAGCGGTCGTATGCATAGACCAGCAGGCCAAAGGGCACCTCTGCCTCTATGGCGTGGGCGCCATCGCTGACGGGGATGTGCAGCGACACAAAGTCTGTGCCCTCGATCACATCGCCCGAGATCTCTTCTGCCTGGGGATCAACAGGCATGCCGTCGAGGGTTATGCCTCCAGCGGCCCCTTTGGGCAAGACCACCGTCACATAGTCCAGCGCGTAGGTCTCGGGCGTCAAGAAAAGGTACTCCCTGCGAAACTGCGCCACCGGTGGCAGCAAAAACATCGACGGATCGCCAGTGCCTGTCTGCACCTGACTTGTGGCGGCCTCTTCGCCCACCAAAAAGCCCATGATCTGCAGCGGCGCGTTGGAGCGCACCTCCATGGCGTAGCGCGACGAGAGCATGCAATCCTGCCCCGGCGCCAGCGCAAAGCGGGTGTGGTCGTTTTCTTCAACCCGGTAGCGCGTGCACTGCTCAATGGTGGTCGACATCGACCCGCGCATGAAGAAGTTGGCAAACTCGTCGTTGAGTTGAACCTCTGCCCCCTCATCGCCTGCCACAAGACGCCAGTACACCACCTCCTGGGCCAACGCTGAGCGCCGGCTCGGCGGTGTCAACAGGTAATGATCCCCCCAGGTGTCGGTCGGGATAAGCTGCTCCTCAAGGTGGTCGCACGCCGACGCCCCGTGCGGGATGTTGGTGCACGGGTGGGTCGAAAAGACCGCCACGGGTTTGTCCGCTTCAATCCTGGCCCCGGTCAACTCCGACTGAAACCTCGGCGTTGACAACGACTCCACATGCATCACCTCGCCGGGCTGAATCACACCCTGCGCGGTGGCCAACTCCCCCTCTTCTGGGGTCGGCTCCACCGTCATGCGGCCGTCAGGATCATTGAAGAGCTTGGTTTCAAAGTCGTACGAGACGCTGACCTGGGTGTCGGGTTCGGAGGCGACGATGGTCAACCCCATGCCAAATTGGTTGGCCAGCGAGTCGATCTTGGGCCAATCGGGCGCGCCCACACCAATGTACTGCGTGCCCAGTGCCTCAACGGGCAACAAGAGCGAGGCATCGTTGGTGAAGGAGAAGTTGCAGCAATAGGGGTTGTATTGGTACACGACCGCTGGCCGCGTGGAGACGAGCTTTCGCGCCGCAGGGAAAATCCCAGACCTCCCCAGCGGCAGCATGTCGCGCGGCAACAAGAGCGTGGCAAACCCACCAGCGGGAATGGTGACGTCCTGGGCCAGACCGCTGAGTGTTTCAAGCAGCTCGCCTTTTTTACCCCGCACCGTCGAGTTGACCGTCTGAGGCTCTGCCTCCACAAGCTCGGTGCTTTGCACCGTGACCTGACTGCGGATCGCCTCGGGTTCACCGTCGGCGCGCAGCACCGTGACCTGGAGGTCCAACAGTGGGTCGGGGTTGGCGACGACGAGGCCAAAGGGCGAGTCCTGGCTGCCTTCGTTGAGGAAGGGGTTGGGGAGGTCGACGACCAGATAGTTGCAGCCGATGTAGGAGCGATCTTCTGCCACCGCCGCGCACAAGTCGATGCACACGCTGTTGCGACAGACCTGGCCGTCGCCGCAGGCTTGTGGGTCATCGATGCCGTCGCCCGCCTCGTTGCACGTCCCGAGCGTCTCCAGATCAGAGCAGACCGGTTGGCCAGGGTTGCAGGCAAAGGGGCGGCATTCGCGCCCCACACAGACCTGGTCGTCGGGGCAGCGGTCCTCGACCCAGCGTCTGGCCTCAACCGCCGACCCTTCGGGGATCTGGCAGGATTCAATTTCGGGGCGGCCCTGGAGGATGCAGCGCACCTCGTCTTGCTGGCAGACGTCGGCCACAGGAGGCGGATCCAGTTCCGGAGGAGGCTCGGGGGGCGGCGGTCCGGGAGGAGGGGGCGGCGGCGCCACAAAGTCCCGCAACGAAGCCCTGTCGTCATCGTCCTGGCAACCTGCTGGGGTTAGACAGAGCGCCAAAAGCACCCAAAGCGCCCATGGGCGGTGGCCTGTGATGATGGTGGGCTGTGGCAGGGAGACACGCGTGGCCGTCCTGGGATCTGGAGGCAAAGGGGCAGTGTGTGTGTTGGACCTTGTGTTCATGTCTCCCTGAATCCTCCCTACGCCTCGTCATCGTCGGGCGCGCGCGGTTGGCGGCTGTAGCTGGCGTTCCAGGCCTCCAACGGGATGGCGTGGGGGTTGAGCGCGCCAAAACGCTCGGCCTGCTGGCGGTTGGTGATCTCCAAGCAGAGGATCTCCATGTCGTCGCCTTTGCGAGGCTCTCGAAAGCAGTATAGCGCCACGGGCTGGTAAACGCCTTCTTGCTGCGCTTTGCGCGCAGCGGCCCGTCCCAGCACCGACCATGTCCCCGTGGTGATCATGAAGGTGCTCATGCTCCAGACCACAAACAACCCGATGTCGTCCATCAAACCCAGCGAGCGCGCCACCACGGCTGCCAGCATGCCGGCTGGGATGCCCACCAGCGCGGCTGTGGCCATGGCGCGTTGTTGTGCGCGCTGGGCTTCTTTTTGAAGCCCGACGCAGCGTTGGCACATGGGCACTGGCTGTGCGCGGCGCGGGGCCTCAGGTGAAAAGCGCGCGCCGCCTTCGAGTGTGACAGTGTGATCGGTGGGTTGTGCGCAGCTAAGGCAGCCTGGACCAAAGCTCAGGCCGGGTTGTGGGGGGGGGATTGTATCGAGGCAGAAAGTCGCGGTTGTGTTTAAAAAACCGCTCGGGATCCACCGGGATGAAAAAACGCTCGGGGTCCACGGTGGCTCCCTCTTTTCTTTGATTCAGACGCGCCCGCGACGCCAGACGGCGGCCATGGTCATGGCCAGCAGGAAGAGCGCGCCCAGCGGGGTGGGGGAGCCGGGGGCGCTTTGGCAGCCGCCGCTGTCGCGGGCAGCGCTGGAGACGTTTCCACGGGGCTCTTCGTCATTGTCTCCGGTGTCGTTGTTGCCGTCGTCGCCGGTGTCATTGTTGCCATCGTCGCCGGTGTCGTTGTTGCCGTCGTCCTGGGAGGGACAGGCGCCGTCGCTGGGGTAGCAGAAGAGGGCGCCGCTGTCCTGGGGGTCGTCGCAGCAAAAGCCGTCGCCGCACTCGCTGTCGGCAAAGCAGCGGCGCGAGCAGATGCGGGTGTCGTCATCGACGCTCAGGCAGGTGGTGGCGGTGGCTGGATCGCACTGCTCGCTGGCCTGGCAGGGCTCTCCAAAGGGCACATCCTCGGCCAACTCCTGGCCATCGAGCGCGGTGATGAGGTTCATCTGCTCGTTGGTGCCCTCTTCAAACATGTCCTCCCAGAAGTCGACCAGCTCTTCGACCTGGGTCAGGGTGCGTTCGTCGGCGTTGCGCTCGTCGCGGACGATGAAGATGGTGGCCATGCGCCAGGTGCGTTTGCTCTGGGTGTGGTCGGGCTGGCGAGGACCTTCGGCGGCGATGACGTCCTGGATGCCGATGTCTTCACGGACCCCGTCGATGGTCTTGATCTCGCCGCTGGTTTCGGGCGGTGAGGCGCGGTTGATGCGGGCGCCGCGCTCGTCGCGCAGGTTGCCGGTGACCGGTTCGCGGATGACAAACCAGTCCTCGACCTCTTCGGGGGGCAGCAGGCCCATGGTGTAGAGGTCCAGACTGCTGTAGGTCATGCGCGAGGCGTTGGTGAAGGTGCTGAAGGTGCCGTCGGGGTTGGGCTCCCAGTCGTTGCCCTCCAGCGCCGAGTTGTGGCTCTGCATGAAGTAGGACCAGTGGGCCAGATCGCGCCC
>CAKZKQ010000074.1 GCA_937123825.1 uncultured Pseudomonadota bacterium
CGGGGTCGGTGGCTTTGGTGATTTCGACAGCGGCGGTGGCCAACACAATGACGCGGAGGTCGGCGTTGGTGTCGATCCCCTGGGGCAGGTCTTTGATTTGTCCCGAGCCCTCAAAGGGTTCATCGCTCAGCGGGCCGGTCTGGAAGCCTGCGCACGAGGCGGCGGCGCAGGTCAGCCCCAACACAAGCACCATCAATATCTCTCTCACCATCGACTCCTGGTTGTCATGGGTTGGTTCGATTGAACAGGCAACACTTTAAGGACCCTGGTTCATCCCTGCAATGGGATGTTGACTTTGTATGGGGATACAACGCGCTGGTCTTTTCGGTGGGGCTTCTGGCACAGTGCTGCCCAGGGCGTAGGAAAACGGATCGGGAGCGTCCCGATTCGTGTTTTCTTGGAGCACAAAGGGTCGTAAAGGGGGCGTAGTGATGGTTTGGGGCGAGCGCTGGGCGCTTTGGGGGGCGATGTGTGCGGTGGCCTTTGTGGTGGGCTGCGGTGCGGATGAAGGGGGGCAGTCAAACGGCGAGCCCGATGATGTGATGGAGGCGCCTGAGGAGTGGGGTCAGGACCCCATTGACGAGCCAGACGTGGTGGAAGACGTCGTGGACGTGGTGGAAGATGAGCCCGATATGATGATGGAAGAGGAGCCGGCATGTGAGCAGGTCTGGGTGCCTGCCGGTGCGGGGTCCATTTTTGCGTATGAGGCCAGCCGCCCAGATGCCAACGACGTCAACCCTGGCCAGGATGGTTCGGCGGCGTGCAGTCGTCCGGGTGTGATCCCGTGGACGGGGGTGACGTGGCAGGAGGCGGTGGACGCTTGTGAGTCGATCGGCGCCCAGTTGTGTGGCGGGGTGCAGTGGGACGAGGCGTGCAAGGGGCCGGGGCGAGCCATCTTTCCGTACGGTGCGGATTACGATCCGAATGTTTGCAATGTCTTGGAGAGCCCCGACGGGTGTTTGAACCCTGGCAGTCAGTGCCGTGTGGTGGCGACGGGGGTGTACGAGGGGTGTGTCTCTGAGGCGGGCGCCTTTGACATGTCGGGCAACGTGGCCGAGTGGGTGGCAGACCTGCGTCCTTTTGGGGAGGAAGCTTACGACGTGCGCGGTGGGTCGTATTTGTCGGCCGACGACAACACGATCCGCTGTCGCAACGCCAACGTGTCCAAGGAGCCAGGGTTCACCAACCCGGATTTGGGTTTTCGTTGCTGCAAATAGGGTTGTTTTGGCCTGGTATGACGCAAAAAAGCCCCGCGCGCATTGGCGACACGGGGCTTTGGTTGTTTTTGGGGCTCTTTTGGGGGGTTACCAGCGGTAGCCGACGCCAAACATGGCCTGAACGCCGTCGTTGTAGTCATCCTGGACGGTGTTGGGTGTGGTGGGTTCCTGGGGCAGGGCGGTGAGGCCTTGCTCGGAGGTCGAGGGCGCGTTGGGGTCGGCGGCGGAGCCTCGGGGGGTTGGGTCGGGGCGCGCCTGGAGGAAGAGGTAGCGCACGTCGGCGGTGACCAGCAGGTGTCGGCCGATTTTGATTTCGGCGCCCAGGCCCAGGTGCGCGCCGCCGCGCAGGAAGTTCTCGGTGGGCAGGGCGCGGTGTTCGATGACGGTGTGGACCACGCTGACGCCGCCCAGGCCGTAGATGTCGAGCGTGGAGTCGGGGAAGAGGCGCGCCAGGAGGCTGAAGCTCACGGGGGTGATGGCCACGCGGCGGTCCTCGTCGCGGTCACCGGCCAGGTCAATGGCCATCTCCAGGCCCCAGTGGCGGTCAAGGCTGGTGCGCAGCGCCATGCCGAAGCCTGCCAGGTCGTCGCCCTCAAGGGTGCCGCGGCTGAGCTGGGTTTCACCGTAGGAGACGCCCACGGCGCGCAGCGTCAGGGAGTAGCCCTGTTCGCGGCGTTTGGTGATGGGCGGGTCGGTGACGACGCGCCGAATGGGGGGTGGGCTGCGACGGGCGCCGGGGACCACGACGACGGCGCGCGGGCCGTAGTGGACGCGCGAGCGGTAGTAGCGGCGGCGATAGCGGGTGCGGCGGCGAGTGCGGCGACGCTGGGCGATGTCCTGTCCGACGACTTCGGGGTCAAGGCTCAGGTCTGGCAGGCCAAGGGGGCTCTGGGAGGGGGTTTTGACCTCCACCTGGTTGGTTGGCTCCGATGGACCCTGGGTGAGGTCGGCGGCGCTGGCGCTGCCAACGGCCAGGAGACAAAGCAGGGCCGTGGCCAGAGCCGCCAGCGCCAGCTGTGGGGTGTTCTTATGGCTGTGGATCGATCTCATGGGTTGATCCTCGTGTGCTGCAGTGGTTGCCTCTTTGGGTCTGTGGATGCCCCTTGCGGGGTGTGGTGACAGACGTTGTTTGAGGCGATGTGTGATTGCCTGGCGCTGCGGTCCTGTGTGGTGGATTCATCACACTGTGGTGATAAGCCCACGGTCTTGCGGCGCATTCCCAAAACGGGTCGCGTAAGCGGACCCTGGATCCCATAGGTCTGGATGCAAACGCCGCGCTTTGGTTCTGGGTCTAGATTTAATGCACAAAGTGTCCCCACGACAGGGGCTTCGACATGATCGAGGCCGCGCAGGCCGTTGTGTGACACAAAAGCCGTGCAAAGCGTGGGCTGCGGCATTGTTGAGCGTCTGATCATGGTGCGAACCCCAAAGGATGACCCCCAAAGGTGGTCTGCAGCGTCACCGATTGTCCTGCGCGTGGTCCGGAGACTTGACCTGAGCGGTGTTGCCCCGTAAAAACTTCTGAGGACGGTTGTGCGACATGAGTGCATTGAATGTCGTTGCCGTCGGGATCGACTGCTTGACTTTGCAGGAAGCACGAACGCATCCAGTGGAGCTTTTGAGCGCAGTATCTGTGACAGAGACCCCCTGTGGTGAGGACCGGCGATTTGATTGTGTCGCCGGTGGCCTGGCCGTTCAACATTCTGTGAGCATAGCAAGTTGCCTGCCAGAGACGAAACCTGATGCTCGATCATTTCCGACACGGCGCCAAGCTCCTCTACACCCCTCGCCGTACCTGGGTCTCCATCAACGAGTCTCCATACTCGCCGTTGAAGTTGGCCATCTACACCCTGTCGATGTCGACCATCGCCATTGTCAGCCGCTCGCTGGGGGGATGGATGATGGGCGTGCCCTGGAGCGCGCTTGAGGGGATGCTCTTTGGGCTGATTTGCCTGGGGGTGACGCTGACGCTGGGGCTTTTGTTGATCCCCGCGGCCCGTTTTGCCAGGCGCCCGGTCAATGATGGGCACGCGTTGAAGTTGGCGTTGATGAGCGCCACGCCTGTTTGGGTGCTGAGCGTCTTTCAAATCATCCCGGTGGGTTTTGTCCGGTCGTTTTTTATTTTGGTGTCGCTGGCCCACGCTTGTTACCTGATTTTCAAGGGGTTGCCGGTGATTTTTGGCACCGAGCCGGTCTATACACTGGGGTTGAGTCTGGCGGCGTCGGCGTTCTGGATTCTGAGCATCTCTCTTTCCATTCAAGTCTTCCTGGGCATGGCGTTTGCGTTTTGAGTCACACCTTGCGTGTTGTCGTGGACGGCGTCCATGGGACCTCGCTGGGTTTGACCGCAGACCGCCATCTGGCCCAGGGGTGTCGCTTCGGACACGCGCTGGCGTCGGGCAGAACTGCGGCCTCTTGCTGAGACAACGCACCACAATCGGCAAGCTTACATCTTTCTGAGTCGAAAGCGTGTTGGGTCGGTAAGAACCTGGTTGTTGCGCTGATTGAAACAAACACGTTCAGGCATGAGACAATGAGCGCGTTATGATGTGTTGTGTGGAAAGGGTGGGTAACACCTTGGACACAGCGCGGTGTTTCATGTGCAGTGCCCGGTTTTTTGTGGGGGCTGCGGTGTGTGGACGCGCGGACCGGGTTTGGGGCCTTTGGGATGGTGGTTGCGTTCCGGGTCGGGTCGAGGGTGGTTGTTGCGCCGCTTGGCCGATGAGAGCACGTTGGTAAAGATGGTCGCCCGCAACAAGTGGGCCCCGGTGGAATGTGAGGCGGTGTCCGAGACATGCTCTTTAAGGGAGC
>CAKZKQ010000075.1 GCA_937123825.1 uncultured Pseudomonadota bacterium
CCAGGTGGGCCGCAACGTGGTGGTGACCGACGAGGTGGACCCGGCGCTCATTGACGCTGTGGCCCAGGGCGGCGGTCAGGTCCTTGGTCAGCTTATTCGCTGGAACCTGGGCGACTTGCTGCCCGGTCAGAGCGTCGAGGTGTCTTTTGAGGCCTCGGTGCGCGGCAACATCACCGACGGCACTCGGATCCCCAACCAGGCGGTTTTGACCGCTGAAGGCATCCCCGGCGTGCCCAGCGACGACCCCAGCACTGGCCTGGGCGACGATGACCCCACCGTGGTCATCGTCAACGCCCGTCCTGACTTGAGCGAGTTCACCAAGACGGCCACCGACGTCAACGGCGGCTTCCTGCGCCCCGGCGATGTGGTGTCCTTTGACCTGACGGTCCGCAACCTGGGTCCGGGCACGGCCCGCGAGATTGTCGTGCGCGACCCGCTTGACACCTCGATTTTGACCGATGTGGTGCCAGGGCAGGGCGGTCGCCTTCAGGCGGGCGTGGTGACCTGGACGGCGCTTGAGGTGCCGCAGTTGGCCGAGCTGCCTGCGGGCGAGTCGGTGACTTTGAACATCGCCGCCACGGTGCGGGGCGAGGTGCCCAATGGTACCGCGGTGCTCAACCAGGCCAACCTCTCTTCGGTTTTGGTCGAGCAGGAGTTCAGCGATGACCCCGGCACTGACCGTGACAACGATCCCACGCGTGTGGAAGTGCGCTTCCCCGAGTTTGGTCCGCTGGTCAAAGACTTTGAAGACCTTGACGGTGGCCTGATTGAGGCTGGCGACACCGTGCGCTACACCATTTTGGTGCAGGGCCGTGGCCAGGAGGCGCTGACCAACGTGCGCCTTGTGGATCCTGTCAGTGAGTTGTTGACCGACATTCAGCCCTTTGCGGGTGGTGTCTTCAACGCCGGGGCGGGTGAGATTGTCTGGGATGCGGCCTCGAACCGTGCTTTGGGCCGCGTTGACCCCGGCGAGCAGGTCGAAGTGGGCTTTACGGCGCAGATTCGCGAGGATGTGTTGCCCGGCCAGACCATCTCCAACCAGGCGGTGGCGTCCTCGGCGCAGGACATCAACCTGACCGAGCCCAGCGACGACCCCTCCAACGGTCTTGGCGACCGCGACGCGACCATCTTTGTGGTTGAGGCCGAGCCGCTGGCTGACCTGAGCCAGACCGAGAAGCGCGTTGAGGACAACAACGGTGGTGTGGTCGAGCCCGGAGACGTGCTGACCTACACCATCGTGGTGCGCAACACTGGCCGCGGACCCACCGGCGCGCTGACCTTGATTGACCCCGTGCCGCCGCTGACCTCTTACGTGGCGGGTTCCACGACTTTGGACGGCGATTCGGTGGGCAACGGGGCTCAGTCTCCGCTTGTGGGCGGCTTGGAGTTGCCCGAGCTGAGGCCCGGTCAGTCCAGCACCGTGGTCTTCCAGGTGGAGGTCAATGAAGAGGCGCCCAACGGGGCCATCGTCGCCAACCAGGCGTTGGTCAACGCCGACGCGGGCGTCCAGGCGCTCAGCGACGACCCCACCACCTCCAACCAGGACGACGCCACGACCGTGGTGGTCGGCGTTGGGCCCAACATCACCGGGGCCATCAAGACCGCCCAGTTGGTGGACTCCAACAACAACGGTCAGTTGGACATCAACGAGGTTCTTGAATACACCATCCGCATTCCCAACCGTGGCACCACCGAGGCCACTGGGGTCATCTTCCGCGATGTCCTCGACGATGGCCTGCGTTACCAGCCCGGCTTCTTCTCCGTCAACGGCGGCGGTTTGACCGACGCTGACGACGGCGACGCGGGTTCGGTCGTCGATGGCACCGTGACGGTGGCGCTGGGCACGATTGTGCCGGGCGAGGCGCCGGTGATTCGCTTCCGGGCGCGCGTGGTGCGCGGTCCCGAGGCCATCAACCAGGGCACCATCACTGGCCGAGAGTTTGCTGCAGAGCTGACTGACGCCGACGGCAACGAGGCCAACGGCAATCAGCCGACCCGCACCGCGGTGGGGGCTGGAACGGCCACGATCGAAGTGTCCAAGTCTGTCAGTGATCCCAACGGCGGTGTGGTCGAGCCCGGCGACGAGTTGACCTACACCATCACTGTGACCAACAGCGGTTCAGCCACCGCCGAGCAGGCCGTGATCGTGGATCCGCTGCCCGGTGAAGTGACGCTGGTGGGTGTGACCGCCGCGCCCGCCGGGGCCGCGGTCAACGCTGGGGGCCGGATTGAGGTCGCTGGCTTTGACATCCCCGCTGGTGAGAGCCGCTCGGTGGTCTTGCAGGTGCGTCTTGACGGCGAGCTGCCCGAAGGGGCCGTGATTTGCAACGAGGCGACCGCCACTGCGCGTGGCGTTTCGGACGTCAACACCCTTGAGCCCGCCTGCGCTTCGATTGGCGCGGTGGTGGGCAACGGTCGCCTTGAGGGCCGTGTCTTTGAGGACGTCGGTCAGCGCGACGGCACCTTTGGTGAGGGCGACAACGTCTTTGAAGACTTCCTGGTGCGGATCTACCGCAAGAGCAGCCCCGATGAGGTTGTGGCCGAGGCGACCACCGATGAAGAGGGCGTCTACGTGCTGCCGATCCTGGGCCGCGGCGATTACATTGTCAAAGCCTTCAGCCAGCCCTTCGGCAGCGACCCGGTTGAGTTTGCTCGCCAGGAGCTGGAAGTCGGCTCGGGCTCTTTTGTCCGCCAGGATGTCTTGGTGGACCCGTCTGGCCGCGTCTACAACTCGGTCACCGGAGAGTTGATCAACGGCGCCGAGGTCTTGATCTTCTACGCCGACGACGATCCTGACCCCAACCGGGCCGGTCGCCTGGTGCCGCCCGAAGATCTGCCCGAGAACCAGCAGGGTCAGTTGACCCGCGACGGCCTCTATCGCTTTGACGTGTTGCCCGGCCACATCTACCGACTGGAGGTGGTGGCGCCCAACCAGAGCCTCATCTTCCCCTCTGGGCGGTTTGAGCCTCAGCCTCGCGCCTGGGACCCTGACCAGGATCCCAACGAGGTCATCGAGAGCGAGTTCCCCGACCTGAGCATTGAGCAGGTTTACTTCCTGACCTTTGACATTCGGGGTGTGGATGACTTTGTGGTCAACAACCACATTCCGGTCGACCCCATCAGTTCCTTGATTCGCCTCGACAAGCGCGCCAACAAGCGCACGGCCACGTTGGGTGAGATCATCTCCTATACTGTGACCGTCACCAACGGCTCGACCCGTGACCTGGTCTTTGATGAAAACACTGGTCTGGGCGGCGTCTTTGTGCTCGACTCGGTGCCCAAGGGCTTTGATTATGTCGAAGGCAGCGCCCGCGTGCGTCGCAAAGTCAGCGGCCGCACGATTGGCAGCGACATCGCCGAGCCGCAAGGGGAGTTGACGCTGAACTTTGGCATCCGTCCCCCCAACGGCAGCAACAATGGCCGTCCGCAGCCGATGAGCATCGGTGCCGGTGAGACCATTGAGCTGCAATATCAGTTGGTGGTTGGCTCGGATGTGGCGCCGGGTAAAGAGCACATCAACCGCGCTGTGCTCATCTCCAGCGACGGCAACACGCCGCTGTCCAACAACGACGAAGCCCGCGTCCGCGTGGTCTTCGACCCGATCTTCGACCAGGGTCTGGTCCTGGGTAAGGTCTTCTGCGACGCCGATGGTGATGGCTGGCAGGACGACGGCGAGCAGGGCGTGTACCGCGCGCGGATTTACATGGACAACGGCTGGTATGCCGTGACCGACAACACCGGTAAGTTCCACTTCCGCGCCGTTGACCCCGGCAACCATATGCTCAAACTCGACGCCGACACGCTGCCTCCCGGCGGCGAGCCCACCGGCTCGGTCAAGCGCGTCTTCTACGTCACCCGCGGTCTGCCCGTGAAGGTCTCCTTTGGTACGACCTGTCCCGAGAACATGATCTCGGACGTGAACGTCAACGCCAGCAAGGAGTTGGTCGAAGAGCAAGAGAAGCGCATCCGCGAGAACTTTGTCACTGTCAGTGGCAGCCTCAACGATGTGACGGCGGCGCTCGACGGCGCGCCGCTGCCGATGCCCACCGCGACCATGAGTGTCGGCGTCAAAGGCAAAGACGACGCGCGCCCCATCGTCAACGGCGTCGGCCCCAAATTTGATGCGCCGCTGGTCTTTACCCCGGCCATCGACGGCAGCCTTGATGCCGAGCAGTGGGCCATTCAGATCGCCCGCACGGACAACCCCGAAATTGTCCATGTGCTCTCGGGCAAAGGCGGCGTGCCTGGCGAGATCGTCTTTGACGGCAAAGGCCCCGGTGGTCAGGCTGTTTTGGGTGGTCCTCAGTCCTACACCGCGCGCCTGGTCATCCACGGCGCCAGCGGCGTCATTGTTCACTCTCCCTCGGTCGTCTTTGGCGTCAGCGGGCGAGACAAGGCGTTGGTGGCTGAGGAGATTTTCCGCGGCGACCTCTTTGACAAGCGCCGCAACAACCTCACCGACGATCTCAAAGGCAAGCTGCGCAGCGTCAAAGGCCAACTGCGCGCCGGTCGCCGCTACGTCTGGAGCGTGGAGGTCCACACCGACGACCAGCAAGACAAGCCTGAGAAGCTGGTGGAGTTGACCCGCAAGCGGGCGGCGGCCATCGAGAAGTTCCTGGCTGAAGAGCTTAAAGTCAAAGCCAAGGACATTGAGGCCAAGGGTTACGGGGGTCGTCTGGCGCTGGTGCCCAACATCAACGACCGCAACATCTTCCTCAACAACCGCGTTGAGGTCCGGGTGACCGACCCCAACCCGCCCATCATTGCGCCCAAGCTGCCCAAGGCCGAGCAGCCCATCTCGGGTGTCTTTGTCAACGACAAGGAACTGCGCATTGAAGACGACGGCACCTTCTCCAAGCAGGTCCTCAAGCCCGCCGACGGGTTGTTGGTGCTGGTCATCCGCAACCGCGACGGTGGCGTGACTGTGCGGCGGATCAACATCAACGCCGGTTACATCGGTTTGATGACCCCGCGCATGAAGATGCCCAAGGTGCCCGTGTCGGGCGACTTGAACGCCGGCTCTTTCAACATCGGCAAGACGACTGTGTCGCCCGATCTCCTCAAGATCAAAGCCAGCGTGGCCGACAAAGAGCGTTTCCTGGAGCAGGGCAGCATCAAGCCCCCTGTGCGCTTTGCGCTCGAAGCGCCCAGCGCCGTGCAGGTTGATGGCTACAAGTTGGAGGTCACCGACCCCAGCGGCGTCATCATCCACACCACCCGTGGCCGCAGCACGCTGCCGCCCGGCGTGCGTTGGGGCGGCGCTGTGGACCAGGACCGCACCTTCCTCATCCCCGGTTGGTATCAGGCGACTTTGACGGTCTACACCGCCGACGGTCAGGTGGGCCGCTCCGAGGTGGTCCTCTTTGAACTCAAAGAGCCCAAACCCAAGGACAACCGCCGCAACCGCCGCAACCGCAACGCGCCCAAAGAGGAGGCCGCGCCTGCTGGACCTCCCAAGGTCACCTTCCAGCCCGAAGTCTACATCAACGGCGCTCCCGTCAACGTGGGCTCCGACGGCGGCTTCCAGGCCAAGGCCGAGGCCTACACCGGTCAGATGGTCATTGTGGAGGTCGTGACGGCCAAGGGCGCCCGCGCCGTGATGCACCTGACCGTGCCCAAAGGCTATCCCAAGCCCGTGGAACTCGATCCCGGCAACGCCTCGCCGGTTCTGGGCGTGGCCCCGCCGACCGGTGCTCCCAGCGCGCCGCTTGGTGCCGAAGGGAACGGCGGTGGTCAGCAAGATGGTGCGCCCAAAGATGACGCGCCCGCGCCGGTGAACGTGGAAGGGGGCGACGGCGGCGATCAGCCCGCCGGCGGCCCGGCCGGTGATGCCAAGCCTGGCGATGCCAAACCCGGCGACGCCAAGCCCAAAGACGGTGATAAGCCTGCGCCTGCGCCCGCACCCGCTCCGGCGCCCACCAAGCCTGGTGTGGACGAGGATGGCGACGACGTGGATGAAGACGGCGATGATGTGGACACCGGCCAGAACTTCCGTCCTGGCCCGGTGCAGACTGCCCCGGTGGGTCTGGCCCAGCACAGCCCGATGACCTTTGACCGTTTGCCGACCGTGCGCCTTGCGCAGGCGACCGACGAGGCTGTTTCGGACGCCGGTGAGCCCGTGGCGGGCTCTGAGGCCGACGCCGAGGCGGGTCAGCCCACCGAGCCGAGCGGTTTGGGGGCCTTTGGCGGCGACAAGCTTGATGATGCGCTGCGTGGTTTGGAGGAGAGCAACGTTGATAAGGAGGCCATGAACTCCCCGGCGGCCAACCTCCAGGTCAACCTGCCCGCCCAGGGCACGGTGCTGCGCAGCCGCGAGTTGGTCGTGACTGGCTCGACCGACCCCACCAACAAAATCACCATCAACGGCGCGCCGGTTGAGGTGGTCGATGGTGAGTTTACCCACTACGTGAAGCTGCCGCTGGGTCCCAGTGAGGTGGTGATCACGACCGAAGATCTCCAAGGCAACCGCGGCGAGCTGCGGTGGCCGGTGGAGGTCTCCGACACGGCGCTCTTCATGATGGCGTTTGCCGATGCTGGTGTGGCGCTTGAAGGGGCCGAACTTGAAGGGATGAACGAAGACAACAGCATGCGCACCGATGGTGGCACGCTGCTCTACGGTCAGGCCCGTTTCTACCTCAAAGGCCACATGTCGGGGCGTCAGTTCCTGGACAACTTCTTTGAGGAGTACCGCTTCACGGCCTTCTTTGACTCGTCGCGTCTGCCCGAGTTTGAGGCCTTCTTGACCGAGACCATCAACCCCGACGCCTACTACCCCATCTACGGGGACTCGGCCGAAGAGGTTCGCGAGGCCAACGCCCGTGGCAAGCTCTACATCATGGTTGAGGCCGATGAGTCCAGCCTGGTGGTGGGCAACACCCGCGCGGGCCTGCAAGGCGTGCAGTTCTTCCGCTACGATCGCCCGATGTACGGCGCGCGCGTGGACTTCAAGAAGGTCATCGCCGAGGACTACAAGACCGAGGTCAAGGCCTTTGCGTCGGCCGACGACACCAGCGTCCGCCACACCTACAACTACATGCAGGGCACCGGCGGTTCGCTCTACTGGCTGCGCAACGGCAACGTGGTCGAAGGCTCAGAGCGGATCACCCTGGTGGTCAAGGACGAAGCCTCGGGCGTGGAGCTTTTGCGCGTGCCTCAGACGCGCCACGCCGACTACACCGTGGACTACCGCTCCGGTCGCATCCTCTTCAAGACGCCCATCCCCAGCGCCATGCGCAGCGGCTACATGGCCTCGCGGGTCAACACCACTCAGTTGGTCCTCGACGGTCATCCCATCTTCGTGGAGGTCTCCTACGACTACGAAGGCGACGATGCCCGCAACGACGGCGCCTACGGCGGCCACGTCCGCCAAACCTTCTACGATGTCGTCAGCCTCGGCGGTGGTGTCGTCAAAGAGACTCGCCCATCCGACGGCGCCGACTACACCTTGTGGGGTGTGGAAGCGGGCTTGAAGAAGAGCGAGCGCACGCGCCTGATGTTTGAGTACGCTGCCAGTGAGTCGCATGACACGCTCAGCCTGATGGCGACCGACGGCGGTCTGACCTACGACCGCTTCTCAAGGCGCGACGGGGCCGACAAGGACGGCGCGGCGTGGTTGGTCTCGGGTCAGTTGGAGTTTGGTGATTTCTGGTATGACGGCGACGCGCCCGAGGAGTACTTCTGGATGCGCGCTTACTACCAGCAGGTCGAGTCGGGCTTCTTCTCCAACGGCACCATTCTGGAGCAGGGGCAGGAGAAGTTTGGTGGTGAGGCCATCTGGAGGCTCAACGCCAGCAACAACCTGCGCATTCGCCATGACGGCGTCCTGACGATGACCGACAACTTTGAAGACCCCAACCCGGAGTCTCTCAAAGAGGTCGAGCGTCAGGTCACCACCTTGCAGCACCGCCTGGTCGAGAAGGATTGGCGTTTGACCACCGAGTACAACCACACCTTCTTTGACGACGCCACCAAGGTTGACGGCATCCACACCGACATCCTGGGGACGCGTCTGGACTATGACCTCAACGAGCGCTTTGGTTTCTTTGTGGGTCAGCAGTGGGTGATTCGCGGCGATGACCGCATCTACGACGAGACCGCCGACCAGTTCCAGACGGACCTGGGTATGAGCATCAAGATCGTGGACGGCACGCGTTTGGAGTTGAGCGAGTCGGTGCGTTGGAACGGCGAGAACGCCACGCAGATTGGTTTGACCAGCGCGCTGAGCGACAACTCCAGCGTTTACATCCGTGAGCGGATTGCCACCCGTGAGGGCGGCGCTGGCAGCCAGAGCACCACGGTCATCGGTGGTGAGAACCGCTTCGACAATGGTTCTGGCCGTCTCTACTCGGAGTACCAGATTGATTCGGGCATTCAGGGTGAGCGCAGCCGGGCTGTGGTTGGCATCGGCAAGGGCTTTACGATTGGCGATGGTTGGACGTTGGATCTGGCCTACGAGCGCAGCCAGATCTTTGCCGACGAGTTCAACGGCGAGCAGTCGCGCGATGTGCTCAGCGCCGGTTATGGCTTCCTTGGCAAGTCGCTGAAGTTCTCGCAGAAGTTTGAGGTGCGTTACGACGACGCAGACGCCCAGGCGCCCCAGCAGAACCCCTGCCTGGGCGACGGCATCTTCTCCAACCCCGACTTCTGCCGCGACAACCTGCCCGGCGGTCAAGACAAGCTCCAGTTCCTGACGGCCAACGCGCTGACGGTGACCTTCTGGGAGGACCACAACCTGCTGGTGCGCATCGACTCCGCGACCACCGAGAACATGACGCTCGACCGAGAGGAGGCGCGCTTCATGGCGGCCAGCTTCGGTTACGCGCTGCGCCCGGTGAACTCCGATTGGGTCAACCTGCTGGTCAAATACACCTACGTGCAGAACCTGCGCCCGATTGACCTGCTTGAAGGTCGCGAGGAGCGCGAAAACGCCCACGTCTTCAGCGTCGTGCCGGTCTTTGAGACGCCCATCCGGTTGCAGTTTGTGGAGAAGTTGGCTTGGAAGCGTCAGTTTGTGCGCTTCGACAACCTGCCCGAGGCCGAGTCCGACACCTTCCTGGCCATCAGCAGGGTCAACTACCACCTGACCGACATCTTTGACCTGGGCGTTGAGTACCGCTTCCTGCACAACACCCTGGCCGATGACCTCAAGCACGGGGCGTTGGTGGAGTTCTCCTACATCATTTACGACTACGCGCGGCTGGGTGTGGGTTACAACTTCACCAGCTTCAGCGACGATGAGTTGAGCGACCTTGACCGCGACGTGGGCGGCTTCTTCTTCCGTGTCCAGGGTACGTACTGAGGCTTTGCTCGTCTGTTGCTGACAGGCGAGCGACCTTTGTTGTCAGAGAGGGCCGTGTTCTCCGTCTTGGAGGGCGCGGCTTTTGTGTTTCTTGGGCTTTGATGGGGTCTGGGTTTGCGTGCTGAGGGTTGAGGAGTGGGAGCGATGCGGTTTGATGCGAGTCGACGCGTGGTGCTCAGGGGGCTTTGCGGGGCGCCGTTGTTGTGGGCTGGAGCGTGGTTTGTGGGAGAGGGCAGGGCGAATGCGGTGATTGCAAAGGTGCCGCCCCGGTCCTGGCGAGCGTTTGAGTTGGTCAAGGAGGCCGCTGGAATCACCGGGAAGGTCAGGGTTGAGCAGGCGCATATCCTTGCTTGGAAGATTGAAGAGGATGAGCGCCCGTGGCGGTTGGAGCGGGCGCTGGTTTGTGGTCGGTTTCGGGTTGAAGGCAGGGAAGGGGTCAGGCATGTGCTGGCCGAGATGGTCAGGACGCCGATGCGGGATAAGCCCCAGTGGGGTGTATACATGATCAAGTGCCCGCGCGTGGTGCATCGATACTTTCCTGCACGAGCCCCCAATAACCTCTCCATTGAGCATTTTGTGAATGATTTTGGGTTTTCTACCCGTCCCCTTGAGGGTTATCGCCTTTTGGGGGGCGGTGTGAATGTGCGCGCCTGGCGAGCCGTGACGGGCGAGGAGCCATTGGACATTTGAGTGTCTTTGTTGGTGTGGGGATCCTGGCTGCTTTCCTTTTTGGCCGTCTGTCATTGAGTCGTGGCGAAGATGGTTCGTTGTGTGTACCATCAACGTTGTTGGAGCGTTGACGCATCGAACGGTTTGCTCGGCTCAAAGGGGATTGAATGAAGACAGCGGTATGGTGGATTGGGGCGTTGGCCTTGAGCGTTTCGCTTTGGGGCTGCGCTGGAGGCGATGGTGGCGGTGGCGGCGATGCCCAGCCTCAGCCTGAGTGTGTGGATGACGATGGCTGTGAGGACGGGCAGGTCTGCGTTGAAGGGGTTTGCGTTGACGACGAGGTCAACAACGAGCCCAACAACGACGTCAACAATGAGATGGACGCGGGCAACAACGCGCCTGACATGGGTGACGGTGAGGACGAAGAAGAGCCCGATGAGTTGATCGAGACCGGCGAGCCTTGCGACGAGGATGATGATTGCCAGGGCGGCACCTGCGTGCAGCTTGGCGATGGTCGTAAGATTTGCACGGAGTTTTGCAGCGATGACTCTTGCCCCGAGGGTTTTGATTGCACCTTTGTGGAGAACTCCGGGGCCGACGCGGTCTTTTTGTGTTTTCCGGCCGTTGATTTTCTCTGCGTGCCCTGCGCGGTGGACGCCAACTGCGGTGGGCGCTCGGACCGTTGCTTGAGCTACAACAACGGGAGCTTCTGCGGCAGCACGTGCAGCAACGACGCGCCTTGCCCCGAGGACTATGACTGCGTGGCCACCGAAGTGGAGGGCGAAGAGCAGCCCGTTTTGCAGTGTGTGCGCTCGGATGGGTTCTGCTGCATGCAGACCAATGGTGGCGTGGAGATTTGCGACGGCATCGACAACGACTGCAATGGTCGCGTGGATGATGGCTTTGAGGATTCCAACGATGTGGAGAACTGCGGCGCCTGTGGGCAGGTCTGT
>CAKZKQ010000076.1 GCA_937123825.1 uncultured Pseudomonadota bacterium
ACATAAGGGAGCCAAGCGCAGCGCCGGCGACCGAACCGCAAGCAAGCCAAGCGAAGCGCCGGCGCAGCGAACCGAAAGGGCAGCCAAGCGCAGCGCGGCAACCGAACCAGTGACCACGCGCAGCGGGGTCACTCCCGATGGACGTTGGCGAGTTCGCGCAGGAGTTCGCCTTCGGTGATGAGGCCTCGGTTGAGCAGGGCGCGGACGGTGGCCTGGATGAGGTCGTAGGGGGAGGCGGTGGCGATGATTTCGTTGATGTCGTGGGTGTTGTAGGCCTGATTGAGGACTCGAACGGAGCGCTCGGTGAGTTCTCGGGGGAAGGGTTTGAGGCCTCGGCTGGATTGGTTGCTGGCGTTGTTGAATTGGGAGGGGGAGGCGGCAGGGGGGTCGAGGGGGTTTCGCGAGGGGATGCCCATGGAGGAGCCTGCGCCGGGGAGGCCGGAGCGGGAGCCGATCGAGGAGATGGCAGGTTCGGGCAGGCTGTCGAGGGGGGAGCGGGCGAAGGCTTCGAGGGAGGCCTCCAGGCTTGCGTCGCCGGAGTCGCTGAGGTTCTGGAAGGGCCCCATGTGGGTTTCATTGCCGTGTGGGTTGAGCGGCATGGGGGGCGGGGGGGAGAGTTCGGAGTCGTCGGGTCCGAGGCCGGCTTCGCGCAGGCGGCGGCGTCCGGCTTCGGTCAGCGACTCTGGGGGCATGAAGATCCGCGAGCCGCGCACGCCGAAGATGTCGGAGTCCTGGGATTCGGTGAAGCCTTCGAGGTCGACTTCGAGCATGTCGTCGTCGTCGCCCAGATCGTCGGGGACGCTCATGGCCGACAGGCGCGCCAGATCCTGGGCGCTCAGGACGGGTTTGGGGACGGGGATGATGGACTCGTCGCTGAGCAGGTCTTCAAGGCTGACGTCGACTTGTTCGGGCTGGACGCCCATGGGCAGATCGACGTTGGAGAATATCTGTGGGGCGGAGGCGTCGGGGATGATCTCGGGATCGTCCAGCAGGGGCAGATCCATGAGGTTGGAGACACTGGGGCCTGCAAATGGGTTGGCGCGCAAGCTGGCGGCGTGGGATTGGTTGCCGTAGATGCGGCTGCCGTAGCAACGCTCCAGCGTCTTGTCGATGTCGAGCGGTCCTGCCAGGAAGGCCACAATGTCCAGGCCGGTGTGGTGGCCGATGTCTTCCATGGCGTCGACGTCCACGGGGTTGGCCATGGCCAGAAAGAGCGACGGCGGGTTGTGCTCGTGGGAGACGCCAAGCGGGACGGCGCGGTAGCGCGAGGCCATCTCAGCCGGCAGCAGCTCCAACACCCCTTCGTTGGCCTCAAAGTCCTTGAGGCTGACGCAGGGGATGTTCATGTGTTGGGAGACCAGCGTGATCGTCTTCTCTTCGTCCACAAAAGAGTTTTCGATCAAGACGGTATAGAGATCCCCGCCGTGCCGGTTTTGTTGGCGCTGTGCTTCTTCCAACCCCTGCACATCAATCAGATGCTCGGCCACCAGGAGCCGGGCAATCTGCAGATCATCCATCATCGTCTCATTCCTCGCCAGCCAATGTCTCAACCCCCGCACAAATCACCGTCGACCGGAGGGGGCGGCGGTGAGGACTGCGGGCCGATGTAGCGCACCGGGGATCCGGCCGGGGGCGCCAACTGAAAAAGGACCTCGTCAAGTTCGGGGTTGACCTGCGTCTCCCCTTGCGTCAACGAAAAGTCCTCGCCGGTGGATTTGACCACGAAGCGCCGCCGTCCAGGGAGAATGATTTCACCCATCTTGGCGAATTTTTCAGCCTCGTAATCGTACCGGGTCTCTCCGTCGGCTGTCCATGTGGTCATTTTCGTTACACGCCAGTCTCCGTGACGCACCCAGACGCGCGCTCTGGAATCTTCACCCGAGGCCCCCTGCCAGTCCAACAAATAACCTCCTTCGGTGCGATCCCATTGGATGGACGGTTCCACGCCCATCGAGCCGAGCCGGTCGTGGGGGGCGCCTCCCAGCAGCACATGGGCCAGGTCTTTGCAGTTGAGCCCGACGGGCATGACGCGGGCGATGTTCTCGGTGGTGGCCGGGCCGTGGTAGTAGACGTCTTCTTGTCGGTCGTGGAAGGCAAACTTGCCGCAGGCGCACACCAGCACCCCCGCGACCCCCTCCATGCCGGGGATGTAGGTCTGAATCCGCAGCCGGTCGGGGTGTTGCAGGAGGATGAGCTGCTTGATGGACGCCCTGCCCTGCTGGCCAAAGTAGTCCAGGCGCACGTCGAGCATGCGGGCGTCGTCGATCGACGTCGTGGCGCCGTTGATCGCCTCCAGAAGCTCGGCGGCGTCGGTCACCTCATCGGTGGGCGGCGGCACGTTCTTTGGGCAACCGCCCAACAACAACCCCAACCCTGCCAGCAACCACCACAGATTCGAAACGCGCATCATATCCTCACCACCATCATTGAACCATTCAACCGACAACAACCCGGCGATTGTGACACAGGCCTGGCCATCGGCGCAGTTTAAAATGGACCCCAGGGCCCCATTCACAAAGCACTATGGCCGCGTCAACGTCTGGATGTTGCGCTGCAACCTTCGCCGCAGCGCCTTGTCCTGGGTCAACGCCAACGCCGCCTGCCACGACGCCAATGCCGCGTCCATCTGTCCGTCTGCCAGGCGCGCTTCGCCCAACGCCGCCAGGATCTGGGGGTCTTTGGGGCGAGCTTTGGCGGCCTCCTCCAGGCAGACCAGCGCGTCTTCGTAGGATTCGCGGTGGAGCAGGACCTGGCCAAGGAGGAGCAACGCATCGGGATCGGGCCTCTTGGACTGGGTGCGCAGGCGACGCAGCAGCGCCTCGGCCTCTTCCCAGCGCTGACCCTGCTCAACCCAGCAGCGGGCCAGGAGCCGTTGTTGGTAGGGGCCCTGCTCTCCAAGCGCGTGGGCATCTTCAAGCGCCGTCTGCGCTTTGCGGGCCTTGCCCTGGTCCAACCACAGCTCCGCCTGACCCAGGCGCACCACCCCAGCGCCGGGAAAGGCCCGTGCGGCCTTCTCCAGGGTGCGCTCTGCGGCCCGCGTTCGCCCCAGCCGGTGCTGAACCCTGGACATGGAGACGTGCATCCAGGGCGCGTTGGGGGCGCTCTGGAGGGCTTTGGTGGCCATGTTCAGCGCATCTTTGGGGCGACCAAGCTCCAGGAGCAACTCGATCTGTTGGCGCTGACTGTCGACGTAGACGCTGGCGTCGGGGGGCACGCGCCCAAAAGCGGCGGCGGCTTGCGCAAGGCGGCGCTCCTGGCGATGGAGACGGCCCAGGAGCGCGAAGCGTTCGGCGTGGGATGGGCGCTGCGCGACGCAGGCCTCGATGTAGGTTTGCAGGCCCGAGGCCAGTTGGCGCTCAAAGAGGGCTTCGGAGAGCGCGGCGACCGCTGCGCGCGAAGACGACGTGGCGGCGGCGGCCTCCCAGAGCAGCACGGGGGCCTCGGGGGCCGCACCAGACGCGGCCGAGATGGCCAGCGCGCTCCAACACTGCACGTCGCCAGCGGGGGCATGGCGAGCACACTCCAGGCGAACATCCTGAGCCTGGCGAGTGCGGCCTGCGGCCTCCAAAACAGCGCCAAACTCAAGCGCCACCTGACTGTCATGGGGCTGGCTCTGGTGCAGCGGCGTCATGACCGCCACAGCGTCCACCGCTTGTCCGGCGCTGCGCAGCGCCCGGGACATCACGACCGTGGCCGGGGTGTGGGTCTGCGCCCAGCGCGCGGCGGTCGAGGCCGCCTTGATGGCCTCGTCCCATTGCCCTTCGACCAGGGCCAGCCGCGCCGCAGCCAGCGCCACCCAGGGAGACTCGGGATCTGCCTTGCGGGCAGCGTCCAGGTGCTCGGCGGCCTCTTCCATTTCGCCAAGCTCAGCGTGAAGCTCGGCCAACACGGCGTGGAGATAGACCGACTCCGGATCAAACGCCAGCGCCAGATCCACGTGCGCCACGGCTTTGTCCAGGCGCCCCTGCTCCCAGTGGATGCGCGCCTCGATGTAGTGCGCGTAGGCCGACGGCGAGACGTAGCGTTGGCTCCAGATCCCAGCGGGGTGCTCGGGCGGGGGCTGGAGCGCTTCGGGGGGGCGCTCGACGGTGATTGCAGGCGGAGCGCTGGCGCAGCCCACCGCCCCCACAAGCGCACCGGTGCACAGGCTCACCTTGAACCAGGCAAGGCCAACGGCCCCCAACCGATGTTGGGGCCACACATGTGCAAAGAACATCCTCAAGGTGGTGTGCACCCTTTGGGGTCGGTCGGTGACAAAGCGGGCCTTGGATGGCTCGCCTTTGAAAGGCCCATCTTCAACAAAACGCGCCCTAAAAGTTCTTCCAGCGCGCTTCAAGGACCTTGCGATGATCCGCGGCGCGCTGGGCTTCAATGGCGGCCACAAGCTCAAGAAGCTCTTCCACCACGTTCCAGTAAGCCTCAATGACGCTGGGGCAGTATTCGCGCTCAATGAAATAGACCGGCGTGCGGTAGGCCAAATCAAAGACGGGCTCAGGGCTCTCGGGCTGGTCGGAGGGAAAGCCGTGCTTGCCCAGAAAACCCGCCAGCGCACACGCCAGCGACCCAAAGACGCTCCAGACCTCGGCGTTGGCCTCCAGGGTCTTGCGCTCGGTGGGCAGCTCGGTGGCGCTGAGCCAGCGCTCGGTCTGGGCCAGCGTCTGTCCAAGAGATTCGGACTGGGCCTGGGCAAACTGGCGCATGTCGGCCTTGAGCGACGCCAGCGCTTGATCGTCCATGGCGGAGGCAAAGTCGGGGTGATCGAGCCAGCGCTTGCGCACCTCGCGCTCCACAAAACGCGGCACGTCCTTTTGCACAATGGCCACAATGCGGGCGGCGATCTCTTCAATCCGCCCGGCGGTGGCCTCGTGGCGCGCCTTGAGGGCTTCGGGGGACAGTCCTCCAATGGGCTCTTCAATGGTCATGGGGCTCTTCTCCTTGCGCCCTCTTGAGGGCACCAACAAACACCGGTGACGCCTTGTCGGCTTGACCTGTGCGGCGCCGGACCCAGATTTGTCACAGGAACAAATGGGTTCAGGCCTGTGGTTTACCAGACGCGCTATCTTAGCCACGGCTGACCACAAGACCAACGTTTTCTGCAACCGAGGCACACAAGTTTTATGGCAGCTCGTCGAACCATCGCCGAACGACTCATCAACTCCGCCTCTCGCCGCGCCCGCAAGGCCAGCCGCCAATTGCCGCTGCTGCGCCGCATGGCCGCCGGAGACATGGTCATCCCCGAGGTGGCCGTCAACCGCGTCCTGCGCAAGGCCGGTCTGGACGAAGACCTACCCATGCACTGGGAGGCGCTGGCCGTGCGCTTCTACGACGGCTACTTCGAGTTTGACATCCAGGGCGCCGTGGGACCCCTCCACGGGCCAACCTTCCGCCTCCAGGCACGCTTTGAGTCGGTCGAGATCTCCATCCGACGTCAGGTCATACGGATCCGCCTGCTGCGCGAAATCCAGACCTTCGCCCGGGGCACCGTCGAGCGCGTCCTGCTCCTCTTTGTCCAGGCCATCTTTGGCAGGCTCTTTGCCGCCGACGCCCTATTGAGCGTCCTGGACCGCTCCAGCGAGGCCTTCACCCAGGAGTCCCCGGACCTGCTGCGGATCGATCTGCACAACCTCGAACCCGTGCGGCGCCAACTCGACGGCCACTTCTTTGGCGCGCTGCGGGCGCTGCTGGGCGAAGAGACCGTGTTGATCCACGCCATCGACGCTCGCCAGGGCGAACTGATCATCCGCACCACGACCGTCGCCCAGGAACTGTCCCGCAAAGGACTCAAGCTGGGCGTGGTGGCGGGCTCCGCGGCGGGACGCGTCTGGGGGACCATCAGCCAGGCGGGCCGCTCCATGGCCGACGACATCCGCCAACAGCTCCTTGGCGATCAAGACAGCACCCCGCTGCTGGCCGAGGGAGAGCCCGACCCAGACGATTCAGACGGACTCCAGGACAGCGCGGACGACCCCGAATCGCAGGCCAGTTGATCCTCACCAGAACCAACGCCACGGCTCCAGACCCTGGGCACGCGCGGCTTGATGAAGGCGCGGCAAGAGCGCCTCAAAGTCCTCTGGAGTGACGTGGGCCACCGCCTTTTGCAGCACCGGCACATCCCGACTGATGCGCGCCTGAGGCCAGGCCACACAAAACTCCAGCCAATGGCTCCGCCCCGACTCCCCGCGCCGACGCAGTGACAAACTCAAAGACGCCTTCTTGGGACCCGTCAGCCAGACCGCACATTGGAGCACAAAGGCCTCGGTCAAGTGCATCGTCCAATGGCGTCCATCACTGAGCGTCACCTCCACCTTGTCCTCAAACCAGATCATGTGGCCCACCTGCTGGGCGCCCCGACCCCGCAGACGACCCATCAAGCCGCTTTGGGGCTGTGGCGGCTCGCGGTAGAGCGGCACATCGATCGGGTGAGACTGATCGGATGCATCGGGCCACTCGTGCGCCGCGCCCGTGGTGGGGCGGTTGTCCTGCGCGGGCTCGGGGAGCATGTACTTGATGCCTTCGAGCGTGGGGAAGATGGCCACCTGAGGCATCAGCGGGTGCACAAGGCAGGGCACAGTGGTGCCTCGGGGGTGGGCACGCGCCACGGCCTCGGGGACCTCCTCGGTGGGGCTGTAAAGCTCGCCGCCGGGGCCAGTGTAGGTCAACGTGATCAGCCCCTCTGCGGAGCGGCTGCGGGTGACGGTGGCCTCAATCAGGTGACCGTGGACCAGCAAGAAGCGCTGATAGATGCGTCTGGAGGCCAGCGCCGAGACCGACAGCGCAGCGATCCAGAAGACCGGCTGCCAGAAAATGGCCACAACCACCATCGCCGTCACCAACGCCGTCCAGCCGCTGGCCTCCATCACCCCCGCCCCGCCCTTGCTCCCACGCGAGGGGCGCAGGCGGCGCGGCACGGACGCAGGGACGGACTCCAGCGGGGCCAGGGCCATCATCGCCCGGGTGTAGGACTCGGGCAGTTGGCGGTTCATGTCGTTGGTGTCAAAGGTGTTGTCGCGCAGCAGCGGATGGGCGTTGGCATCGACCCGCAGGCCGACCTTATTGTGCCGCAGCGCGTTGCGCTCCACGACGGGCTCGGCCTGATCGCAGACCTCGACGCCAATCTCGGCGTTGTGCTGACAGATGTTGGACAAGACCCGGGACATGGCCTTGGCCGAGAGCTTCACACCGATGCGCGCCATCTCAAAGGTGTTGCCTTCAAGCACGGCGCTGTTGCTCCCTTCCAGGACGGCGCCGACCTCGGCTTGCCCCTTGCAGATGTTGGATTTGAGGTGGGGGCTGGACTCTCCGGCGGCGCGCACACCAAAGCGGCCGCCGATGATCCGGTTGGACTCGGCGCGCCCGGATGCTCGGTTGCGGTAAAAGAAGCCGTTGCGCCCGTTGGACTCCAGGGTGTTGCTCAAAAGGACGGGGCGAGCATCTTTTTTGATGACCACGCCATGGTGTTGGTTGTGGTCGATGTTGTTGGCTTCGATCCGGGGCGCGGCGATGGCTTGGATGATGATCCCGGTGGGGTTGTGGTGGATGAGGTTGGACTCGGCCACCCCCTCGGCTCTGCCACCGTAGCTCAGCCCCACGGCGCCCTGGCGCTCAATGTTGTTGCGCAGCACTTGCGGAGAGGCGTTGCCCTGGACGCTGATGCCAAAGCCCTCATTGTCTCGCGCGGTGTTGCCCCGGATGATCCCAGCGGCGGAGCCCTGATAGCGCACCCCTCCAGAGGTGTTGTTGACGAAGGTGTTGTTGACGATGTTGGGCTCGGCGTGGCCAGTCACAGAGGCACCCAGGAGGCAATCGGTCAGCGAGTTGCCCTCAAAGTCGCCCGCGGCCCGCGCGTCCCACTCGACCCCCGTGCCTGCGCAGTGTTTGATGCGGCACTGAGAGACAAGCGGCTCACAACGGCCCGTGATGTGGATGCCGATGACGGTCTGGGTGATGATGGACGCCTCAAGGCGCACCTGACCCCAGCCTTCGAGCCACACCCCGGCGCGCTGTTGGCGCTCAAACGCCGAGGTGCCCACCGCCAGCGTGGCCCCTTCGCCATGGCCAACCCCAATCAAGCCGCCTTCAAAGACGCATTCGGTCAGTGAGACGTTGGCCCGACCGCCCAGAAAGACCCCTTCGCTGCGGCAATCTCGCAGGCGCCCCTGGTGCACGACCGCCACGCAGTGGCCGCCGAGCTTCAGACCCCAACGACAATCGTAAAACGAGCACTGGGCGGCGGTGATGTGGGCCTCTCCATCTCCGACAAGCCCCTCGGAGAGGCCTCTAAAAGAGACGCTCTTGAGGCTCACGCGGGCGCTCTTGCCCACACGCAGACCCGCCGAACCACTGATGAGCGTGCCATTGGCCGCGCGCGCCCCAAAAGCACACCGCACAAGGCTCAACTCCCCGGCATCGACGTGGAGGAGATCCCCGCTGACGTCATCGTCGTGGGTGGCGTGGGTCAACGTGACGCCGCTGAGCGACGACGCCCCAGAAGAGACAAAGCGCAACATCGGCGCGTGGTGTCCAAAGGCCCGCTTGAAGACCACTGGCCCGTTGCCGATCACCTCCACAGGCCGCTTGATGGTCAACGGCCTGGAGATGTGATACACCCCGGACTCAAGCTCGACGCGATGTCCGCCCTGGTCTGTTCCCAGGAGACGCTCCAACACATCGGTGGGGTCCTGCAGGGGCTGGGGATTGTCGGACAACGTGGTCATCTTTCCTCAAACTCGACATTGTGGCCACACCACACTCCCATGATGATACCACAGCCGCCGCTGCTCATCTTCTCCACACCGCGTTATCAAGCATTGGGCAACGCCCTGTGTGCCTCTTCGCTCGTCGAAGAGGGTCACATCGAGACGCGCCTTTTTCCAGACGGCGAGCGCTATCAGCGCATCGCGCACGACCCGACGGGGCGAGACGTGGTCTTGCTGGGTGGGACGGTGACGGATGAAGAGACGCTGCGGATTTTTGATCTGGCCTGCGCGCTGGTGAAGTACGGGGCCAGGACACTGACGTTGATCATCCCCTACTTCGGGTACAGCACCATGGAGCGGGCGGTGAAAGACGGCGAGGTGGTCACGGCCAAGACCAGGGCGAGGCTTTTTTCGGCCATCCCGGCGGCACCACTGGGCAACCGGGCCATTTTGGTCGACCTTCACGCGCCGGGCATCCCCTACTACTTTGAGGATCACATCCGCACGCGGCACCTCTACGCCAAGCCCGTCATCATCGAGGCCATCCGTCAGGCCGCAGATGGCCAGGAGTTTGTGCTGGCATGCACAGACGCGGGGCGCGCCAAGTGGGTGGAATCGCTGGCCAACGACATGGGGGTGACGGCGGCCTACGTCTTTAAGCGGCGCATCAGCGGCTCTCAGACCGAGGTTTCGGGGATCAGCGCCGAGGTGCAGGGCCGCCCGGTGGTGATCTACGACGACATGATCCGCAGCGGCTCGACGCTCCTGGGCGCGGCGGCGGCCTATCGGGACGCGGGCGCCACGGCAGTGTCGGCGGTGACGACCCACGGGCTCTTTCCGGGCAATGCGCTGGACAAGCTCCAGGCCAGCGGCTTGCTGACGCACGTGGCCAGCACCGACACGCATCCACGCGTGGGTGAGTTGATGGATCACGCCTTTTTGCGCGTCTTCTCCATCGCAGGGCTCTTGAAGCAGTGCCTCGAAGAGCTTCACAAAGAAATCTGACACACCGGCAATGGCAAGCGCATCAGCGCTTTTTGGGGGGCGGGGGGATCTCGCGCTTGCGCAACTTCATGCGCCTTTTGTCCCAGTTGCGCAGGCTGCGCTTGAGGCGCTTCATTTCGTCGGCGGTGGGGGTGCCGTTGGGCAAGCAGCGCTGAAGATATTTGGTCTGGGGCAGCATGACCGGCGCGGGTTCGCCCGGCTTGGGGCAGCGCTGGTGGAGCAGCCCCAACAGGTGACCGACCTCGTGATTGATCAGGTAGTCGCGGTAGCCGTCAACGTCGTCGCCCCATGTTTTGGCACCCGTGGTCCAGCGCAGATAGTTGAGGTTGGCGCGGCGGTACATGGCGCACGAGAGCGTCCCGGCGGTGTTGAGCGGGCGGCAGAGGCGATCGACGGTCTTGGGGTTGGCCAGCAACACGGTGATGTCGTGATTCTTGGTCACGGGCACAAAGTCGATCCCAATCGCTCCCCACCCGTCTTTGCGCCCCAGAACATCTCTCACGCGCTCGCCAAACCGCGCCGCGTCGCTCTCCAGCCCCTGCTCAACCATGATCCGATAGCGGATGGTCCCAGGGGTCAGCGCGGGCTCGGGCTGCTCGCCGGGGACCTTGAGCAGCCGAAAGCTCATCGGTCCGATGGTCACGGGCGCCTCGACCATGGGCGCCTGGGCGACCTTCATGATCGCGGCCACCTCCTCATTGAGCGCTTTGTCGGCCCCAGAGGGCTGCGCCTCGGGGGCGACCTCGGCAGGCTGGGCAGCGACCTGGGCAGGTTCGGCGGCTTCGGGGGCGGGCTCTGCGACCTCGGGCTGCTTGCTCTGGGCCTTGCTCTGCTCATCTTCGTGGGCAGTGGCTGCGGCGTCGGGACGCTGGTGCTCGGCGCGCTTGTCGACGTCAGAGGCGACCGAGCAGGCCGCCATCGACAGGAGCACGAGCAGGACAGATAGGGTTCGGGTCATGGGCTGGCCCCTTTGAGGCTGGGCCGGGAAGAAGGCACAAAATACAGGCCACGCATCCCGCTGTCGCGGTCTCTGATGACGATCGCGGCGTCGGGTCGGCTTGTTTGCGCGGCTTGTGGTCTTCTTCTCAGCGGGCCTCATCAACTGCATAGAGGGAGCGAGCGCCTATCCTTGGCTTTCTTCTCAAGACTCGGGAGCGGTCCATGAATCCATCCACGGACCGGCTCAAAACAACAACGGCGAGCTGGCGCCGAGGGCTATGATTCCTCGGGTTCGGGCAACTCGCAAGCCACCTCGGCTTCGGGATCGAGCAGGAGCGCCAGCTCCATCAGATCCATCGACAGGTTTTCAATGAGCACCTCACCGTCCGGTTTGATGACGATGCGGCTGTGATACTCCTCATCACTGGTTTGCTGACCAGTGGCCGCAGCCAGCGCCGCCAGGAGCTGCTCACGGGTGGGCTTGGCGGCAGGCGCATCAGGCTGCTTTTGAGGCTGGTCGGTGGGGTCGTCCTTGGTGGCCATGGCGAATCACTTCAGGCGCATGAGCTTTTCCACCAGCGCCTTGAGGTGGTCTTCGTTGTCAAAATAGATCTCGATGGAGCCGCCCTGCTCATCGTCGTGCACATCGACGTGGCAACCAAAGCGCTCCGAGAGGGACTTAACGACCTGGGCGCGGTTGGTGATGTCGATGGGCTCGCTGATGGGCAGCCCTTGCTGGGTGGAGGCTTTCGAGGTGCTTTTCTTGCGGGGCCGGGGCGCTGGGGTCGGCGCGGCGACTTCGCCGGAGACCTCGGCCTTGATGGCGTCTTCGAGGTTGTCGCCGCCTTTGACGCGCCGCGAGAGGGACTCGAGCTGACGGACGTTGAAGCCCTCGTCGATGGCGGCCTGGGCCATGCGCTCCTGGTCTTCGCTCTGGGGCAGCGAGAGGATGGCGCGCGCGGCGCCGCTGCTCAACTCCCCTTTGGCGATCATGCGCTGGACGGGCTCAGAGAGTTTGAGCAGACGCAGGGTGTTGGCGATCGTGGAGCGGCTCTTGCCGAGGCTCTCCGCCAACGTCTCCTGGGTGTACTCGCGCATGGTCATCAAGCGCTGGTAGGCCTCGGCCTCCTCGACGGGGTTGAGGTCTTCGCGCTGGATGTTCTCCAGCAGCGCCAACTCAAAGGCTTCGTCGGGATCGACGTCCTTGATGACCACCGGCACGCGCTCAAGACCGATGAGGCGCGAGGCCCGCAAGCGGCGCTCGCCGGCGATGAGGCGGTAGTCGGCGCCGTCCTGACGCACAACCAGGGGCTGGATGATCCCGGAGCGCTTGATGGACTCGGCCAGCTCGCTCAGCGCCTCTTCATTGAAGATGCTCCGGGGCTGGTCGGGGGTGGCCTTGATGCGGCTGACCAGGCACTCAAAGTAGTTGCGTTTGTCGCGGTCGGCCTTATTGGGGATGAGGGCTCCGAGGCCCTTGCCCAGCGCGCCGCGCTTCTTGATCGTGGTGCCCAACGGGCGACCGCCCAGCAGGCTCTTTTCAGGCTTGTTCATGACTGGCCTCAGGCCGCGGTGTTGCGGGCCAGGAACTCAGCAGCCAGCGCCTTGTAGCTCTGGGCACCCGCGCTGCTGCTTGAATAATGGATGACGGGCTTGCCGAAGCTGGGCGACTCACTCAGGCGGACATTGCGGGGAATGACGGTCTCAAAGACCAACTCCCCAAAGTGCCCCGAGACTTCCCCAGCGACCTGATGGGAGAGGTTGGTGCGTGCATCGAACATCGTCAACAAAATGCCTTCAATCGACAGAGCGGGGTTGAGGTGCTCGTGGATCAGGCCGATGGTGTTGAGCAGGTGTCCGAGCCCCTCCAGCGCGTAGTACTCGGTCTGGATGGGAACCAGCACCGTGTCGGCCGCGGCCAGCGCGTTGATCGTCAAGAGCCCCAGGCTCGGCGGACAGTCGATGATGATGTAATCGTAGTGCGCGCGCAGCGGGTCGAGGACCTGGCGCAGGCGGAACTCGCGGTCCTCCCAAGACACCAACTCGATCTCGGCACCGGCCAGGTTGCTGTCGCTGGGCAGCAGCCACAGGTTCTCCATGTCGGTGGTCTTGATGAGATCCTGAGCGTCGGCGTGGCCGACCAGCGTCAGGTAGACCGATCCTTCGATGGACTCTTTCTGGACACCAATGCCGCTGCCAGCGTTGGCCTGGGGATCCATATCGACCAGGAGCGTTTTTTTGCCCTGATTGGCCAGACAGGCCGACAGGTTGACCGACGTGGTGGTCTTGCCAACCCCACCCTTTTGATTGGCGATCGCGATGATCTTGCCCACAACCAACAACTCCGAGCTTTGAGCCGCACAAGGCGCGACTCTTCCATAGGGACACACGATCCCACGCAGAGCGCGCCAGCACAAGGCACAGGCACGCACAGGGGTGATCTACCAGAGGGCCACAGACCAGTTCAAGGCTCGCTCTGGAGGTTCAGGGAGATGTCGGCGGCCTTGACCGAGTGGGTCAACGCCCCCGATGAAATGATGTCGACCCCGGTCTTGCCGATGGCGGCCACCGTCTCCAGGGTCACGTTTCCAGACGCCTCAAGGATCACAGGCCGCGCCCCCGACAGCTCCCGGGCGCGCTTGACGCAGGCCGTCATCTCTTCGACGCTCATGTTGTCGAGCATGATGATGTCGGCGGCGGCCTCGACCGCCTCCTCAAGCTCTTCCATGGTCGTCACTTCGACCTCGATCCGCACCGTGTGGGGCGCCAACGCGCGCACGCGGTCTACGGCGTTGTAGATCGAGCCGGCGGCGGCAATGTGGTTGTCCTTGATCATCACACCGCCGCCAAGATTCATGCGGTGGTTGCGACCACCGCCGACGCGCACGGCGACCTTGTCCAGCAGGCGAAAACCCGGCAGGGTCTTTCGCGTGTCGGCGATGTCAGCCTCGCTGTCGGCCAACTCTTCCACAAAGCGCCGCGTCTTGGTGGCGATCCCGCACATGCGCTGGAAAAAGTTCAGCGCCACGCGCTCGCCCATCAATACCGACGCTGTCGGCCCCTTGATCGTGGCCAGCTCGGTGCCCGAGACCACCTCCGCCCCGTCGGGGAAGATCCACTCCACTTCAATGGTCGAATCCACCCGGTGCATCACCGCGTCAAAGAGGTCGCGGCCGCACTGGACCACGTCCTGTTTGGCCAGCAGCGTCCCGGTGGTGTGATCATAGGGGCCAAAGATCGCTTCGGTGGTCACATCGCCACCGGCCAGATCTTCGTCCAGCGCCATATCAATCAATCGTTCGATGTGTGGGGTGATCAGCATGGCTGCTCCTTGTCGCGAGGGATCAAACCCAACCCACGACACCGCAAGTTGGGGCGTACGTCATGACGCATTTTCACGCTGGGCGCAAGAATCCTTGGCGCCCAACACCCCCCACACCGTGTCCAGCAGCGCGTTGATGTCAAACGGCTTATACAAGAGCGGGTGACCGTCGAGGGTCACCTCACCGGGCTCGACGAGCCTCGCCAGTCCGGTGACAAAGAGGACCTGGACATCGGGCCTCAGCGCCTCCAACTGGCGAACCATGGTGCGCCCGTCGCCGTCGGGCATCACGACATCTGTCAGGATCAAATCCAGGCGCGGCGTCGCGGTCGCCACCTCCAGCCCCTGGCGGCCGCTGCTGGCTTCGAGCACCTCGAAGCCCTCATTTTTAAAGATGTGGGTCAGCGCCATGCGCAACACCCGATCGTCCTCCACCACGAGGATCACAAATTCCGATTCCACGTCACGGTCCATCCTTCACGAACACGGCCGGTCCCTCCGGTTCGCGCTATGCTCTCCTTCAACCAGACACTCTGGGTAGATTGGCGGTACACACAGACTCTCAGACCTGGCGCGCTTCATCACGCATCGAAACCGCCTCCGCTCCCGCCCACGGGGCCTCGAATCCCCTGGACTGAAATGATTCAAGCCCTGATAAAACCCCAACGTCACGGGTGCTGACTTCGATAACAACAAGAATATACCTAGTCAGGAAACACAATTGCGCCAGTGTGGCATCAAAGCTACACTGCGGGGCGATACCAGGGAACAAACAACCTCCCCAAACACCAACACGGCCCACAACCCCCCAAACTCAGCGTCACACCTGACCGACCAGGGGACCCGGACATATGAATCAGCAACATACACTGCCCCTGTGGATGCTCACCGCGCTTGCGGTCGCGTGCCTCTGCGCTTGTGGCGGCAACGAAGACAGCCAGAACGACAGCCCAACCCCCCCGGAGTGCTCCCAGGACAACCCGTGCCCTGCCGGGCAAGAGTGCCAGGAAGACCGCTGCGTGGATGAGCCGGACAACAACGACGTCCCCGACGCCGACGACATGCCTGACGCCGATCCTCCCGAGGATGTCGACGACACGCCCGACGCCGATGAGCCCGAAGATGTCGATGACACCCCCGACGCCGACCCTCCCGAGGATGTCGACGACATGCCCGATGCCGACGAGCCCGAGGACGTCGATGAGATGCCCGATGTCGACGACACACCCGACGCCGATGACGTCCAGGAGTTCGACACCCCCCTCGATCCTCGCCCCGAGACACTGACCGGCGGCGTCACGCTCTTTGAATCAACCATTCAGGCGATCCCATTTTTCCTGGCGATCCGCCGTGGCAATGTCGCAGCGGCGTTTGTGGAGCCAAGCCCCGAGGATCCTCCCGGAGAGATGATCGGCAACTGCACGGTGGGCACCTTCAGCACCGAAGAGGCGCCGCCGGAGTTTGGCTACGACGCTGGAGAGATCACGCTGAGCGACGGGCAGGTGACCGCCACCTTGAGCCCCTTGACCGGTATGGACGATGGCATCAGCTACGAGTCATCGGTGGCCGAAGACAACGACTTGCTCTTTGTCCCCGACTCACAGGTGACCATCACGGCCGCGGGCGGGCGACACATCCGCCCCTTCTCGGCCACCATCGACACCCCCGCCGAACACCAGGTGACCAGCCCCGTGGCAGACGCCACCGTCGGCGCTGGGGCGCTGCCGGTGACGTGGTCGGGCGCAAACAGCGGCGCCACGGTCATCTTGACCGTCACGCCCCACAACGACGCCTACGCCTTCATCAACGGACCCAGCCTGACCTGCACCATCGAGGGTGACCCGGGCCAATTCACCATCCCCGCCGAAGCCATCGCGCGCCTGAACGCGCCCAGGTTGGGCATCTCGGTCATCAAACTGATCAACACCGAGGTCACCGCCGGGGACGACACCTTCATCATCAACGCCACCTTCGCCGGCGGCAATATGGTCAGCTTCGATCCTTGATGGGCGATGTGGAAGCGGTGCGGGATGCCCACAAAGCCTACGGGCTCGACATCGCCGCGCCAAAAACCTATCGTTTGAGCAGAGCAAAGACACAACACAGCTCAAAACAAGGTTGGCTGATGAGGACTCCGTGGGTTTGACCGCCACGACAGCCAACCCAAATGTGCACAGAGCGTCAGATACATTTCCAAAGCGCGCGCATCCATATGGCGGTGGCCCCAGCAACAAGGGCGCAGCCTTTGCAGACCAACGATGGCGCGCTTTGAACGAGAGCAAAACATCCAAGACCAGGCAGGTGCAGTCATGCTGGCAGGTAGATGGACAGGGATCATCAGGGTGACCTTGATGATCGGGGCTTTGGCCCTGGCCGCGTGCGGCGGCTCGGACGGCGGTGGCAACACCGGCGGTGACGATCCCGTCAACAACGACGGAAACAACGCGCAAAACAACGACACCAACAACGACGCGCCCAACAACGACGTCAACAACGACGGCCCCGAGTGCGGCGACGGCGTCTGTGACGACGTCGAGACCATCGACGGCTGCCCGGACGACTGCGCCCCCGACGGGCCGCAGTGCGGCGACGGCGTCTGCGAGGGAGAGGAGACCGTCGACAACTGCTCGAGCGACTGCACCCCCGACGGACCGGAGTGCGGCGACGGGACGTGCGACGACGGCGAAACTGCCGACAACTGCCCCAATGACTGTGAACCAGAGGGTCCGCAGTGCGGCGACGGCGTCTGTGAAGACGGCGAAACGGCCGAGGATTGTCCCGACGACTGTGAGCCGCAGGGCCCCCAGTGCGGTGACGGGGTTTGTGAAGAGGGCGAGACCGCCGAGCAATGCCCCGACGACTGCTCGATGCCCGAGCAGCTCAACGTCCACTGGGCCAACGTCAATCCGGGCGACCGGGTGACCTTCGGCAAGCAGTTTGTGATCGAGATCGACGACCCCGGGGTGGAGATCCCCAAGGGGTGGACCGAGCAGCAGTACTGGAACCAGCGCTTTCCGGCGCGGATGTACCGTCTGGGGACGGACGGCGAGCGCACCGAGGTGCCCTTGCAGCAGAGCTGGAGGGGGCTTGATGCCAAGCGCCGCTTCCGGCCTTCGATCCTGATCGAGCCCAGAGTTCGGCCCATCGGCGTCTTTTCGCCCCGTGGGTGGCCCAAAGCCACGGCCATGGAGTTGGTGGTGGAGACGGGCGACGAGCCGCTGGTGATCCCGTTTCGGACCTTGCCGGTGCAGTACGATCAGTTCATCGAGATGGAGATCACCATCCCGGCGCGCGACTGCCCGACCTGCTTCCCCTACCCGGTCGATGCCTTTGTCTACCTGCCGCCGGGATACTTTGACCCGGACAACCCCGAGCGCAACAACCCCGCCATCCACCTGCCCAACACCGACTACGGCGACGCCGAGGGCGGCAGCGCCGATCAGCACTACCCCGTCGTGGTCTTGATGCACACCGCCGGTGAGTACGAGAACAACCGCTCGCTGGCCAACTCGGCAGGGCTGCGCATGGCCTGGGGCCTGATGGAGCCGGCCATTTTTGTCCTGCCCAATGCTCGCCTCAGCCCCGAAAACTGTGATCAGGAGCCGCAGCTGCGGCGCCAGAACTGCCACACCCGCTTTGTGGGCCTGTGGAAGCCCGACGAGACCATCTTCAGCTACCGGGACTTTCTGGCCGACGACCTGCGCACCCACCTGGCGCAGAACTTCCGCATTCGCGGCGCGGACAGCGATGGTGTGATCACCGACCCGGAGATCTTCCGCAGGTCGTTCTCGCTCTACGGATTGTCGGCCGGTGGTTACGGCGTGCTGGTCAACGCCTTTGGGCGTCCCGATGCGTGGTACTCGACGGTGTCGATCGTGCCGGGGATCCCGTCGTCGTACAGCCCGGCGGCCTTCCACGGCAACGGCATCTCGCGCAACATGCGCTGCCCGTCGCCGGACAACCATGAATACCCGCTGGTGCGCCACGGCTTTGGTTACCGGGATTACTCGGGGGTCGATGCCATGACGGACCGGCGCCTGATCACGCACTTTGCCGATCGGTCGGTGCCTTCGGGCTCGTCCAACTGTTACCAGGGCGTGCCGGCGGTCAGCCACGAGCTGGTCCGCGGCGGGATGTGTCGGCTGGACATCGCCTGTCAGGTCGATCCCGAGGGGCCAAGCTACGCCGTCAACACCCACATCATCCAGAACGAGCACCCCTTCCACGGCAACATCTACTTTGACACGGCCATTTTTGACCGCGGCGGCCCTCCGGCGGCGTTCATGGACCTGGATCAGGCGCTTGACCGGGCCGAAATCCCCCACACCTTCCGCTATGAGGATCGCGGCGCGCTCTTCCACGACTGGAAGGCGGTCTCGGACCGCGGCCTTGGCTTTGAGTACATCGACAACGGGCGCGGCTTGCCGAGGCTGCGCGGCAACTTCCCTGGCCCCGGCAGCGTCTATCCGTTCCTGAGCCGCGCCATGGAGGGGGTCGGCAACCCCGAGTTCAACAGCCCGCACTCCAGCGAGTTCACCGCCAGCGCCATGGACACCGACCGCGACGGCATCATCTACTTCATCGACCCCGATCGCCCCGACCTGGATGATCCGCGCGACAACTGCCCCGACACCTACAACCCCGACCAGCTCGACAAGGACGGGGACGGCCTGGGCGATGTCTGCGACGATGACATTGACGGCGACGGCCTGCTCAACGACGAGGACAACTGCAACTGGCCCGAGCTGCCCGTCGACCCCAACGATCCCGACGGCCCGCGCTTTGGCGGCTGTCAGGACGACATCGACGGCGACGGCGTGGACGACTTCACCGACCTCTGCCCCGAGGTCTTTGACCCCCTTCAGGTCGACACCGACCGCGACAACCGCGGCGATGAGTGCGAACCCGACGACGACAACGACACCATCCCGGATGTGATCGACAACTGCCCGCTGGACGTCAACGACGATCAGGCCGACATGGACGGCAACGGCCACGGCGACATCTGTGACCCCAGCTGCCTGCTGCGCCCCTTCAGCGACGGCGACGCCGACGGCACGACCTGCGCCGAGGACTGCAACGACGGCGATCCCAACATCCACCCCGGCGCCGAGGAGCTCTGTGACGGCGTGGACAACAACTGCGACGGCAACATCGACGAGGGCTGCTGAGCCCGCCGCTGACCGCCCACTGCTCGCCGCTCCCCTTGCCTGACAGGGGGATTGGCATCGCCTGCGAACCCCGCGACCCAAACGGCTGGGATTTTCCCCTTTCGATGTGGTCCCGGGGTTTGTGTCTTTTGGCGCGGGCCGCTAAGGTGTAGGTGGCCGGTGAACTGTCACTCTTTAAAGGATATTGTTCAGGGGAAACCCAGCTTCAAACGGGCGGATTCCTTTGATTGAGCATCCTGACAGAGATGGTGGACGTCACACCGGGATTGGGCCGCATCCGAGGGCAAGGCGGCAACCACATCAACGAAAGTGAGTGCGATTCATGTGCAGCAGGAATCCTGACCGCAGTCCGAGTGGCCGCATCGCCTTGGTGTCCGTAGGGACGGTGGCGTTGTTGGCAGTCTTGTTGTTGGCCACCAGCGCCAGCGCCCAGACCTACCGTCACACGTGGACCAGCACGGCCGACTTTGAAGGCGGCACCGAGGTCAACGTCAACGCCAGCACGATCCAGGATCAGCTTCAGCTGAACCTCAACCAGATCGAGACCCCCTATTTGTGGGTGGCCAACACCGACTCCAGCACCGTCTCGCGGATTGAGACGGCCACGGGCCGGGTGCTGAGCGTCACGGACTTGCCCAGCGGCAGCTCGCCGTCGCGTACCGCGGTGGACATCGACTTCAACTGCTGGGTCGGCACGCGCACCACCACGGGCCGGGCCTACAAGCTCTCGGCCAGCGACGGCGGCATCATCGGCCAGACCCCCTACGTCGGTCGCAAGACCCGTGGTGTGGCCATCAACGCCGCCGGAGAGATCTGGATTTCAAGTTCTGAGAACGACGGGCGCGGCTTTGGCTGGATGAAGGTCGATCAGAACAACTTCCAGCCGTTGACGGCCTTTCAGAACAACCTGGGCTCCTACGGCCTGTCGATCGACCCCTTTGGACGGATCTGGACGGCGACGGCGTGGTTGGGCGGCACCTCGGTGCAGCGCGTCGATAGCGTGCGCGGTTTTGTCGAGCAGCGCTTCCGGATCAGCGGCGAGGGCGGCAACGTCTACGGCATCACCGCCGACATCAACGGCGACGCCTGGGGCGCGCTGTGGGCCACCCACAAGGTGGTCTGGGTCGATGGTGAGTACGAGTGCCCCAACAACACCGAAGACTGCACCGTCACTGTTGGCAACGGCCTCAACGCCGTCATCGACGTCCGCCCGGTGATCAACGCCGCTGGCGGCACCGGCAACTACGGCGGCCGCGGCATCGCCCGCGACGCCAACGGCTTTGTCTGGGCCGTCTTCAACGACCTGGGCACCTCGGGCTGGACCAACGCGGTCAGCTACGCCGTCAAGATCGACAGCACCAACGGCGAGCCCATCCTGGCCACGCGCGTTGGCCGCGCGGCGGTCGGCATCACGCCCGACGCCGACGGCTTCATCTGGGTGGTCAACTACGCCGGTGACGGCACCAACCGCGTCAACCACCCCTGCCCCAACGGCTTCAACAACACCACCGGCGGCTCGGTGACCAAGCTGCGCTCTTCGGACGGCTCGGTCGTGGCCACCTACCCCACCTGCGGCGTGCGCCCCTACACCTACTCCGACATGGCCGGTTACCAGCTTCGCTCGGTCACGCTGCGCTCAGGCACCTGGCGCGCCGTGCACGACTCGGGGCGCGCCAACCTTGAGTGGGGCGACATCAACTGGCGCAGCCAGGAGTTCAGCGACACCACTTTCCGCGTGCGCGTCCGCGCCGCCGAAAACCTCGACGATCTGGCCCGCGCGCCCTTCGCCGACATCGAAAACGGCGACGACATG